>CACNTN010000024.1 GCA_902623395.1 uncultured Pelagibacteraceae bacterium | reverse complement strand
TTAGCATTACTCGGCACTAGTACATCTAACGGAAAAATATTACAGTCTTCTCTTAATTCAGCAGTTAGTTATGGAGTTAAAAAACAAACAGGAAAAACTCCTTTAGAGCACGCTGTTGCATATGCAGAAAGAGTAAATCCTGGTAAAAAGCAAGAAACTTGTATTTCGTCTATTGAAAGAACAAAGTCTGAATTTTGCACAGTTGTAAAAAAACAAATATCATTAACCAATACTGCACTAAAGAAAAAGACATCAGAAATAGTAAAAAAATATCCAAAAGAGATTGCTGTTTCATTAAAAGCTAAAATAAAAAAAACTTCCCTTATTGAAGATATAGCAAAAAAATCAGTTATCTATAATAGAAGGTAATCCTAAATTTTTCCAACCTGGATCTTGACCATTCCCATTGTATCCATCGGAAACGTTCAAAGCATCATAGCCCTCATTTGCTAAAAGATTAGCTGCAATAAATGATCTACCTCCCACAGCACATATTACGAGAACTCGATTTTTTTTATTTATTTTTTTTTTCACGTTATCTATAAAACTCGGATCTTGTGAAATTGTAATAAAAAAAGATTTTATACCAAGATCTTTAGTATCTGGTTTTCCAAAGGTGTTCCATTCATCATCTGTTCTAACATCTAATAACACAGTCTCTGGATTATTTTCTATAAATTTTTTTATTTGTATAGATTTAATTTGTTTGATCATTGACTGATGGCCCCAATATAAATAATTGGGGCCACTAAATCAATTACTAAGCAGCTAATGCTTGCTTAATATCTGCTATGATATCATCAGGATGTTCAATGCCAATTGATAGCCTTACGTATCCCGGTGTAACACCTGCTGCGGCTAACGCTTTGTCATCTAATTGACTATGTGTTGTAGTCGCTGGATGAATTGCCAAACTTCTAGCATCACCAATGTTAGCAACGTGATATAACATTTTTAAGTTATCAATAAACTTAGCACCAGCTTCTTTAGTACCTAAATCCATTCCAACTAATGACCCATATCCACCTTGCATATATTTCTTAGCTCTCTCTTTAATCTCACCTTGATGATTAGTAGGGTAGATTACATTCTTTACTTTTTTTTGCGTTTCTAAGAACGAAACTACTTTTTCTGCATTGCTGCAGTGTTGTTTCATTCTAAGAGCGACTGTTTCCAAGCCTTGAATAATTTGGAAAGCGTTAAATGGGCTTAAAGGAGCACCTAAGTCTCTCAATAAAACCACTCTTGCTCTGATTACAAAAGGAATGTTAGCCCCTGTTAATTGAGGAACTGCATCTGCCCAAACGGCACCACCATAACTTTGATCGGGTTCGTTTATTAATGGTTGTCTTTTTCTATCTTTAATCCAGTCAAAGTTTCCACCATCAACAATTATTCCTCCAATTGAAGTTCCGTGACCACCAATATACTTCGTTAATGAGTGCATTACGATTGCAGCACCATGAGCTAAAGGTTTACAAATTACTGGTGAAGCTGTGTTATCAATAATTAAAGGAATACCTTTTTTTCTACCGATATCTGAAACTTCCTTGATTGGGAACACACGAAGGTAAGGATTTGGACAAGACTCACCGTAGTAAGCTCTTGTTTTATCATCGGTTACTTTTTCAAAGTTTTTAGGATCAGCAGGATCTGCAAATCTAACTTCAATACCTTGCTGTCTTAAGGTATTTTTGAATAAGTTTACTGTACCTCCGTATAAGTCAGTAGAAGCAACGATATTATCTCCAGCTTGTGCTAAATTTTGTATACACATTGCTGATGCTGCTTGACCTGATCCAACTGCAAGTGCTGCTACACCACCTTCTAATGCTGCAACTCTTTTTTCTAACACATCACATGTTGGGTTCATTATACGTGTATAAATATTACCAAATTCTTTAAGACCAAATAAATTTGCAGCAGTTTCTGCATTTTTAAATTGGTATGATGTTGTTTGGTAAATTGGAACTGCTACTGCTGTAGTAGCAGGATCACTTCTGTAATCACTACCATGTAAGCCAATAGTTTCCGGATGTTTGAAATCAGCCATGGATTTCCCTCCTTGTTGTTTCTCTTATTGTTTCGTTCATTTTCTCTCCGTCTTTCTGGAGAAGAATGAACGAAATTTAATTCTGTTCATCTTCTCCTTTTTAGTACTTCGGCATATGCCAGGTGTACAATATGGTTCAAATACCTGGTTTAATTTTAGATTAACCTAAAAAAAAACCACCGGCTAAAGCGGTGGTCAATAGACTTAAACGCTTTAGCAGGATTTATTAAGCGCCCGCAAGTAGTAATAACTCGGCGCTGATATGTAAGCTATAGAGATTTTTTTATTATGTCAATACGTAAAAAAATGCACAGAAATATTCTTTTTTTGAACAAGTCTATTTCTTAATGTTTATGGTTATGGCTACCACCTAGACCACATGGCATAGATATTGAATTTCCTGCGTCACCCCCTTCAACATGAAACAAAGGATTATAGGCCACTCCCATATTATCGTGTTCTAAAATTAAAATTACAAAAAAAAGTGTCACTATGATGAAATAAATTTTTTTCATTAATAAAAATATTTTCTAGATTTTACTCCCACTATAGAGCCTAAAAAAGCAAATAAAAACCAAACCCAACCATGTAAACTTCCAGAGGCAATTCCACCGAATAAAGCTCCAATATTACATCCAAACGCTAATCTCGCTCCGTAACCCATCAACAAACCACCTACAACTGCTGCTGCAACCAATTTTTTATTAACGGATGTAAATTTTGTAATTTTTCCTGATAAAGCAGACCCAATTAAAGCTCCTAAAATAATACCTATATTTGAAACTGTAGTTGGATCGGCCAACACACTATTTTCAAGTGCAGTACTAGGATATTCTAGTTGCCAATAAGCCCATGAAGTAACATCTATTCCTAAAAAACTTGCAATTTTTGCGCCCCACAAACCAAAAGCAAAAGTCACTGACCAGGGATGACCTGCAACTTGAAGCATTAAAAAACTAAAAATTACTAAAGAAACTGAACCCCATATTAGTGGCCAAGGAC
>CACNTN010000023.1 GCA_902623395.1 uncultured Pelagibacteraceae bacterium | reverse complement strand
TTTTATTTCTCTATTTCCTGAGAGTAATAAAGTACAAATAATTTTATTATTTATAAACTCATCACTTTTTTTATTAATTTTTTTGATTTTTCTAGTTATATAGCTTTTTGGATTTTTGATGTAACTGAGCCAATTGATATTGTTTGTAATTACATTAATTTTGATCATCAGTGCTTTTATTTTGATAAGCTCTAATGATTTTTGAAACAAGTGGATGACGTATTACATCATTATGATCAAATTCTATTATTTTAATTTCCTTTAAATTTTTCAAAATATTTTTTGATTTAATTAAACCAGAATGAGATTTATTTATTAAATCGACTTGGCTCGGGTCACCATTAACAACTAATTTGGAATTTTCTCCAATTCTTGTCAAAAACATTTTAATTTGGGTTTCTGTTGCGTTTTGAGCTTCATCTAAAATTGCAAAACAATTTTTTAACGTTCGTCCCCTCATAAAAGCTAGTGGAGCTATCTCTATTTCACCGGTCTCAATTTTTTTATCAATTTTTTCAGCACCAAATAGTTCGTATAAAGCATCGTATAAAGGTCTTAGGTATGGATCAACTTTTTCCTTCATATCACCAGGTAAAAAACCTAATTTTTCCCCTGCTTCAACTGCCGGCCTAGATAAAATTACTCGATCAATTTTTTTTTCCATCAATAATGTAACTGCAACAGAAACTGCTAAAAAACTTTTACCTGTACCCGCGGGTCCTAGTGACATTATAATTTCGTTTTCCTTTAAGGCTTTTATATACTCTGATTGTTTTTCAGATCTCGCTATAACTGATTTTTTTGGCGTTTTAATTAATTGTTTAAAACTTTTTACGTTCGACTCTTCTATCTCAAAATTTTTTTTCACTGACAAAACTATATCTTCTTTTTCAATAATATTCGTCAAAAAATATTTATTTATTAAAAATTTTATTGCATTACAAAATATTGATAGTTTTTCTTTATCGCCTTTACACGTTATTGAGTTACCTCTAAAATACACATCTGTGCTTGTTAATTTTGAGAGATTTTTTAAATTCTGATCAAATTGGCCCACTATAGCTAACAGCATCTCATTGTTGCTTATAGATATGTTCACTGTTTCGTTATCAATTTTTTTAATAATAAGATTTTGTTCTAGTTTGCTTATTTCTGACATTTAGTTAGGCTGCGAAGCTATTATAGTTTAAATTTGTAACAATTTCACCGTAAAGGGTAATATGATTTCCCTCTAAAATTTTAACATTTTTTATTTTACCAGTTAAATTTTCATTGCTCTCAACAATAACTGAGTTAAAATGCTCGTCTCGTCCAAAATACTTATTTTGATCCCTCATTTTATTTTCGAATAAAACATTAATCGTTTTGTTAGTTAATTTTTTTCTATATTGAATTTTTACTTTCTCCGCAATTTCTTGAAATTCTACTAATCTATCTTTTGCATCTTTTTGATCTATGTTTTTCAATTTAAAAGCGGGTGTTCCTGGTCTGGCGCTAAATATAAAGGAATAAGAATTAATGAACTTAATATCTTTCATCAATTTAATGGTTTCTTTAAAATCATCGTAGGTTTCGCCAGGATATCCTATTATAAAATCACTTGAAAATTTTATATTTGGTTTAACTTTTATCAAACTATTTATAACCTCTAAGTAATCTTTAATAGTGTGTTTTCTATTCATAGCTTTCAATATCTTGTTTGATCCGCTTTGAATAGGTAGGTGAATTAATGGCATTAATTTTTCACAACTTTGATGAGCTTCAATTAAATCTTTGGTAAAATCTGTTGGATGCGATGTTGTGTACCTTATTCTTTTTAAATTTTTAATCTTAGAAATTTCAAAAATTAAATGTGAAAGTTTATTATTTTGATTATTGTAAGCGTTTACATTTTGTCCAAGTAAAGTAATCTCTCGTGCTCCGTTTTCAACTAATTGGTTTGCTTCTAAAACTAATTCTGTAATTGATCGAGAAAATTCCGCTCCACGTGTATACGGCACAACACAAAACTTACAAAATTTATTACAGCCTTCTTGAATGGTAAGAAACGATGAAATTTTGTTATTGGAGTTTTTCAAAGAATTTAGACTGTCAAATTTATCTATAACTTCAAACTCTGTATAATTAATTGGTTTAGATTTTGTTTCCAACTTTGAAATAATGTCATTAATTTGATGATATGATTGTGGCCCGATAACAGCATCTATGTATTTCTCTTTTTTTAATAAGATATCACCTTCCGCCTGAGCTACACAACCCACAATCAAAACAATCGGTTTTGTTTTTTTTCTAAATGCCTTCTTTACTCTTCCAATATCATGATAAACTTTTTCAGTAGCTTTCTCCCTAATATGACAAGTGTTTAAAATGTAACAACATGCTTCATTTAAGTTTTTTGTAGGAATATAATTAATTTTTTTTACCAAATCTAAAATACGATTACTATCGTACTCGTTCATCTGGCATCCTAATGTTTTAATGAAAATTTTTTTATACAATTTATTTTTTTATTTTTGATCCATAAAGTTCTAATTTATGATCAACTAATTTATATCCTAGCTTATTCGCAATTTTAACTTGTAAGGCTTCTATATCCTTATCTACAAACTCAACTATCTCACCACTATTAATATCGATCAAATGATTGTGGTCATCATTTATTTCATATCTAGCTTTTCCTGCTTTAAAATCATGTTTTATCAAAATACCAGCCTCCTCAAAAAGTTTAACCGTTCTATAAACTGTAGCGATGCTTATTTTATCATCTATTTGAGAGACTCTCTTGTGAAGCTCATCCACATCTGGATGATCTTTAGAACCGTAAATCTCTTTGGACTCAGATAAAATTTTTGCGATAACTTTTCTCTGGTCCGTAAGTCTTACGCCTTTTTCTTTACACTTATTTTCTATGTTACTCATTAATTTATTAATTTAACTTAAATATAGAGGTTTTATCAAATTTTTTTCTAATAAATTTTTTTTGACCAAAAGCTCAATATTAGCAAGGTTAAATTGACCAAGATCTTCATTTTTAAATCCAAAAATATTTATTTTCTTGGATATTTT
>CACNTN010000022.1 GCA_902623395.1 uncultured Pelagibacteraceae bacterium | reverse complement strand
ATTAATTATTAATAGAGGAAAGTCCGGGCTCCATAAAGACACAGTGCCAGTTAATAACTGGCGAAGGTGACTTCAGGGATAGTGCCACAGAAAATAAACCGCCTTATCAAGGCAAGGGTGAAACGGCGAGGTAAGAGCTCACCGGTTTTTTGGTAACAAAAAACGCATGGCAAACCCCACTGGGAGCAAGGTTAAATAGAGAAGACACAGTGTTTTTTACACAAAAAACGGTCTTTAGTTAGTCTTCTGGGTTAACCGCTTGAGCTTAAATGTGAATTTAAGCCTAGAGAAATGATATCTTCAATGACAGAACCCGGCTTATAGATTATCTGGCAAAACCTCTTAATTTAATGTTCTACTTTTGTACTTTTTATTTAATATAATCTTATTGACTATACCCTAAAAACCCATACTATCCCAAATATTCCCATTATGGAGAGTAAATTGGAATATATTAATTTTATGAAAGGTTTTTTAAAAAATGTTTTTATCAAGTTTCGAAAACAAAATAGACAAGAAAGGACGTGTTTCTGTGCCGGCAACTTTTAGATCTCATTTAAGTTCATTAGGTTATAACGGTTTTATAAGTTATCCTTCGTTTAATCATGCTGCTCTGGAAGCTTGCTCACAAGATAGAATAGAAAAACTTTCAAATACAATAGACTCATTAAATCCGTTTGAGGAAAAAAGAGATTTTTTTGCTACTTCAATTTTATCTGAAAGTGAAAACTTACAATTTGATACAGAAGGACGTGTATCTTTATCATTAAAATTACTCAATCATGCAAAAATAAAAACTAATGTATTATTCGTTGGTCTTGGAAAAACATTTCAAATTTGGGAGCCAAAAAACTTTGAAAAATTTAAAGTAGTTGCAAGAAAAAAAGCTTATCAAAATAGATCTAATTTAAAATGGGAAAATAAACAGAAGGGAGAACTGTGATGGGTATAAATATTGGAGGAGGAGATATTAAAGAATTAAAACCTAGAATATTAGTTTTGGGTGTTGGTGGAGCAGGTGGAAATGCCATCAATGCAATGATTGACTCTGGAATGGAGGGAGTTGAGTTTGTTGCTGTTAATACTGATGCTCAAGATTTAAAAATGAGTAAAGCAGATGCAAAAATTCAAATTGGTATGAATTTAACAAAAGGTTTAGGAGCAGGTGCTAAACATGATATTGGTCAAGCTGCAGCCGACGAATCTTTGAATGAAATTACTAATTATATTCAAGGTGCAAATATGGTTTTTATAACGTCAGGTATGGGTGGTGGAACAGGCACTGGTGCATCCCATGTAATCGCAAGAGCAGCTAGAGAGTTAAATATATTAACTGTAGGTGTAACTACTTTACCTTTTTCTTATGAAGGACCGAAAAGAATGAGAAGAGCACTCGAGGGTTTGGAAGAATTTAAAAAACATTTAGATACTGTTATTGTAGTACCTAATCAAAATCTTTTTAAGATTGCTAGTGAGAATACAACTTTTGAGGAGTCATTTAATTTATCTAACAATGTTTTAAAACATGGTGTTCAAAGTGTTACCGATTTGATGGTAAGACCGGGCATGATTAATTTAGATTTTGCTGATGTTGAAACAGTAATGAGTGCAATGGGTAAAGCTATGATGGGAACTGGTGAAGCAGATGGAGAAAATCGAGCTATGGCAGCAACTGAAATGGCTCTTAATAATCCACTAATTGACGAATATTCTCTTCAAGGTGCAAAAGGACTTTTAATTAATATTACAGGTGGAAATGATCTTACCTTGTTTGAGGTAGATCAATCAGTAAATAAAATTAGAGCAGAAGTTGATCCAGAGGCAGAGTTAATATTTGGTGCAATTAAAGATGAGAGTATGACTGGTAAAATAAGAGTATCTATAGTTGCAACAGCACTTGATGGCCACACAAATGAAAATAAAACAGTACTTAATATGGTTTCACGGATCCAAAATAGAAATACTGGTTACTCTGAAAATTTATTTTCTCATAATCCAAGAATGGATAATAATACTTTTAACTCTATTGATGGGGCTACAGCACTTAAACTTGATGAGAGTTATGAATTAGAGGAAAAGGATGATGCTTTCAATGAGGTTGAAAATAGTTTGAATAATGAAAATTTAGTTAGATCTACAACTCAAAATAATTTTCATTCAGAAAAAATTCCATCAGGAGTTTCTATTGAAAGTGCATCGTACATTGAGAATAACAATTTAGACGATAATGAGAAAAATTCGGAATTACTAGACAGTAATCTGGATGAGTACACGCCAAAATTGTTTTCCGAAGATCAAAGCTATGAAAATGATGACAATATAGAGAGTAAAGCGAATGAAAACTCAGACTCAGATCAACTATTCGATCAAGATTTAAACGAGGAAGAAGATTTTGAAATCCCAGCATTTTTAAGAAAACAAAAATTTTAATGCTTCTAAATTGGACACATGATCAATCAAATTTCATCACTGGAATTCTCCCATGTTCCAGTAATGATGAATGAGGTCTTAAAAATTACCACACCAGCAAATGGCGGAAGTTTCGTTGATTGTACATTTGGCGGAGGAAATTATTCTAAAGAAATTTTAAAATATTCATCAACAAAAGTTTTAGCAATTGACAGAGACGAAAATGTGATTTCAATTGCAGAGAAATTAAAACGTAGATTTCCCAAACGGTTTAAATTTTATCGAGTTAAATTTAGCGAAATAGACACAATAATTACTAAAAACGTTGATACAATAATATTTGATTTAGGCCTATCCTCTATTCAATTAGATAATTTAAATAGAGGTTTCTCATTTAAATCCAAAACAAAACTTGATATGGCTATGGGTCTCAATGAAGTATCAGCTCTTGAAGTAATTAATAATTTGACTGAAATAGATTTAAAATTAGTCATAAAAATCTTAGGAGAGGAAAAAGAAGCTGCAAAAATTGCTAAAAACATAGTTAATCAAAGAAAAATAAAAAAAATAACTAATACAAGTGAATTAGTAAAGATAATTGAAAAAAGCAAAAAAAAAAATTATTCAAGTAAAATTAATCCTTGTACCAAAACATTTCAGGCTTTAAGAATTTTCGTAAATAAAGAAATTACTGAATTAATAAGTGGAATTGTGTGTGCCACTAAGAAATTAAAACCAGGTGGTAAAATACTTGTTATTAG
>CACNTN010000021.1 GCA_902623395.1 uncultured Pelagibacteraceae bacterium | reverse complement strand
CTTGGCCCTGGCTGGATACCAAATCCTAATAAAGCCCCCAACATAACTGCTGTGGTTCCGCTGCCTGGGATACCTAATGTAAGTAAAGGAACAAATGAACCAGAACATGCTGCATTGTTCGCAGTTTCTGGTGCAGATAAACCTTGCACACTTCCTTTACCGAATTTTTCTTTTTCCTCACTTTTTACAAAATTTCTTTCCATTCCATAAGCTAAAAAAGAAGCAATTGTTGCTCCTGCTCCGGGTAATACTCCAATAATAAATCCTAAGATAGAAGAACGAGGTATAGTTGCGGCCATCTGTTTTGTCTCTTCTTTATTTACTTTTATTGATCCTAGATCTGTTAATGATATTTGTTTTGCAGCTTTTGAAGGGTCGTTTCCTTTTATAATAATAGTTAAAGCTTCACTCATGGCAAATGTTGCCATAACAACTAAAACAAAACTAATCCCATCTGATAAGTTCATAGTATTAAATGTAAATCTTGGAATATCTGATAATGTATCTTGACCTACTGATGCTAACATTAAACCTAAGACACACATCATCATTGCTTTTAAAAAGTTTCCTTTAGAAGAAAAGGCAGCTACTGCAGTTAAACCTAAAATCATTAAACCGAAATAATCCGGGGATCTAAAAGACAAACTAACTTTAGATAAACTCGGTGCTGCTATTAATAAAAAAATTGCTGAAATTGTTCCACCTGCAAAAGAGCTGTAAGCAGCAATTGCTAGAGCTTTGCCGGCTTTACCTTGTTGTGCCATTGGATAACCATCAAAAGAAGTTGCCACAGTACCAGGGACTCCTGGTGCATTAATTAAAATAGATGATGTTGAACCACCGAAAACAGCGCCGTAATAAACCCCAGCCATTAAAATAAGACCTGTAGCTGGATCAAAGCCGTAAGTTATCGGAATCATTAAAGCGATTGCAGTCATTGGGCCTAAACCAGGAAGCATTCCGATAATAGTTCCTGCAAAGCAGCCTATCATTACCATCATTAAGTTTTGAAAAGATAAAGCGGTTTTTAATCCGATTAGTATTCCCTCAATCATCCCATTATCCCTATATATTTTAATAATGGATCTCTAAGATAAACGGCTAACACTCCGTGTAAGAGATACATAAATATTGCAACGAATGGAAAAGAGAAAATTATAATATATTTCCATCTTCTTTCTCCTAGAAAGTAATACGAAAAGACCAGAAAAAGCGAAGTTGATAAAAAGAAACCAACTTTAAGTATTGTTGCTCCGTAAACAATCATAGTTAATACTAATAAAATTGTCTTTCTAAATTCTAAATATGTGGGATCAACTTCTATGGGTTTTTGATCTGGTAAAACAATTTTTAGTCCAGAGAAAAACATCCCCGCATAACCTAAATAAATAGGAAAGGTTTTTGCATTAAAAGGTGCGCCTTCATCGAAGGCGAAAACTTGTATTTGATGAGCGGTGTATAAATAAAATACAGATAAAACAAAGAAGAGCAGCGAAATAATTTTAACTGAATTTATTTTCACTGCTCTTCCTCTAAGTTAACTAACTAGATAACACCTAGTTTTTTCATTAACTTTGTCATTTCTTTTGTTTGTTTCTTTAAGAAACTGTCGAATTTACTTCCTGGATTATAAATATTAACCCAAGCATTTCTTTTTCTAACTGTTTCCCACTCTGGAGTTTTTTGAACATCGCCTAACATTTTAGCGATCTTCTTAACATCTCCACTTGGCATACTCTTAGGAGCAAAGAAACCTCTCCAGTTAACAAACTGAACATCGTATCCTTGTTCTTTTAGAGTTGGAACTTCTGGAGCATCACCTACTCTTTTAGGAGCTGTAATACCAATAATTCTTACTTGGTCTCTAGCACCCATTACTTCTCCCAAACCAGTTGAAAGAATTTGAGTTTCTCCTGATAAAAGTCCTGCTAAAGCTTTACCACCAGCATCGTAAGGCACATAAACTACGTCGTTAGGGTTTGCGCCAGCTTCTTGAAATGCAAGTGCACCAATTAAATGGTCCATGCTTCCTCTTACAGAACCACCAGCCATTTTAACTGACTTAGGGTTTTTTTTGTAAGCATCCACTACATCTTTAAAGTTTTTGTATGGTGAATTTTTAGCAACTGCGATTGCACCGTAGTCACCTATTACACCAGCAATTGGTTTAACATCTTTGTAAGATAATACACCAGATCCTTTAACGTAACCTTTGTGTCTAGTAATTGATCTTAACACTAAAGGTGTTGATTGAACTAATACAGTTCCTTCTGGCTTCGAATTGATTATGTAAGATAGAGCTTTTCCTCCACCACCACCTGACATATTTTCATATGAAGCACTTTTTAACAAACCAGCTTTAGTTAAGGCTTCACCAGTTCCTCTAGCAGTTCCATCCCAACCACCACCAGCACCACCACCGATAATGAAGTGTAACTTATCAATTGCAAAACTAGTTGATGAGATTGAACTTAAAAGAACAGTTGCGAAAACTAAGCTAATTAATTTTTTCAAATTATTAAACATATTATTTTCCTCTGTTAATTAATTAATTAATTAAAAGTATTAAAAATGAATGACAGCTGAGAGTCAACAGTTGTAATTTAAAATGAAGCTATATTAATTAAAAAAAGTTCCCCTAATTCTCAACAATTCTCTTGATAAACCAGTATGCTCATTAAAAGCCTTTCTGCCGTGCAACCAAAAATAGTTGTTAGAAAAAATTGTAGATCCTACTGGCAATGGAAAGCTTACTTTGTTTTTGCTCTCCTCTAAAGCGTCAGAAAGTTTTTGAAGAAAAAGACCTTGATCCATATTCTTTGGTTCTGGAAATTGATCAATATAGGAAATAATTGGTTTACCATTTCTATCTTTTGTAAATACTGGATGTTCGACTTTATATTCTACATTCTTACTTTTTGGTGAACCCCACGTAAAATTTTCTTGTCCAATAGGATCATTGCTTAAATCATCTAGGTGCTCCCAATCATCTAGGTGAAGAATAACGCTTTCTCCCCCACTTACATTACTCTCCTCCATTTTTGTCATTATCAACCAATCGGTTTTTTCTTTAACATAAGTTCCATCAGTATGAAGATCTAAATTTGTGTAAGCCTTTCTGAGATAAGAATCACTACTATCTTGATGCTTTACATGAAATCTTGCATAATATTTACCTGTCATAGAATCAAAATTTGGATTACCGACCAAATAAGCTAGACCGGTTGATAGCTTTACTAAAAAATCTTTGTCAAATTTTTTATTATCAATTTCGGGCTCTATAATTGCAGTCCCTGTTTTACGATCATTAAGTATCTCTGTTAAAGTTTTGCTTAGCTTGTTCTCAAATACTTCATCTAAACTTTTAGCTAAACTGAATCTTGAGAAAGGCTTGTACTCTAACGATAATATTGAGTGTTTTTTAAAAGGGAAAACTAATCTGTCTAAGTCACTTTCTTTGAATTTAATTACGCGCACTCTTTTCGAGTTTTGGTGATCTGATATTGAAAAACTCATAAATAAACTAA
>CACNTN010000020.1 GCA_902623395.1 uncultured Pelagibacteraceae bacterium | reverse complement strand
CAACGATCAATAGCTGTTCTTAGAGGAAGACCAGCCACATTGGGACTGAGACACGGCCCAGACTCCTACGGGAGGCAGCAGTGGGGAATCTTGCACAATGGGGGAAACCCTGATGCAGCGATGCCGCGTGAGTGAAGAAGGCCCTTGGGTTGTAAAACTCTTTCGTCGGGGAAGAAAATGACTGTACCCGAATAAGAAGGTCCGGCTAACTTCGTGCCAGCAGCCGCGGTAATACGAAGGGACCTAGCGTAGTTCGGAATTACTGGGCTTAAAGAGCTCGTAGGTGGTTAAAAAAGTTGATGGTGAAATCCCAAGGCTCAACCTTGGAACTGCCATCAAAACTTTTTAGCTAGAGTGTGATAGAGGTAAGTGGAATTTCTAGTGTAGAGGTGAAATTCGTAGATATTAGAAAGAACACCAAATGCGAAGGCAACTTACTGGGTCACTACTGACACTGAGGAGCGAAAGCATGGGTAGCGAAGAGGATTAGATACCCTCGTAGTCCATGCCGTAAACGATGTGTGCTAGACGTTGGAAATATATTTTTCAGTGTCGCAGCGAAAGCATTAAGCACACCGCCTGGGGAGTACGACCGCAAGGTTAAAACTCAAATGAATTGACGGGGACCCGCACAAGCAGTGGAGCATGTGGTTTAATTCGAAGATACGCGCAGAACCTTACCAACACTTGACATGTTCGTCGCGAGACTAAGAGATTAGTCTTTTCAGTTTGGCTGGACGAAACACAGGTGCTGCATGGCTGTCGTCAGCTCGTGTCGTGAGATGTTGGGTTAAGTCCCGCAACGAGCGCAACCCCTACTTTTAGTTGCCACCATTTAGTTGGGCACTTTAAAAGAACTGCCAGTGATAAGCTGGAGGAAGGTGGGGATGACGTCAAGTCCTCATGGCCCTTATGTGTTGGGCTACACACGTGCTACAATGGTACTTACAATGGGATGCAAAGAGGCGACTCTTAGCTAATCCCTAAAATGTACCTCAGTTCGGATTGTACTCTGTAACTCGAGTGCATGAAGCTGGAATTGCTAGTAATCGCGGATCAGCGCGCCGCGGTGAATACGTTCCCGGGTCTTGTACACACCGCCCGTCACACCATGGAAGTTGGTTACACCTTAAGGCAAAGCTAATACCTTTGACTACGGTACGATCAGCAACTGGGGTGAAGTCGTAACAAGGTAGCCGTAGGGGAACCTGCGGCTGGATTACCTCCTTTCTAAGGAAGACCAAAAATTTCTTTTGGTCTTAAAAAATTAAGTTAATGTGGCCGTCCTCATTTCTCTTCTTATAAATTAAAGTGTCTCATAAATGCTTAGGGGGCCGGTAGCTCAGGTGGTTAGAGCGCACCCCTGATAAGGGTGAGGTCGGACGTTCGAGTCGTCCTCGGCCCACCATTTTTCACGGGGGATTAGCTCAGCTGGGAGAGCGCCTGATTTGCATTCAGGAGGTCAGCGGTTCGATCCCGCTATCCTCCACCAATGACACTTTTAGTTTTTTTAAATTGTAAATAATGAATATCAATTTTGATTGTTCAATCAGTATGAACAATCAATCAATATCTATATCCGATTGTTCGAATAGATGAACAATCTAAAAATATTCGAATAGATGAATATTTAATAAAAATTTAATTTAGACAGAAAAAAATTATTTTCTGTGCATAAATCAAGCGTTTAAGGGCGTATGGCGGATGCCTAGGCACTGAAAGGCGATGAAGGACGTGGTATACTGCGATAAGTTTCGGGGAGTTGTATGCAGGCTTTGATCCGAAAATTTCCGAATGGGACAACCCACCACTTTATGTGGTACTTCAAACTGAATTCATAGGTTTGAAGAGCTAACCCGGAGAACTGAAACATCTAAGTAACCGGAGGAAAAGAAATCAATTGAGATTCCGTTAGTAGTGGCGAGCGAACGCGGAATAGGCCAGTAGCAATATTGAGATAACCTAAATAGTTTGGAAAAACTAACCATAGAAGGTGATAGTCCAGTAGGGGTAATGCTTAATGTTGTTCTTGAGTAGAGCGGGACACGTGTAATCTTGTTTGAACATAGGGGGACCACCCTCTAAGCCTAAATACTCTTCAGTGACCGATAGTGAACTAGTACCGTGAGGGAAAGGTGAAAAGAACCCCTATTAGGGGAGTGAAATAGAACCTGAAACCGTATGCCTACAAACAGTCGAAGCTCTTTTTAGAGTGACGGCGTACCTTTTGTATAATGGGTCAGTGACTTAATTTATCCAGCAAGCTTAAGCCGTAAGGTGTAGGCGTAGCGAAAGCGAGTCTTAAATGGGCGTAAGTTGTATGAATTAGACCCGAAAACGAATGAGCTTACCATGAGCAGGTTGAAAGCAGGGTAACACTTGCCGGAGGACCGAACCAGTTGACGTTGAAAAGTCTTTGGATGACTTGTGGTAAGGGGTGAAAGGCCAACCAAATTCGTAGATAGCTGGTTTTCCGCGAAAACTATTTAGGTAGTGCGTTGAGTAAATTAATGTTTGGAGGTAGAGCACTAAAGGGGCTAGGGGAGAGAAATCTTTACCAACCCTCATAAAACTCCGAATGCCAAACATTTTACCTCAGCAGACAGACTGTGGGTGCTAAGGTCCATGGTCGAAAGGGAAAAAGCCCAGATCACCAGATAAGGTCCCTAAATCATGATTAAGTGTGAAAGGATGTGGAGATTCCTAAACAGCCGGGAGGTTGGCTTAGAAGCAGCCATCCTTTAAAGATAGCGTAACAGCTCACCGGTCTAATAGAGTTTCTGCGCCAAAGATGTAACGGGGCTCAAATCATGTACCGAATCTGTGGATTTATAATTTCTTTGGAAATTGTATCTGGTAGCGGAACGTTCTGTAAGCCTGTAAAGGGATACCCGTGAGGGATCCTGGAGGTATCAGAAGTGCGAATGCTGACATAAGTAACGATTAACAGAGTGAAAAACTCTGTCGCCGAAAATCCAAGGGTTCCTGCGCAAGGTTAATCCGCGCAGGGTTAGTCGGTCCCTAAGTCGAGGGCGAGAGCCGTAGACGATGGAAACAAGGTTAATATTCCTTGACCAGGTGGAAGTGACGGATTTTGTAAGTTGTTAACTCTTAATGGATTGAGTTAGCTGCGAAAAAGTCCCAGGAAATAGCTCCACCATTAGACCGTACCCGAAACCGACACAGGTGGATTATTAGAGTATAATTAGGCGCTTGAGAGAATGATGTTGAAGGAACTCGGCAAAATGCCTCCGTAACTTCGGAAGAAGGAGGACCCTTTTTTAGGCAACTAAAAGTGGGTGGCACAAGCTAGGGAGATGCGACTGTTTATCAAAAACACAGGGCTCTGCTAACACGTAAGTGGATGTATAGGGTCTGACGCCTGCCCGGTGCTGGAAGGTTAATGCGATCAGTGCAAGCTGATTTCTGAAGCCCCAGTGAACGGCGGCCGTAACTATAACGGTCCTAAGGTAGCGAAATTCCTTGTCGGGTAAGTTCCGACCTGCATGAATGGCGTAACGATATCTCCGCTGTCTCCAACATCAACTCAGTGAAATTGAATTCTCCGTGAAGATGCGGAGTTCCCGTGGTTAGACGGAAAGACCCCGTGCACCTTTACTACAACTTTATATTGGTGTTAGGAATAATATGTTTAGCATAGGAGGGAGACTTTGATGTTTAGGCGTCAGCTTAAACGGAGTCACCAGTGAAATACCTCTCTTATTATTCTTGACATCTAACTGCTTGCCGTAATCCGGCAGCAAGACATTGTATGGTGGGTAGTTTGACTGGGGCGGTCGCCTCCCAAAAAGTAACGGAGGCGTGCGAAGGTAGGCTCAGAACGGTCAGAAATCGTTCGTAGAGTGCAATGGCATAAGCCTGCCTGACTGCGAGACTGACAAGTCGAGCAGAGTCGAAAGACGGTCATAGTGATCCGGTGGTTCTGAGTGGAAGGGCCATCGCTCAACGGATAAAAGGTACGCCGGGGATAACAGGCTGATACCCTCCAAGAGTCCATATCGACGAGGGTGTTTGGCACCTCGATGTCGGCTCATCACATCCTGGGGCTGGAGCAGGTCCCAAGGGTTTGGCTGTTCGCCAATTAAAGTGGTACGTGAGCTGGGTTCAGAACGTCGTGAGACAGTTCGGTCCCTATCTGCCATGGGTGTAGAAGAATTGAGAGGATTTGTCCCTAGTACGAGAGGACCGGGATGAACATACCACTGGTGGACCGGTTGTAGCGCCAGCTGCAGTGCCGGGTAGCTAAGTATGGAAGGGATAACCGCTGAAAGCATCTAAGTGGGAAACCCACCTCAAAACTAGTTCTTCCTATAGAGCCGTAGTAGACCACTACGTTGATAGGCCGGATGTGGAAGCGCGGCAACGCGTGTAGCTGACCGGTACTAATAGCTCAATTGGCTTGATTTGTGCACTGGAAATAATTTTTAGTAAATATTTGCTATAGATTTGATATCATTATTTACCTTAAAGAGAGAACACTATTTATTACATATCTCAATTTTTTATTTCTTGCATCGTAAAATAATACGTTTTTAGAAATTTTTAATGCAGTTTTCTTCCAAGTAGCTCTTGGCATTGAAATAATTCTATTTATATGATTATTAAATTGCTTTTCAGTCAACTTTCCAAATAAGAAATATTTCTTTAACTTACTCTTGGAATAATTTTCGCTGATAGAGGGAAACCAGCTATCGTTTAAATTTAAAGCCCTTTTTGGGGGAAGAATAACAGTTTTATTTCCTCTAGCTATACTTTCAAATCCTAAAGTAGAAAAAGGTGTAATTACAAGTTTTGAATTATCTAATATTTTATATCCAATCTCTTTATCTTGGGAAAAACTTTTAAAATTCAAATCATTTAAATTCGTAACTTTTTTTAATAAGCTTTTTGTATTTTGCCTTTTTATAAATATAATAAATTTATATTTATTTTTTTTACAATAATTATAAGTAAAGTTGATCAAATGAATCTCTTGATTTAAAATATCTTTTTGATGAGCTTCTGCAAAATTCTTTGGATTTTTTTTTAAAGGCAGAGAGGCTTGTTGAATATAAACAATCGTTTTTCTTTTCTTTTCTCTTTTAATATTAATACTATTACTAAAAATATTACCTATGACTTCAATTTTAGCATTAAAAATTTTTTTTAACTGGATTTTGTCAATTTCTCCTAAAGTAAAGATATAATCTGTAGTTATTTTCTTACCTATCTTCTTTTTATTTAGTTGGAATTCATCATAATGCTTTTTTAATCTCATACCATTTTGAACACTAATAAAGGTATATTCTTTTAATCTTTCTTTGAGCGAATAAAATCCAAAATTTGTATCAATGCTCGTAAAAACTATTTTTGGGTTAATGAAATCTAAATATGTTTTCCTATAATTAAAACTTAAATTATTAAAACCATATTTAAATATAGAAATTAAAAATACACTTATATTAATTTCTTCTAACCGCGTGTGAATTAATTCAAATTTTTTAAAGATTAATTTTGCAAAAGCAATACTATGAATATCGTATATTACGACATTATTTTTTCTTGGAAGAAAAAATCTAAACTTAGAGACAAATATAAGTTTAAATAATTGATTTAAAAATTTATACATTTTTGTTAAAAAAAAATACGTAAACCAATATTTTTAAAATTTTTAAATTTGATTTTATCAAATTACCAACTCTAGGTTTATCGGCTCTTTTATTTGTTTTAATTCTAAAATTTTTTATTTTAAAATTTTTTTTAG
>CACNTN010000019.1 GCA_902623395.1 uncultured Pelagibacteraceae bacterium | reverse complement strand
AATAGTATTTAAAGCATTAGAAGACCAAAAAGTTGAATTTATTTTTGGTTATCCGGGGGGAGCTGTGCTTCCAATTTATGATGAATTAAAAAATCATAAATCAATTAAACATATTTTAGCGAGACATGAACAAGGCGCAGGTCATGCTGCAGAAGGTTATGCAAGATCAAGCGGTAAGCCAGGAGTTTTATTAGTGACTTCAGGTCCAGGAGCAACGAATGCTGTTACAGCTTTAACAGATGCTTACATGGACTCAATTCCTGTCGTGTGTATTTCTGGACAGGTTCCTACTCATTTAATTGGAACAGATGCATTTCAAGAATGTGACACAACAGGAATAACAAGACCATGCACAAAACATAATTGGTTAGTGAAAGATGTAAATGATTTAGCAGATATCATGGATCAAGCTTTTAAAATTGCTACAACAGGTCGACCGGGACCAGTTTTGGTAGATATACCAAAAGATATTCAATTTAATAAAGGTATTTATAAAGTAAGTAAAAACAAATTAGAAAAAAAATTGAATGGTGCTCTTTCTAAAAAAATAAATTTGAAAGAGGTAGATAGTTTTATTGAGATGATAAAAAAATCTTCTAAACCTATTTTTTATACAGGTGGCGGGGTAATAAATTCAGGCCCGAAAGCTAGTGAACTTTTAAGAGAACTAGTTTCACTAACTGGTTTTCCCATCACTTCTACCTTGCAAGGATTAGGAGCATATCCTGGTGATGATCCACAATTTTTAGGAATGCTTGGTATGCATGGAACATATGAAGCTAATAATGCAATGCACGATTGTGATTTGATGATAAATATTGGAGCAAGATTTGATGATAGAATAACAGGAAAGATAGATGAGTTTTCACCAAAATCAAAAAAAATTCATATTGATATAGATCCATCTTCTATAGGGAAAAATGTTAAAGTTGATTTAGCAATAACAAGCGATGTAACAGAATTGTTACAAGCAGTTATGAAAAGATTTAAAGAAAAAAATAAAAACTTTATTGACTCGAACAAACAAAAAACAGCTAAATGGTGGAGTCAAATAAATAAATGGCGAGAAAAAAAATCTTTAAACTTCATTAACAGTAAAGAAAAGATTAAGCCACAGTATGCTGTACAAAGACTATATGAATTAACTAAAGATCAAGATACTTTTATAACAACTGAAGTTGGACAGCACCAAATGTGGGCTGCTCAACACTATAAATTTAATAAGCCTAATAGATGGATGACTTCTGGGGGACTCGGAACTATGGGTTATGGTTTGCCTGCTGCTATTGGTGTTCAAATAGCTCATCCAAAAAAATTAGTAGTGGATATTGCTGGTGAAGCTTCAATACTAATGAATATTCAAGAAATGTCGACAGCAATACAATATAGATTGCCTATTAAAATTTTTATATTAAATAATGAGTACATGGGAATGGTAAGGCAATGGCAAGAACTCCTTCATGATAAAAATTACTCAGAAAGTTATACGGAAGCTTTACCTGATTTTGTAAAGTTAGCCGAGGCTTATGGCGCTGTTGGAATAAGAGCAAAAACTCCAGGCGAATTAGACGAAAAAATAAAAGAAATGATTAATATAGATAAACCTGTAATTTTTGATTGTGTAGTCGATAAAGTAGAAAATTGTTATCCAATGATACCCTCAGGAAAACCACATAACCAAATGTTACTTGGGCCAGAAGATGAAAAAGAAGAAGTTTCAGATGAGGGAAAAACTCTAGTTTAATGCCAAAACCAAAATCAGCTTATAGTCAACCAACAAAATTTGGAAAAGAAGATTACCATGTAATTGTTGTATGGGTAGATAATGAAGCTGGAGTGTTAGCAAGAGTAATTGGTTTATTTTCTGGGAGGGGTTATAATATTGAGTCTTTAGCAGTAGCTGAAGTTGATAAAAAACAACACTTATCTAGAATTACAATTGTTACTAAAGGAACTCCTGAAGTTATTCAACAGATTAAGCTACAGCTTGGAAAATTAATTCCAGTCCATAAAGTGGCAGATTTTTCTAGGAATGATCCTAAAATTCTATTTAAGGAATTAGCATTATTAAAAGTAGTTGGAGTTACAAAAAAACTGGATAAAGCAAAGAAATTATGTAAAAAATATAACGGATTAATCTTGGATAAAACAAAAAAGTCTTTTGTTATTCAAGTAACTGCTTTAAGAAGAGAAATTGATAAATTAGTTGTTGCCTTAAAACCGCTAGGACTAATAAGCGTTTCTAGAACAGGTGCAGTAGCGATGACTAAAGGTGAGGAAGTTTTTACACAATAGGAGTTAAACAATGAAAACGTTTTATGAAAAAGATACAGATGTAAATCTTATTAAAAATAAGAAAGTTGCAATTTTTGGTTATGGAAGTCAGGGACATGCCCATGCACTTAATTTGAAAGATAGCGGAGTTAAAGAAGTTGTTGTAGCTTTAAGAGAAGGATCTTCTAGTGTAAAGAAAGCCAAAAGTGAAGGTTTAAAAGTTATGTCACTATCAGATGCTGCAGCTTGGGCAGATGTTGTAATGATGTTAACTCCAGATGAACTTCAATCAGATATTTACAAAAATCATATCGAACAAAGAATGAAACAAGGAACAAGCTTAGCTTTTGCTCATGGTTTAAATATTCATTTTGATTTAATTAATGCCAGAAAAGATTTAGATGTATTCATGGTCGCCCCTAAAGGTCCAGGCCATACTGTAAGAAGCGAATATCAAAAAGGTGGCGGAGTTCCATGTTTAATGGCAGTACATAAAGATAGCTCTGGAAAAGCACGAGATCTTGCGCTGTCTTACGCTTCAGCAATTGGTGGGGGAAAGTCTGGTATAATTGAAACAACTTTTAAAGATGAATGCGAAACAGATTTATTCGGAGAACAAACAGTTCTTTGTGGAGGTTTAGTCGAATTAATTAAAAATGGTTTTGAAACTTTAACAGAGGCTGGTTATCCACCAGAGATGGCTTACTTTGAGACCTTACATGAAGTAAAATTAATAGTTGATTTAATATACGAAGGTGGAATTGCGAATATGAATTATTCAATTTCAAATACCGCCGAGTATGGCGAATATGTTTCAGGTAAAAGGATTGTAGATAGTAAGACTAAAGAGAAAATGAAAGAAGTATTGAAAGATATTCAATCTGGTAAGTTTACCAAACAATGGATTGACGAGCATAAATCAGGTCAAAAAAACTTCCTTAAGATGAGAGGTGATTTAGCTAAACATCCTATCGAAAAAGTAGGTAAAGAGCTTAGAGCGATGATGCCGTGGATTGGTAAAAATAAATTGGTAGATAAAGACAAGAATTAACCCAATCTGATTTAAAATCTCTAATATTAAAAGTATAAACATTTGCAAATTCTATCTTTGATTGTATTATGAGAAACTTTTGAATTATCAAGAGTTTTAAAAATGAGTGATAAAAATAGAATAATAATTTTTGATACTACCATGAGAGATGGTGAGCAATCACCCGGCGCTTCGATGAGTTTAGAAGAGAAGCTGCAAATCTCTAGAGTGTTTGATGAGCTTGGTGTTGATATAATCGAAGCCGGTTTTCCAATAGCTTCACCAGGGGACTATGAAGCTGTTACAGAAATAAGCAAAACTCTAAAAAAATCCATCCCAGCTGGTTTAGCTCGAGCAACAAAAAAAGATATAGACGCATGCCATGAATCATTAAAACATGCAAAAAATTTTAGAATACATACTTTTATTTCTACAAGCCCTCTTCATATGAAACATAAATTAAATAAATCTCCAGATGAAGTATTAGGAGCCATTAAAGAGAGTGTTAGCTACGCTAGAAAATTTACAGATGATGTTGAGTGGTCTTGTGAAGATGGAACAAGAACAGATATGGATTATATGTGTAAGACGGTTGAACTTGCAATTAAATGTGGAGCAAAAACTATAAATATTCCTGATACAGTTGGATACACAGTGCCATCTGAATTTAAAAAAATTATCGAAACATTGTTAAACAAAGTTCCAAATATTGATAAGGCAATTATATCAACTCATTGTCACAACGATTTAGGATTAGCTGTTGCTAATTCATTAGCAGGTGTTATGGCAGGCGCAAGGCAGATTGAGTGCACAATTAATGGAATTGGTGAGAGAGCCGGCAATGCTGCTCTTGAGGAAGTTGTAATGGCTATGAGAACAAGACATGATTTAATGCCATACACTACAAATATAAACACAAAACTTTTAAGCAAAGCTTCTAAAGTTGTATCGAATGCTACCGGCTTTCCTGTTCAATTTAATAAAGCAGTTGTAGGAAAGAATGCCTTTGCTCATGAATCAGGTATTCATCAAGACGGTATGTTAAAAAATAGAAACACTTATGAAATAATGACACCCGAAAGTGTTGGAGTAAAAAAAACTTCCTTAGTAATGGGAAAACATTCAGGTCGTCATGCTTTTAGAGATAAATTATCTGATATGGGCTATGTAGATGTCACTGATGATATAGTCAATACTGCTTTTGGCAAATTTAAAGTCTTAGCAGATAAAAAAAAACATATTTATGATGAAGATATAGCCGCATTAGTTGATGATAGTTTAGTAACAGAAGACAATGTTATCAAATTAAAATCTTTAAAAGTATTTGCTGGAACTGGTGAGCCTCAAAAAGCTGAAATGACCTTAGAAATTTTTGGTGAGGTGAAAAGTGCATCTGAAACTGGAGATGGTCCTGTTGATGCAATTTTTAAATGTATAAAAAAACTTTATGCTCATGATGTTAAACTTCTTTTATATAATGTACATGCAGTCACAGAAGGTACTGATGCTCAAGCAACAGTAAGCGTGAGAATAGAAGAAAAAGGTAAAACCACAGTTGGTCAAGCTGCAGATACCGATACATTAGTTGCTTCAGCTAATGCTTATTTAAGTGCGTTAAATAAATTAATAATTAAAAGAAAAAAAACAGCGCCAGATGACGAAAATCTAAGCGCCCAAATATAGAAAGGAAAGTATGTTTAAAGGTTTAACAGGTCTATCTTCATTATGGTCTCAGGACATGGCTATAGATTTAGGAACAGCTAATACGCTAGTAGTATTGAAAGAACAAGGAGTAGTATTAAATGAACCTTCTGTTGTTGCCGTTATTGAGGATGGAGGAAGAAAATCAGTTTTAGCAGTAGGCGACGAAGCAAAAACGATGTTAGGGAGAACTCCTGGCAATATTTCAGCAATACGACCATTAAAAGATGGTGTAATTGCAGATTTCGTTGTCACCGAAGAGATGATTAAACACTTTATTAAAAAAGTTCACAAAAAAAATGCATTTGCAAATCCAAGAATTTTAATCTGTGTGCCTACTGGCTCTACTCCAGTTGAAAGAAAAGCTATTCAAGACTCAGCTCTTGCAGCAGGAGCAAGAAAAGTTCAATTAATTGAAGAACCAATAGCAGCTGCTATCGGAGCAGGCTTACCCATTTCAGAAGCTACCGGATCAATGGTAGTTGATATTGGCGGTGGTACTACTGAAATTGCGGTTATGTCTTTAGGTGGAGTAGTTTATTCAAAATCACTTAGAGTTGCAGGTGATGCTTTAGATGGATCAATCATTGCATACATGAGAAAAAAAATGAATTTAATGATAGGAGACTCTACCGCTGAGAAAATTAAAAAAGAAATAGGTACGGCAATTCCATCGTCAAATAATACATTCTTAATGAAAGGTAGAGACATAAGATCAGGAACACCAAAAGAAATCGAACTAACAGAAAAGGATGCTTGTGAAGCGATTATGCCAATTCTAAATCAGATTTTGGGAGGTATTAAAGAAGCTTTAGAAAACACTCCGCCAGAATTATCAGCTGACTTAATTGATATGGGTCTAGTGCTTACTGGTGGTGGCGCTTTATTAAAAAATATAGATAAATTAATTTCTCAAGATACAGGTTTACCTGTAACAATAGCTGATGACCCTTTATCATGCGTGGCTATTGGTACTGGTAGAGCTTTAGAAAATGAAGAATTGTTTTCTACAATGTTATCTGAATATTAATTTGTCTTTACCGAAAACATGTCAGTTAGTAGAGATGATTTTAGTATAGCTTTTCGTTCTGCTCTTTTACAAAGAGGAGCAACTCAAAGATTTTCAATTTTTTCTCTTATAATCGTTGCTCTAGTAGTTTTTTTTCTAGATGTTTATGGATTTACTGCAGTAAAAACAGCGAGAGGTTTTATAAATGATATAGTTTATAGAGTAACCTACTTAGCTTCTGCTCCAACTAGATTGTTTCCAAGTATAAATCAAGGAATTTCAAGTCATTTTAACTTAAAAAAAGAAAACGAGGAATTACGACAAGTCATAGAGCGTTATAAATCTCTTGATCTAAACTTAGAGTATATATCTAATGAAAATAAAAACTTAAAAAAAGTTCTAGATACAGAGGACGTACAAAAAGTTTCAAAAATAGTTCTAGCTAAGGTTCTAGTTGATCGAAATAGTCCATTTTTGAAATCAATAATAATTAATAAAGGAAGCAAAGAAGGAATTATAAAAGGAATGCCTGTTACTCAAAATAAATATTTAGTTGGACGTATTGTTGAAACAAATTATTTGTCATCTAGAGTATTATTATTAAATGACTTGAATAGTAGAATTCCAGTAACTTTTGATGAAAAGAGCACCCAGGCAATATTAACCGGAGGTGGAACACGTAAACCTACGCTGTCTTACTTA
>CACNTN010000018.1 GCA_902623395.1 uncultured Pelagibacteraceae bacterium | reverse complement strand
TTATTTACGATATTCTTAAAATTTTCACTTAAAATTGAATTTAAATCCGAAAATTTCCAATCCTCGTCCTTTTTATTAGGAAAACCAATTTGATTGAAAAGATCAAGGTTTTTTTTTCTTACATTTGTTTCTTCCGGAGAAAGATTTTTAATCTTTTCAATTTTAAAATCGTAATATTGTTTCATTTAAACTATATTTAAGTAACCCGTTTTTTCCAATTGAACCCCTAAATCTGCATTACCAGTTTTTATAATTTTGCCATCGGATAAAACATGCACAAAATCAGGCTTTATATAGTCCAAGAGTCTTTGATAGTGTGTAATAATTAAAAAAGCGTTTTCTTTATTTTTATAAGAATTTACGCCATCAGCAACAATTCTCAGCGCATCAATATCTAATCCTGAGTCAGTCTCATCTAAAATTGCTAATTTTGGTTGAAGAAGCTTCATCTGTAAAATTTCGTTTTTTTTCTTTTCTCCGCCTGAGAAACCTACATTAAGTTGACGGGATAAAAATTTTTCATCAATACCAAGCTCAGATGCTTTTTCCTTAATTAATTTTAAAAAAGTTAGAGTGTCTAATTCCTTTTCACCATTAGCTTTTCTAACTGAATTTAAAGAAGTTTTTAAAAAAATATTTGTATTCACTCCGGGTATTTCTAAAGGATATTGAAATGCTAAAAAAATTCCTTTTTGTGCTCTTTCTTCGGTAGAGAGTTCGCTTAAAATCTCTCCATTATATTTAATATCACCTTTAGTTTCATAACCAGACTTTCCAGATAACACATTAGCTAAAGTGCTTTTGCCTGATCCATTGGGACCCATAATTGCATGGACTTCTCCTGGTTTGATATTTAAGTTTAAGCCTTTTAAAATGTGCTTATTGTCAATTGTTGCCTCTAAATTTTTAATATTTAACATTATCCAACACTTCCCTCTAAACTAATAGCCACAAGTTTTTGGGCTTCTACCGCAAATTCCATAGGCAATTGTTGTAAAACTTCTTTACAAAACCCATTCACAATTAAACTTACTGCTTCCTCCTGATCTAATCCTCTTTGGTTACAATAGTAAAGTTGTTCCTCATTAATTTTAGTTGTTGTTGCTTCGTGTTCAATTGTTGAAGTTGCATTATTATTTTTTATATAAGGAATAGTATGTGCCCCACACTTATTGCCCATTAAAAGAGAGTCACATTGAGTATAATTTCTTGAGTTAATTGCTTTATTTTTAATTTCTACAAGACCCCTGTACATATTATCTGCGTTTCCTGCTGATATTCCTTTAGAAATAATTTTGCTTTTAGTATTTTTACCTAAATGTATCATTTTTGTTCCAGTATCTGCTTTCTGAAAATTATTTGTAATCGCTATAGAATAAAATTCTCCTATTGAATTATCTCCTTGTAAAATACAACTAGGATATTTCCATGTAATTGCTGATCCAGTCTCCACTTGGGTCCAAGAAATTTTAGAATTCTTACCTCTGCAAGCCCCTCTTTTTGTAACAAAATTATATATCCCTCCAATTCCTTTTTCGTCGCCTGGATACCAATTCTGGACTGTTGAATATTTAATTTCAGCATCATCAAGAGCTACCAATTCAACATTTGCGGCATGGAGTTGATTTTCATCTCTCATTGGTGCTGTACAACCTTCTAAATAACTTACATAACTTCCTTTATCAGCAATAATTAATGTCCTCTCAAATTGGCCGGTTTCTGATGCGTTTATTCTAAAGTAAGTAGACAGCTCCATTGGGCACTTTGTGTAAGGCGGTATATATACAAAGGATCCATCTGTAAAAACGGCAGAGTTTAATGTTGCAAAATAATGATCAGTTAACGGTATTACTGAACCAAGATATTTTTTAACAAGATCAGGATGTTTTTGAATAGCTTCTGATATTGAACAAAATATTATTCCTTTTTTAGTTAACTCATCTTTAAAAGTAGTAGCGACAGAGACAGAGTCGAAAACAGCATCAACCGCAATACCATTCAATCTTTTTTGTTCGTCTAAAGGTATCCCAAGTTTTTTGTAAGTTTCTAAAATTTTTGGATCTATTTCCTCTAAACTTTTTGGTTTTTCAGACGCACTTTTAGGTGCTGAATAGTAATATAAATCTTGATAATCTATTTTTGGGTATTTTGGTTTTTGCCAATCAGGTTCTTTTAACACCTTTAGTCTATTGAAAGCTTTTAGTCTCCATTCTAACATCCATTTAGGTTCTTTTTTTATGTTGGATATAAACTTAATTGTTTCTTCGCTAAGACCTTTTGGAGATCTTATATTTTCCACATCTGTGGTGAAACCGTATTTATATTCTTTATTATTTTTTAAATCTTCTGTTTTCATTTATTTAAAGTTTGATTTTTTTTTAGTAAATCTTGTAATTTTACCTTCTCAAAAAAATTATTTATATGTTGATCTAGTTCGTCCCATAAGTTATGCGTGATACATTTTGTAGATTTATTATTACAACCTCTTTTAGATTCTTTTTTACAATTCAACATTTTTACTTCCTCATCAACGGCGTCAATTATATTTGATATTTTAATGTTTTCAGGTGGGATGTCTAAAATGTAACCTCCTTTAGCACCTCTTATACTTTTAACTAAGTTCTTGTTTTTAAGCTTGATGAATATTTGTTCTAAATAAGCTAATGAAATATTCTGACGCAAAGATATATCAGTCAAGCTAATAGGGCCTGCATCCTTGAACATAGCAAGGTCTGCCATTGCCATAACAGCGTATCTGCCTTTAGAAGTTAGTTTCATAAATTATCGCTGTAATACAGCATTTTTAATTTAATTCCTACTAATTTAGTATGATTTAAAAAAAATTATTTGACGCATAAAAACGTGCTATAAAACATTACTTTTTTTTAAAAATAATAATCATTATCAATTATGAAACCTAAAAGTTTAGAAATTTTTATACCTGGGCCAGCAGGAAGACTAGAGGCAAAGTATTATAAAAATCCAAAATTTGGTTCTCCTGTCGCAATAGTGCTTCACCCTCATCCTCAATATGGAGGAACTATGAATAATAGAATAGTGCAACTTATGTATAATATTTTTTTAGAAAATGGTTTTTCAGTAATTAAAGTAAACTTTAGAGGTGTAGGTAAAAGTGATGGTGTATTTGATAATGGACAAGGAGAATTATCCGACGCAGCAGCTGCGTTAGATTGGATTGAGAGACAAAACTTAGATTATAGTCAGTGTTGGGTTTCTGGATTTTCATTTGGATCTTTAATTTGTATGCAGTTAATCATGAGACGTCCCGAAGTAAATAATTTTATAGCTGTGTCACCACAACCGAATGTGTATGATTTTTCATTCTTAGCGCCTTGTCCAACCTCTGGTCAAGTAATCTATAGTGAAAATGATGAATTAGTTTCAAAAGAAAGTATTATTGAGTTAGATAATAGGATTAAAAGTCAAAAAGGCGTTGAAGTAATTTTTTCAAAAATAAAAAACTCAAATCATTTTTTTAAAAATAAAGAAAAAGAATTGACAATTGAAATCGAGAAATACTTAAAAGAAAAGACTGCGCTGATTTAATTTTTTATTAATTCTCCACCAAGGCAAGGCTGTCTACAACCTGTTGTATTTGGAAATGTAATTGGTAAATTTAAAACTTTTCTTATAGCTAAAAAAGCAAAGGCTTGGGACTCTATAAAATCCCCATTTATATTGTAATTATCAATTAATTTTAAATTGATATTCGTTGATATATGTTCCTTTATTTTTTTAATCAAAACTTTATTTTTTCTACCTCCACCACAAAGTAACAAGGTATAATTTTTTTCTTTAGAATTATTAAGCAATAAAGATAATTCTTCTCCGATTATGCTTGCCGTAAAATCTGTTAGAGTTGATGTACCATCTTGGAGACTTAAACCTCTTACAAAGGATATATCAAAATCATTTGTATCTAATGATAGTTTTTTTTTGTTATTTCTATTTATATAAAGCTCTTGCGCTTGTTCAAAAATTATTTCATTTTTTGTTCCACTCATTGCAAGTTGCCCATCGAGATCGAACTTTTTATTAGAATTATTTCTCACCCAGCTATCAATAAGGCAATTTCCTGGTCCAATATCTCTACTAGTCATTTCAGAAAAATCATTATTATCAATAATTGTAATATTAGAAATTCCCCCTATGTTTAAAAAACAAACCGGTAATTTAATTTTATTTTGTTTTGTGATTAATTGATGAAAAATTGGTGTTAGAGGTGCGCCTTCTCCTCCATTTAAAATATCATTAGCTCTAAAATTGAACACAATATTTTTTTTTGTTAATTGGTTTAATAAATTTCCATTTCCTAATTGCTTAGAGATTTTTTCCTTAGAATTGTGATAAATAGTCTGACCATGAAAACCAACTATTGTTTCATCACTAATATTCAATTCTTTAATTATTTCTGCATGAAAAATTGTTATTCTTCTCTCTAAATTACTGATTTCTTCACTAAAGGTTTTTAAATGTTCAATTCTGTGTATTTTCTCTTTCAAACTGTGAATATCTTTATAAATATCAGTGTCATATTCAAAATACTTGTCTTTAATTGAAACATAATGATCTACACCATTAGTCTCAATGATTGAAGAATCTACACCATCTCCAGAAGTTCCACTCATTAAACCTAAACAGATCCATTTTTTATGCATATTTTTATTTATTTATAACAATTTTTGTATAATAGTTGCTTAAGTAAATATCACTATGAAAAATATGTTTTTACAAGAAATGCAAGAAAGAGGGTATCTTCATCAATGTACCAATCTTAATAAACTTGGTGAAATTTGCAATAAAAAATCAATATCTGGTTACATTGGTTTTGATTGTACAGCAAGCAGCTTGCATGTTGGAAGCCTTTTGCAAATTATGATTTTAAAATTAATGCAGAAACATGGTCATCAACCAATAGTTCTTCTTGGTGGAGGCACCACATTAATCGGTGATCCCTCAGGTAAAGATTCAACAAGAAAAATTTTAGAGCAAAAACAAATAAAAAAAAATATTCAAAGTATAAAAAGAGTTTTTAAAAATATTTTAAAAACATCTAATAGAAAAGTTGCGCCCATCTTCGTGGACAATGCTGAATGGTTAACAAAGCTAAATTATATTCAATTCTTAAGAGATATCGGAAGTCACTTTACAATAAATAAAATGTTAACATTTGATAGTGTTAAACTAAGGTTGGAAAGAGAACAATCCTTAAGTTATATGGAATTTAATTATATGATTTTGCAAGCATATGACTTTTATAAATTATTTATTAACAATAACTGTTTACTACAGATTGGAGGTTCAGATCAGTGGGGTAACATTGTGAATGGTGTGGAATTGATAAGAAGAATATATCAAAAAGAAGCTTATGGACTAACAACACCATTAATTACCTTAGCATCTGGAGCAAAAATGGGTAAAACAGAAACTGGAGCTATTTGGCTAAATGAAGATCAGCTTTCACCATATGATTATTGGCAATTTTGGAGAAATACAGATGACCAAGATGTTAAAAGATTCTTAAATTTTTTTACCGAAATCGATCTAAGGGATTTAAAAGAAATTTTTGAAAAAGAAAAAAATATAAATAATTTAAAAATTTTGTTAGCTAATGAAGCTACTAAAATTCTTCATGGTAAAGCGGCATCGAAAAAAGCTGCAAATACTGCAAAAGAAACTTTTGAAAAAAAAGGTATGGGTTCAGATTTACCTGTAATCGAAATTCAATCGATTGAAATTAAAAAAGGAGTTAATATTTTAGATTTGATAGCAAAAAATAATATTTTACCTTCAAAAAGTGAAGCACGAAGAGCAATATCAAATAAAGGTATTAGAATTGACGATATTATTATCAAAGACGAAAAAAAAATTCTTTTACCTATAGATTTTAAAAAGAATATTTTAAAACTTTCTTATGGAAAGAAAAAACACTATTTAGTGAAGATTATTTAGTATTTTTATTTCTATCAATTATTTTCTGAATAAACCTTGGTGTTAATGTCCTAATGGGATTAATAGTTGTTTTAATTTGGTCTTTAGGACCTTTCATTTTAAAACTTATACCAAATAAGCCCTCCCCAACTTCTTTAGGAATGACTATATTTCCAATTACAGGAATTTTTGAAATCATTTTATTAATCGTTTTTGCTGGAACTAAAGTTCCTCTTATGCTTGTTAAGCCATTTGCATCTTGATAACCTTCCATTAGTACTGAAACACTTGGTCCTAGTGCTAATATTTCATTTAATTTTAAAAAATTTTTATCCTTTTCCATATCAATTTCTAAAATATCAAAAGACAAACCCTCTCCTTCAGCCAAATCTGCTAAACCTCCTAAATCAGCTAAAGATAATAATTTGATTACTCCAGGAGCATTAACAACTTTAAAATTTTCAATTTTGAGTTTAGAATTAGATTTTTCATTTTCTATAATTGAGTTAAAGAGTAATTTTCCTCCGGAAAGTCCATTAAAAAAACTGTATTCTGTTAATAAAGGTCGCGTAAGATCAGAATAAATTTCTAAATATTTTTTATTACTGCTTCTGTCTTTTTTCATAGATATATCTAAAAAATTATTTCCACCAAAATCTCCCTTTGAAGAAATTTTAACAAATTTACCTTTTTTGATTTCTCCAATTAATTTAAAATTTCTTAACTTTTCAGACATTGGGACTTTGATATTTGAAAAATTAATTTCAATGTCACTATTTATTCTTTCAAATATATTATCAGAGTTTTCATTATTAAAAAATTTGAATAAATTAGTTGCATCGAATTTTTTTCCATTAATTAAAATTTTTTTATTTTTTTGGATTGAAAATTCATTATTAATCAAATCAACAGAGATATTTTTAAAAGATG
>CACNTN010000017.1 GCA_902623395.1 uncultured Pelagibacteraceae bacterium | reverse complement strand
TAAAATTAGGTGGAAACAAAGATTTTTTTTATGATGGAAAAAAAGAGGACGAAAAAGAAATCAAAAAGAATGAAGAAAAAGTAAAGAGTTTAGGTGGATTATTCATAATAGGTACTGAACGGCACGAGAGCAGAAGAATAGACAATCAACTAAGAGGCCGGTCTGGTAGACAAGGCGATCCTGGGGGCACAATCTTTTTTATAAGCCTGCAAGACGAATTAATGAGAATTTTTGGAGGCGACTCTATTGATGGAATGCTTAAAAAGTTAGGTTTAAAAGAAAATGAGTCTATCGATCATCCGTGGATCAATAAAGCCATGGAAAGAGCACAAAAAAAAGTTGAAAGTAGAAATTTTGATATCAGGAAGACATTAATTAAATTCGATGATGTGATGAATGATCAAAGACAAGTAATATTTTCTCAAAGATTAAAAATTTTAAAGGAAAATAATATAAACGAAATTCTAAAAGATTTTTTTGATGAAATACTCATTAATTTAAATTCAGTAAGAGTAAATTTCCAAAAATCTGGGGATGAAAAAAGTTACATTACGGAAATGAGGAATATAACTGGTAATATCGTAAATGACAAAGAGATGCTAGAATTTGGAAAACTCGAAGAGGCTGAATTCAACAAAAAAATAGAAAATTTATATACAGAGAAGCGAAAATCTAGAGTCAAGATTTTAGGTGAAAGCGAAAATAACAATTTGGAGAAAAAAATATTTTTACAAATTATTGATTTTTCATGGAGATCGCACCTACAATACTTAGAACAATTAAGACAGGTTATCGGTTTAAGACAATATGGCCAAAAGGATCCTTTATCTGAATTTAAAAAAGAAGCATTTGTTTTATTTGAAGGACTATTACTTAAAATAAAAAATGATTTAATTAAATTTCTTCTAAACCTTAATATTGTTTTATCAAATGAAGAAAAAAGTGAGAATAATCATGACAAAACAAAAGAGAGCAGATCTGAAAAAAAAGTTGGACGAAATGAAAAGTGCCCTTGCGGATCTGGAAAAAAATTTAAACATTGTCACGGAAAAATTTAAATTTAAATTTTTTTAAATGCATTTAAAGCTTTCAATCTAGCCTCCTCGTGCTTCACTATTGGGTAAGGATAATCTCTTCCTAATTTAAATTTTTTATCATTGTGCTCCCAAGGTTTATGGATAAATTTTTTTGATAAATCTCTTAATTCAGGTACCCATTTTTTTACGTATTCGCCTTCTTTATCAAATTTTTCTCCCTGTAAGATTGGATTAAATATTCTAAAATAAGGAGCAGCATCTGCGCCACTGCCGGCAACCCACTGCCACCCAGCAACATTACTTGCAGGACTATAATCTAATAAACAATTTTTGAAATATTTTTCTCCTTCTTTCCAATCAATTAGTAAGTGCTTAACTAAAAATGAACCAACTATCATTCTCACTCTATTGTGCATCCATCCGGTAGAATACAACTCTCTCATTCCCGCATCAACTATCGGGTAGCCAGTCAATCCTTTTTTCCAAGCATTTAAAAATTTAGAGTTTTTTTCCCATGGAAACCTATCAAATTTTTTTGAATAATTATTTCTTAACATATGGGGAAAATGGTTTATTAATGAATAATTAAATTCTCTCCAACCAATCTCTGTAAGAAATTTTGATGTTCCAATATTTTTTTGATTTTTTTTTATACATTCGTGCCATATTGTTTCAACATGGAGTTGACCAAATTTTATAAATGGAGATAATTTAGATGTCCCAACTATATTAGGAAAATTACGTCCCTCAGCATAATTATTAATTTTCTCTTTTATAAAATTTTTTAATTCTTTTAAAGCACTTTGTTCTTCCGGAGACCAAATTTTTTCAAAATTTTTAAACCATTGTTTTTTAGGTAATATTTTTTCTGGATTAATAACGTTATTAAAATAATTTATTTTCTTTTCACATTTTTTTATTATTTTCTCTTTTGGTGGTATTTTCTCTAAATAATATTTTTCAGCTGTTCTCCAAAAAGGTGTGAATACCTTGAATGGAGTACCATCATTTTTTTTAACTTCATTAATTTCATTTAGAGCATTACCTTTAAATCTTTTATTATAGATATTTTTACTATTGAGGGTATTTAATAAATATTCATCAAATTTTAAATAGTCTGGTTCGTAAACTTTGTTCCAATAAATTGAAAAATCTTTTTTTTTTATCAACTTATCAAAGAAAATTTTAAATGAATTAGTCTCAACTATTTCAAGATTTATATTAAAACGATTTAATTGTTTTCTAAAATTAGAAAGAGATTTACTCAGCCACCATTTTTGAGCCTCTTGTTGTTTGTATGATTTCTCTTTATACAAATAAAAAACAACAACTCGGTCATGAAGCCTCGTTGCTTCAATAAGTGCATTATTTTTGGTAATTCTAAAATCATCCCTTAACCAAAAGAGTCCAATTTTTTTATCCATAAATACTAGTTATCAAAATAATTTTTATATTTCGATGCGTAAAACTTGTTGATGGTGGCCTTGGTAAGAATCGCACTTACGACACATACCTTTTCAGGGTACTGCTCTACTACTGAGCTACAAGGCCTAAAATCTAAAAGTAATTCTACCTTTAGTTAAATCATATGGTGTCATCTCAACCATTACATTATCTCCAGCTAGAACTCTAATTCTATTCTTTCTCAACTTTCCTGCTGTATGAGCTAAAATTTCGTGGTTATTTTCTAACTTTACTCTAAACATAGCGTTCGGTAAAAGTTCTGTAACTTTTCCCTTAAATTCTAAAGTTTCTTGTTTTGCCAATTATAATTCCTTTTTTATTCTTATTTTAATTGAATTAGCGTGACCATCTAAATTCTCATATTTTGCTAAATTTATAACCGATGAGCTTAATCTTTCAATACCTGTTTTCGTTATTTTTATTAGTGAGTGTCTCTTTAAAAAATCGTTAACAGATAAACCCGAAGAAAATCTAGCAGATCCTGATGTTGGTAAAACATGGTTTGGTCCAGCAATATAATCACCAATAGCCTCTGGTGAAAATTTTCCAATAAATATCGATCCAGCATTTTTTACGTCTTTTATTATTTTTTCATTATTGTTTGTGAATAACTCTAAATGCTCAGGCGATATAATATTAATTACTTCAATAATTTTTTTTCTACTGTCTGCTAATACTGCTAAACCGAAATTTTTTAAACTTTTATAAGCTATTTTTTTTTTGGGTAATTTATTTAATTGTTTTTTTAAAGATAAATTTACTAAATTAATTAATTTTTCACTATTAGAGATTAATATTGATTGCGCATAAATATCATGTTCCGCTTGGGCAATTAAATCTGCAGCTACAAAATCTGGATCTGCTGATTTGTCTGCAACAACACTTACTTCTGACGGACCCGCAACCATATCGATGCCTACATCACCGAAAACTTCTTTTTTGGCAGATGCAACAAAAGCATTTCCAGGTCCAACAATTTTATCTACTTTAACAAAATTTTTTGTTCCATATGCTAATGCTGCTATTGAGTGTGCACCCCCTGTTTTATATATTTTTTTTACTCCGCATTTTTTTGCAGCATAAACTACAGCTGGATTTATTTTAGAGTCTAAAGAAGGAGTGGTTAAAAAAATATCTTTAACACCTGCAACTTGCGCAGGAATACAATTCATCAAAACAGTGCTTGGATAACTGGCTGTGCCACCAGGGACATAAACCCCAATTTTTTCTATTGCTGAATATTTATAAGATAATTCATTTTTATATTTATCTTTATATTTAAAAGATAAGAATCTTTGTTTAGAGTGAAATTTTCTTATTCTGTTATATGCTTGATCAATTGCTAATTTTATTTTTTTATCTGTTTTTTTTGAAATTGCGTTTAATTCTTTAGTGGAAAAAAAAATTTTAGAGGATTTAGTTTTTACTTTTGAGAATTTTTTTTCATAATTAAGAACTGCTTTGTCTCCATTCTTTTTTACACTTTTTAAGATTCTACTAACTGTAGAAGCTTTATTTTTTTGCATTAATTTTCGCCTATCTAAAAATAGCTCTAAAGCGTTTTGAGAATTTTTTTTATTATATTTTAAAATTTTTAACATTATAAAACTTTATGTTTTGGTTTATTTTTTGTGTCCCAAGCTTCTCCTTGGTCATCTAAGGTAATCTCTATAACCTCACAAACCAATCTAATAATTGAGTCACCAGCAAAAATTATTTTCATTTCATAGTTATTATCAGGCGTCTTAATACTTTCAATAGCAAGAAAGTCCAAAAATTTATCCATTTTTAGCTGACTAATATTTTTAGATAATACTTTTAGAACATTTTCAAATTTTAAAATAGTCCTTATACGTTTGTTTTTTCGAAATACTCCCTTTTCTACATCTTCCCACATAAAACGATTAAGTTGCATAAGAAAAATTTTGTTTTTTTTTAAATGAGCTATATCCCCTAAGCTTACAATTGAGTCTTGAAGATGAGCTGATACAATTCTAAGATCTTCTTCAGTTCTAGCAATAAGCTTGAGATTTTTTACTTTCATTTAATTCTTTTTATTACGGCCTTGCATCTTTTAAGTTTATTTTCTAAAAATTCATATCCTCGATCAAGGTGATAAATTCGATTTATGATTGTTCTATTCTCTGCAACTAAACCTGCAAGTACTAAACTAACTGATGCTCTTAAATCAGTAGCCATTACTTCTGCGCCTGTTAATTTGGTTGGTCCTTTTATAATTGCTGTTTTATTTTTAATTTCAATCTCCGCACCCATTCTTTTTAATTCTGAAACATGCATAAATCTATTTTCAAATATATCTTCCTTGATTCTAGATATTCCGTTAACTTGTGTCAAAAGTACCATCAATTGAGCTTGTAGATCTGTAGGAAATCCAGGATATGGTTTGGTTGTTACATTTATTTTTTTAAGTTTTTTATTTCTTTTGATTTTTATTGAAGTTTTTTTTCTAATAATTTGAATTCCTATCTTTCTTAAAATGCTAATCTCGCTTTTAACTATCTTTGGATCAATCTTATTAATCGTTATACTTTTTTTAGCTAACAATGCGCTAGCAATCATATATGTTCCTAATTCAATCCTATCAAAAATTACTTCGTGAATTATTTTTGTATTTTTAATTTTATTTCCTGAAATAACAATCATTCTTCCTTTGATGTTGATTCTCGCTCCCAATTTTTTTAAAAATAAAATTAAATCTTTTATTTCAGGCTCAATTGCGCAATTTTTTAAGATAGTTTTACCTTTTGCCTTAAATGCTGCTAACAAGGCGTTTTCTGTAGCGCCTACTGAAATTGATGGAAATCTTATTATCGCGCCTTTCAAACCTTTTTTTGCCTCAGCTAATATGTAGCCATCTTTAATTTTAATATTCGCTCCTAACTTTTTTAAAGCAAATAAATGTAAATCTACTGGCCTTGATCCTATAGCGCATCCACCTGGTAAAGATACCTTAGCCTTTTTATATTTAGTCAATAATGAACCTAGAACTAAAACCCCGGCCCTCATTGTTTTTACAAGCTTATATGGAGCTAGGGTGTTTATATTTTTTTCATTATTTATAATTTTTATTGAGTTTTCTTTTTTTATAAACTTTGTTTTTAATCCAATAAAATTTAAAAGCTCAGCCATTGTAAATATATCTTTGACTAAGGGAACGTTTTTAAGATGTACTCGGTTTGCAAGTATTGATGCTGCTAGTATTGGTAAGGTTGCGTTTTTCGATCCTGAAATAGAAATCTTTCCTTTTAATTCTTTTTTACCTTGTATTATTAACTTTTGCATCGAAAAGATTAAACTTTTGGAAGTGTAACACCTTTTTGTTTCATATATTTACCTTTTCTATTTGCGTAAGTTACGCTTGGTTTTTCATTTCCTTTCAAAAAGATAAATTGAGCTACTCCTTCATTAGCATAAATTTTTGCAGGTAGTGGTGTTGTGTTTGAAAATTCAAGTGTAACATGTCCCTCCCAACCAGGTTCTAGGGGCGTAACGTTAACTATTATCCCGCACCTAGCATAAGTTGATTTTCCTAAACAGATAACCAAAATATTATCTGGAATTTTAAAGTATTCTACAGTTCTTGCTAATGCAAAAGAGTTAGGGGGTATTATACATTCTTTTCCAACTTTAGTTACAAAACTCTCTTTTTTAAAAACTTTTGGATCTACAATACCTGAATTAACATTTGTAAAAATTTTAAATTCATTTGAAACTCTTGCATCATAGCCATAAGAAGACAGTCCAAAAGATATTTTACCTTTTCTAACTTGTTTGCTCACAAAAGGTTTAATTATTCCTTTTTTCTTTACTGCTTCTTTTATCCACTTATCTGATAGAACTGTCATTTTTTCTTTTTTTTTTTGTTTTAATTCTTTTTCTTTTTTTAAGATTTTTTTTTAGTGATGCCTCACGAACCTTAGTAAGTGAATCTTTTTTTTCAAAAGATTGCATTAAAATTGATTAATTTTTATCTGGGTTCGTTAAGTCCTCTAAAGTTATAGGTTTATCGATATCGTGCATCAACTTCTCCTTAGACTCTTTAGGACTGTTAAGTGAACGCTTCGCTCTTCTTTGCTCTATTCGTGCTTTACGCTTAGCTTCTTTTTTCATAGCTTTGTCGCCACGTGTGGATTTATAGTCATAGTGAATTCCCATAAAAAGCGTCCCTTCATTAGTTTTTAAATTTACTTCTTGAGCTCATTTTTTGCAAGTCTCTTGATCGAAGCTTTTCAATAATTATAAATAATATCGACAAAATTACGGCAACTAATACATCTTGCAGTGGAGTGGCTTTTGGAAAACCGTAATTCCACAAAATTACTAGAACAAGCCAAGCCAGCCAATTAAATTTTTTAACCATTTATTTTACAACCCTCCTCATTACAATTTTTACCGTTTTTAATATTGTTAAAAAAATCAATAGCTTTTAAAGATGTCATCATATGATTTTTATAAACATTCAAATAACCATTTAAACTGTCTGATAATTTTTTTGCCTCATCCATCATACCTAGTCTTGTTAAGTTTATTAACATCATTGCATTTCCATTTGGTATAGTATTATCTCCAATATCAATTGGCTTAAAGAAAACATCATTATTATCTTTTGGATTTTTTTGAAATATCCTTTTATCCTCTAAATAAAATTTATCAAATGCTTCTAGTGTAATTTTTCTTGCTTTGTCTTTGTAACTAAAATTCATTGTTTTGTCTGAAAGATCATTAAGTGCATTAATTAGAAAAGCATAATCTTCAATAAAAACTATATCTTTAGAATAACTATGATGAATCTTATCGTTAATATATTTTTTCTCTATTTTTAAAAAAAATTCCTCTGCTAAACTCAAATAACCGTTTTCTGGCAGGATTTCATTGG
>CACNTN010000016.1 GCA_902623395.1 uncultured Pelagibacteraceae bacterium | reverse complement strand
AACTCAAGGGAATGAATATAGAAAAAAAAGTTGGTCTATCTATAAATTTATTTCACTTGCCAATAAGACTTTGATAAAAAATAAAATTCCTGTTTTTTTTATTGAAAAAAATCAAGAACACATAATTGAAAAAATTAAAAATCAAGTACCTGGAGCTTTATTTCCAGAGACAAATTCTGACTTATCATGTCCTGCCTTGGTTACCGCTTTATCTTCAAGATTAGATCAAGCAGTTTCTATTGATAATGGTGTTATGCATATGATGGGACTTGCAAATATTCCAATGATAATTTTATTTGGACCTACAAACTCTGAAAAATTTGCTCCTAAAAATAGTTATATTAAAATATTAGATAGCAAAAAAATTCATAACTCATCTGATATAGATTGTATTTCAGTAGATGAAGTTTATGATTTAATTTAAATTTTTAAAATTTGAATTTTTTTTTGTTTAACTAAACTTATAAGCTCTTTGTTAACTCTTTTTAATTTATTCATTGAACTTGATCTAGTAACAACGGCTACCCCAATTTTTCCTAGCCGAAAAAAGGGGTAACTTCCTATATCAACATATTTCTTATATTTTTTTTGAATTAAACCTAATTGTTTAGAAATATTACTTTCTACTGTATAAAGACTAATAGTCTTACTGTGTACTTTTAGTCCTTTAACTAAATATTTTTTACAGTTTTCTATCATAGAATTAAGAATTGAAGGTACACCAGGTAATGATAAAACATTTTTAATCATAAATCCTGGAGCAGCACTTGAGGGATTGTATATCAATTTAGAGCCTCGAGGCATTTTTGCCATTTTTTTTCTACCATCATTGAATTTTTTTTTTCCATAATAGTTTTCTAAAATAGCGTATGCTTCTTCATGAAATTCATATTTAACTTTAAAAGCTCTAGATATTGATTGAGCGGTTATATCATCATGTGTTGGACCAATACCACCTGTTGTAAAAACATAATTAAATTTTTTTGATAAGGTTAAAATATTTTTTACAATTATTTTTTCATCATCAGGAATTATTCTGACTTCACTGACTGAAATTCCACATTTTGAATTAAGCCAATTTGAAATAAAGGCTATATTTTTATCTTGGGTTCGCCCAGAAAGAATTTCGTTGCCTATAATTAAAATTGCAGCTTTTATTTTTTTTATTTTTTTCTTCATTAAAGTTATAAGTATATATGAATTTTAAAAATAAATTAATATCAGGACTATTTATAAAAAGATATAAGCGTTTTTTTGTTGACGCTAAAGTTAATGGTCAAACCATTACAGCTCACTGTCCTAATACCGGTTCAATGTATGGCCTATTGAAAAAAGGAAATAAAGTTTGGCTAAGCAAATCGGACAATCCTAATAGAAAATTAAAATACACGTTAGAAATTATTGAGGATAATAAATCAAAAGTTGGAGTTAATACTCATTCTTCTAATAAAATTGTGCATCATGCGCTTGAGAATAATCTAATTGACGAGTTTAGTGATATTAAAAAAATAAAGCCAGAAGTAAAATTTGGTAAAAATACAAGATTTGATTTTCTTTTAATAAATAAAAAAATTAAGACATTTATTGAAGTTAAAAATGTAACTCTCTCTAGAAAAAAAGATATTGCTGAATTTCCTGATACAATTACTGCTAGAGGCTTGAAACATATAAATGAACTAGTTAAAGCAAGTAAAAAAAATTATAAAATTTTTATTTTTTTTTTAATTCAAAGGAATGATTGCAAGTCTTTCATGATAGCAAAAGATATTGATCCTAATTATGCAAATGCTTTAAAGAAAGCTGTTAAAAACAAATTAAATATTCTTTGCTATGATTGTAAATTTTCCTCAAAAGGAATAGAAGTCAATAATAAAATTAAATTTAAGTTATGATAAATGAAAAATTTAAAGAGGCTTTTGAAAAAACAAAAATTGCTGGAAATATTGCGGCTGGTGCCTTGAATCAAATAGAAAAAATTATTAAGCCTGGAGTTTCGACTAATGAATTAGATAAGATCTGTTATGAATATATAAATGATCATAAGGCTTATTCTGCCCCACTGTATTACAGAGGGTTTCCAAAGTCCTGCTGCACTTCAATCAATCATGTTGTATGTCATGGCATTCCTTCAGAAAAAATTTTAAAAGAAGGAGATATTTTAAATGTAGATGTTACTGCTTTTAAAAATGGATGGCATGGAGATACAAGCAGAATGTTTAAAGTAGGAGAAGTTTCAATCAAAGCAGAGAAATTAATAAAAACAACTTATGAAGCTATGATGAATGCAATTAATATTGTCAAGGATGGCATACATTTAGGTGACATAGGTTCAGCAATTCAAACCCATGTGGAAGCTGAAGGATTTTCTGTTGTCCAAGATTTTTGTGGACATGGGATAGGTGAAACATTTCATAAAGAACCTAATGTTTTACATTATGGGGAAAAAGGAACTGGGGAAAAAATAAAAGAAGGAATGATCTTTACAATAGAGCCCATGATTAACCAAGGCAAATATGAAACAAAAACTTTAAAAGATGGTTGGACAGCGGTTACTAAAGATAAAACGTTATCGGCACAATTTGAACATACAATAGGCGTAACAAAAGAAGGTTGTGAAATTTTTACTAAATCTAATTAATTTTTATGATTGATAGATATTCAAGAAAAGAGATTAAAAGTATTTGGGAAGATCAAAATAGATATTCTATATGGTTAAAAATTGAACTTGCTGCAGCAGAGTCAATGGAAAGATTAAAAATAATACCTAAAGGCGTTGTAAAAAAAGTAAGAGCTAAAGCGAAAATTAATCCAAAAAGAATTCTTCAAATAGAGGATAAAGTAAAACATGATATTATAGCTTTCTTAACATCTATAACAGAAAAAGCTGGTAAAGAAGCGAAGTATCTACATAAAGGTATGACATCATCAGATGTTTTAGATACTTGCTATAATCTTCAATTGAAACAATCTGGAGAAATTTTATTAAAAGATATTAATGAATTGCTAAAATCAATAAAAAAACAAGCAATAAAACATAAGTTTACATTATGTATTGGTAGAAGCCATGGGATTCACGCTGAGCCAATCACATTTGGATTAAAGATGTTAACTTTTTATCAAGAATTTTTAAGAAACAAGAAACGTTTACAAAATTCTATAAAAGAAATATCGACATGTGCAATCTCTGGAGCTGTTGGAACTTTTGCTAACGTTGATCCTAAAATTGAAGCTTATGTTGCTAAAAAATTAAAATTGGACGTAGAACCTATATCTACACAAATTATTCCAAGGGATAGACATGCTCAATTTTTTTCAACTATCGGAATTATTGCTAGTTCAATTGAGAGGTTTGCAATTGAAATAAGACACCTTCAAAGAACAGAAGTTTTAGAAGTAGAGGAATTTTTTGGAAAAAAACAAAAAGGTTCCTCGGCTATGCCTCATAAAAAAAATCCGATATTAAGTGAAAATTTAACTGGATTAGCAAGATTAATCAGATCATCAGTAATACCTGCTTTAGAGAACGTTGCTTTATGGCATGAGAGAGACATTTCTCATTCTGCTGTTGAGAGAAATATTGGGCCAGATGCTACAATAGCATTAGACTTTGCACTTCATAGATTAAGTAACTTAGTAAAAACCTTAAACGTTTATCCAAAGAATATGAAAAAAAATCTTGATATAACAAATGGTATATTCTTCTCTCAAAGAATACTTCTAGAATTAACTGCTGTGGGTTTTACTAGAGAACAATCATATAAAATAGTTCAAAAAAATGCGATGGATGCATGGAGAGAAAATTCTTCATTTTTCAACAAAATTATCGCCGATAAAAACATAACAAATAAAATACCTGTTAATAAACTAAAAAAGCTATTTAATTTTAGTTACCATACAAAAAAAATTAATATAATTTTTAAAAGAAGTCTAAAAAAATAATCAAATGAACAAAGGCAAAAAACTATACGAAGGTAAAGCAAAAATTCTTTACGAAACAAACAATAAAGATTTAATTATTCAACATTTTAAAGATGATGCTACAGCTTTTAATAATTTAAAAAAAGCAAGTGTAGAAGGTAAAGGAGTTTTAAATAACAGAATTTCAGAGTATATTTTAACTAATCTTTCTCAGTGTGGAATTAAAACACACTTTTTAAAAAGACTTAATATGAGAGAACAGCTTATTAAAAAAGCTGAAATTTTTCCTATTGAATTTATTGTAAGAAATATTGCAACAGGATCACTAACTAAAAGGCTAAATATACAAGAAGGAACAATTTTAGAAAAACCTTTATTAGAATATTGCTATAAAAAAGATGAACTAAATGATCCTTTAATTTCAAAAGAGCATATTTTTTCTTTTGGGTGGGCAACAGAAAAAGAAATTCAGACAATAGATCAAATGACTTTTCGTATTAATGATTTGTTAATGGGCATGTTTAGAGGAATAGGGATTAAATTAGTTGATTTTAAGATTGAGTATGGAAAAGCGTGGAATAAAGACACGAAAGAAAAAGAGATAGTTTTGGCAGATGAAATAAGTCCTGATACTTGTCGTTTATGGGATTCCAAATCAGAAAAAAAATTAGATAAGGATAGATTTAGAAAAGATTTAGGTAATATAATTCAAGGATACCAGGAAGTTGCCAGGAGACTGGGTATAATGCCTGAGGAAACCAATATTAGTGAAGTGAATTTTGGTAAAACAATTCCAATAAAGTTTAAAAAAAAATAAATTGAAATTTTCTATAACAGTGACACTTAAAAAAGATGTTTTAGATCCTCAAGGTAAAGTTGTTAAAAATACTTTGGTAAATATGGGCATGAATAATCTTAAAAGCATCAGACAAGGTAAACATTTTGAAATAGAGGTAAATGAAACGGATCCAATATTTGCTGAAAAAAAAGTTGATGAGATGTGCAAGAAGCTCTTAGTTAATCTTATAATAGAGGACTACAAAATAAATAGAATTTGATGAAATCATCAGTGATAGTTTTTCCGGGTTCAAATTGCGATAGAGATATTGCTGATGCTTTAGAAAAAATGCAATTTAAAAATAAGATGGTTTGGCATAAGGAAACTGAATTGCCAAAATCTGATTTAATAGTGATACCGGGTGGATTTTCATATGGAGATTATTTAAGGTCTGGTGCTATTGCTGGAAAATCATTAATTATTGATGAGGTTATTAAAGCAGCTAATTCTGGATGTTTAGTTTTAGGTATATGTAATGGATTTCAAATTTTAACTGAGACGGGTCTTTTAAATGGAACATTATTAAGAAACAAAAATTTAAAATTTATAAATAAAGACGTTTATATTAAAGTAATTAACCATGAGTCAAAATTTACTAATAAATACAAAAGAGACCAAGTCTTAAAGATTAATATTGCACACAACGAAGGTAACTATTTTACAGACTCAAAACATCTTAGTGAATTACACAACGAAAATTTAATTGTTTTCAAGTATTGCGATAAAGAAGGTAATATAGATGATAAATCAAACCCAAATGGTTCACTAAAAAATATTGCAGGAATTTTTAATTCAAAGAAAAATATATTAGGAATGATGCCTCATCCAGAAAGAATGATCGATGATATTATTTCTAACAAAGACGGTGTAAATCTATTTTCAAGTTTGCTTAATTAAAATGAAATTAACAAAAGATATAATTAAAAAACATGGTTTAGAACCAGAGGAATTTAAAAATATAAAAAAATTATTAAAAAGAGAGCCAAATTTATTAGAATTAGGTATTTTTTCAGCAATGTGGAATGAACATTGTTCTTATAAATCATCAAAAATTCATCTTAAAAAGTTACCAACTACAGGAAAACAAGTAATTCAAGGTCCAGGGGAAAATGCTGGAGTTATTGATATTGGAGATAATGATGCAATAGTATTTAAAATTGAGAGTCATAATCACCCGTCTTATATTGAACCGTATCAAGGAGCAGCTACTGGTGTAGGGGGTATATTAAGAGACGTTTTTACGATGGGTGCAAGACCTATAGCTTTACTTAATTCTATTCATTTTGGATCACCAAATCACTCAAAAACAAAAAGTTTACTTAATGGCGTTGTTTCAGGTATTGGTGGATATGGAAATTGTATAGGGATTCCAACAGTTGGTGGTGAGACTAAATTTGATGAAACTTACAATGAAAATATCTTAGTAAACGCTATGGCAGTAGGTCATGTCAAAAAAAATAAAATTTTTTATTCAAAAGCAAAGGGTTTAAATAAATCAGTTGTATATGTTGGTTCCAAAACTGGTAGAGATGGAATTCATGGTGCTTCAATGGCTTCGGCTGAATTTGATGAAAATTCTGAAGATAAAAAACCCACTGTTCAAGTAGGTGATCCTTTCACAGAAAAACTTCTTATGGAGGCTTGTTTAGAATTAATGAAAGATAATTCTATTATTTCAATCCAAGATATGGGAGCAGCAGGGTTAACATCTTCTAGTGTGGAAATGGCTTCCAAAGGAGAGTTGGGTATAGAATTAGAATTAGATAAGGTTCCATGTAGGGAAGAAAATATGTCTCCTTACGAAATGATGTTATCTGAAAGTCAGGAGAGAATGCTTATAATTCTTGAGGAAGGAAAAGAGCTACACGCAAAAAAGATATTTGATAAATGGGATTTAGATTTTGTCATTATTGGAAAAACTACTAATACAAATAATCTAACATTAAAATTTAATAACAAAATTGAGGGAGAAATTCCTATTGAAGCCTTGGCGACTAAAGCTCCATTGTATGATAGAGCATGGGTGAAAAAAAAACCTGTTAAAAGTAAGATTAATTTAAAAGATTTAAAAAAAATAAAAATTGAGGATGCTTTATTTAAAATTTTATCCAGTCCAAATCATTCAAATAAAAGTTGGGTAACTAATCAATATGATCAAAGCGTAATGTGCGATACTGTGCAAAAATCTGGTTCAGATGCAGCAGTTATCAGGATACATAATAAAGATAAAGCAATTGCTGTATCAGTTGATTCTTCAGCTAATTATTGTAAATCTCATCCAAATTCTGGTGGGAAACAGATTGTCTGTGAGAATTGGAGAAATTTAATTACAGTTGGCGCAAAACCTTTAGCTATAACTAATTGTTTAAATTTTGGTAATCCTGAAAATAAAGAAATAATGGGTGAATTTGCTGAATGCTTAGATGGAATAAAAGAGGCTTGTGAATTCTTAAATTATCCAGTCGTTTCAGGAAATGTATCATTTTACAATGGAACGAATAAAAAAAATATTTTTCCAACTCCTGTCATAGGGGGAGTAGGTCTCATAAAAAATTTAACTAAACCTTTAAATCATAATTTCAAAAAAGATAAGAGCAAATTATTATTAATTGGAAAAACATTCGGACATCTTGGACAAAGTTGTTTTTTAAAAGAAAATTATTCTTTAAAAGTAGGAGTGCCGCCTGAAATAAATCTTTTAAATGAAAAAAATAATGGTGAAAGCTTGCTTGAATTAATAGATAATAATCTTGTCTTATCATCTCACGATGTGTCGAGTGGGGGGTTGATTACTGCTATTTCCGAAATGGCAATGTCATCAAGTTTTGGTGCAAAAATATATAAACCAAAGAAATTAACTAATCTTTATGAGTATTTTTTTGGAGAAGATCAGGCAAGATATATAATAGAAATTGAAGCAATCAATTTACCTAAAGTAGAAAAAATATTAAAAGATCGTGATATTTTCTTTGAAAATATTGGTTTCACTCAAAAAGAATATTTCGAAATTGAGGGTGAGTTAAAAATTAGCACCAAAGAATTATATGAAATAAACAACAAATGGTATAATAATTATTAATGTCGTTACCTATAGATGAAATAAAAAAGATGATACTTGAAGCAATGCCAGATGCTACAATTGAAATTAAAGATTTAATGGGCGATAGTAATCATTACGCGGCCACGATTAAATCTTCTAAATTTAACAATTTAAATAAAATAGAACAACATAAACTTGTTTATAAGTCGTTAAAAGGTAAAATGGGTAATGAGTTACATGCTTTATCTATAACTACTGAAGGTAAATAATGGAAATAAAAGAGAAAATTGAAAATTTTATAAATGAAAATGATGTCTGTTTATTTATGAAAGGAACTCCGGACTCACCTCAGTGCGGTTTTTCAATGGCAGTTACAAATGTCTTAAAACATTTAAATATTAATTTTACGGCTGTAAATGTTTTAGAGGACGAAAAATTACGTCAAGGTATTAAGGATTTTAGTGATTGGCCTACCATTCCTCAACTTTATGTAAAAAAAGAATTTATTGGAGGATGTGATATTGTTAAAGAGATGTTTGAAAAAGGTGAATTAAAAAAACTTTTTGAAGACAAAAATATTAAATAACTTATTTCTTAGTAATAAAACTTATATCCGAGTCATCTAGATTACCTTTAAAAATCTCAATTATTTTAATTGATTTGATAAGTTCTATCTGTTCATCGTTACTAAAAATATTAGATTGTGATATTTTATTATTTACTAAATTATTTAAAAATTTGTCCACAAAAATATGATGGATATTATTATTATAATTGTAATAATTAGGATGTTTAAAATCCTCGATTACAAATAATCCATTACTCTTCAAAAATT
>CACNTN010000015.1 GCA_902623395.1 uncultured Pelagibacteraceae bacterium | reverse complement strand
TTAAATAAACTCTGTGTTTTAATAAATGTGAAAGACCAAAGAAGTGTAAATAGAAAGCCAATGTATTTAATTATCATGAGCCAATATTGTAATTGCGGGAAGGATTAAAGGCAAATATAAAGATTATATGATTGTGAAGTTAGCTTTAGCATTTGGAGCTGGATTTATAAGTTTTTTAACTCCATGTGTATTACCTATTATTCCAGGTTACATTTCTTACATTACTGGAAAAAATTTAGATGAAATTGAACAAGATAGACGAGGCGTTCTCATTAAAACTGTTTTGTTTTCCGTAGGATTTTCGCTTGTATTTATTGTTCTAGGAGCAACAGCTTCAGCTGTAGGAAATATATTATTATTTTTATCTAATGAATTAAGAATTGCAGCAGGAATTTTAATCATTCTCTTTTCACTTCAAATGTTGGGAATTTTTAATTTTAATTTCTTAAATCAAGAAAAAAGGTTGGAAACCGAGGGCTATAAAAATAATTATGCTTTTCCACTATTAGTTGGTGCAGCTTTTGCTTTTGGATGGACTCCATGTATTGGGCCTGTATTAGGATCTATACTAGCTTTATCTGCAACAGAGGCCTCTATTAGTTCGGGTGTATTGTTGCTTTCATTTTATTCTTTAGGTTTAGCAATACCTTTTATTTTATCAGGTTATTATATGAGTAAATTTTTAACTACTAGAAAAGGTTTTAGTAAATATTATGGAAGAGTAACTAAAACAGGCGGAGTAATTTTATTACTTACGGGTGTTTTGATCGCTACAAATCAAATTCAAGTTATAAGTTATTATATTTTGACAATCTTTCCTTTCCTAACTACGCTTGGCTAATGAGTGATATTTCTGTCTTAGGTATATTTGTTGCTGACATAAGTTTTTCAGGACCCAAAATTCCTTCAACTGGTGAAACTATATTAGGTAATAAATATAATGTTGGACCTGGTGGAAAAGGATGTAATCAAGCAGTTGCAATTGCAAGGTTGGGAGCAAAAGTAAATTTTATAAGTAAAATTGGTAAAGACTCTTATGGCGAATTAGCTTTAAACACGCTTACAAAAAATAAAATTAATACTAAAAGCATTATTCAAGATAAAGATTTACAAACTGGCGTGGCTGGTATCTTAGTTGATAAGAATACAGGAAAAAATGCAATAAATGTTATCGTAGGAGCCCCGTCGACTTTAAAAGTTGCTGAAATAGATAAACATATTAATATTATAAAAAATTCAAAGATCTTTTTAACTCAACTTGAAGTCCCTAAAGATGTTACCTTATACTGTCTTAAAACTGCTAAGGAAAACGGATGTTCAACTATATTAAATCCTGCACCTGCATCTGAAATTACAAAAGAATTTTATAGCTATATTGATTACTTTACTCCTAACGAAACTGAAGCAGAGTTTTATACTGGTATAAAAATTACTAATGAACAAGAAGCAAAACAAGCAGCAGATAAATTAATAAACTTGGGAATAAAAAAAATAATAATTACTTTAGGAGAAAAAGGATTATTTTACTCTGATGGAAAAGAGGAAATTTATTTAAAAGCTTCTTCTGTTAAGGCTATCGATACTACTGGAGCTGGTGATGCTTTTAATGGAGGTTTGGCCTTCGGTTTGTCTAAAAAAAAACCTATAAAAGAGTGTCTAGAACTTGCTAATAAAGTTGCTGGATTATCTACAACAAAACTTGGGGCAGGAGATGCAATGCCTTTTTTAAAAGATATTAATTAGATAACAATTTATCTAGTTCTCCACTCCTATTTGCATCTTGTAACTGTTCATTTCCACCTATGTAATGATCACCTACAAAAATTTGTGGTATAGTTCTTGCTCCGTTTGTTCTTTGCAACATTTCTTTAGCTTTTGCAGGATCTTTCCAAATATCAAATTCTTCAAATTCAATATTTTTACTTTTTAATAATGCCTTCGCTGCACTACAGTATGGACAAGGAACACCAGAGTACATTGTTACTTTTTTCATAATTAATATATATCAGATAATTTTATTTTTTCCCTGAGCATTCTTCGCCCAAGTTGGAATTTTTTTCTATGCTTTATGCTTGTATTATTCACTCTTTTTCTCCACAAACGAAATGAACTTGGTTTTAAATTTTTTCTCATTATCTTAATTACTTGAGACTCATTTTTTCCAGTTTTCTCTTTAATTTCTTCAAACGTAATTCTGTCAGCCCAAGCAGCCCATATTATCCAATTTTCATCTTTTTTTTTCGGCTCAGGATTTTTAACTTTAGTTTGTGGGAAAGAACTTTTTTTCTTCATATAATTCTATATAGTCTTTAAAAATATGTTTCCAAGTGATTATTTAATTTTTCTTCAAATTATATTATTTTTATTTATAACTCCTGGACTTCCAAGGGTTGTAATTGTTTCTCATACTTTAAACTATGGTTTAAAAAGATCTATTTGGACCGCTGTTGGCGATATTACTGCCAATATAATACAGGGAATTTTAGTAGTATTTCTTATTGGCTCTTTTTTAAGTGATAACCCGCAAATTTTATATTATCTCAAATGGGCTGGAATTCTTTACATAGTTTATCTTGCTTATGATACTTACACTGCAAAAATTAGTTCCATAAATTCAAGAGAACAAAGCACAAAATCAATTTTATCTTTTTATAAAGACGGTTTTATGGTTGCAGGATTAAGTCCAAAAGCCATAATTTTTTTTGGAACTATTTTTTCTTCCTTTATAAATTTTGAGAGTAATGTTTTTTCACAATTTATAATTTTAATGGTCACTTACGTTGTGCTCGATTTTTTAACTTTGATGATTTACGGAATAGCAGCAGAAAAAATTTCTATCTGGCTAAAAAGCAAACCCAAAGTTTTAAATACAATCTCAGCGTGTGTATTACTAATAATCGCGCTTTACGTTGCTGCGACACAGAATTTTAGTTAATTCTTACGGTTGTCAAAAACTTCATTTCTTGTTTTAATTATTCAATTTTTAATTAATTAATTAACAACAAAGAGGGAAATAATGAATAAACTAGTAAAACTATTTATTACATCTATTTCAGCTATAACTTTAGCACTTGTTTCTTTCACTTCATCTTTTGCAAAAGTTGAAGGTGATTACATTGTGTTAGGTTCTGCAATATCTCTTACAGGTAAATACTCTTCAAATGGAGTTCATACTCAAAACGGTTACAACATGGCTGTTGATAGAATAAACAAAATGGGTGGAGTAGAAGTACAAGGTAAGAAATATAAGTTTGAAATTATCTATTACGATGATGAGTCAAACCCAAAAAGAGCTGCTCAGTTAGCTGAAAGACTAATTAAACAAGATGGCGTTCATTACATGCTTGGACCATATAGTTCAGGTTTAACGAAGGCCATTGCACCAGTAACCGAGAAATATAAAATTCCTATGGTTGAAGCAAATGGTGCATCTAGATCTTTATTTACAAAAGGATATAAATATTTGTTCGCGGTGTTATCACCAGCTAACCAATACCTTGAAGTAGCTATCGATTTAGCGGTAGAAAAAAATGGTGGTAAAGGAGTAAGAATTGCTCAGGCGTTTGAACAAGACGCTTTCTCACAAGACGTGAGACTTGGTATTTTAGATGCAGCAAAAAGAACTGGATCTGAGATCATCATCGATGACAAACTACCAAAAGAACTTAACGATATGGCAGCTACATTGGCTAAAGTAAAAGCTACTAAGCCAGATGTGCTTGTTGTATCAGGTCACACAAAAGGTGCGTTAACTGCAATCAGACAAATCTCTGAAATGAAAGTTGATGTTCCTATGTTAGCGATGACACACTGTGATGCCGCAAAACTTTCTAAACAACATGGAAAGAAATCTGAGTACGCATTATGTGCTTCTCAATGGCATAAAAATTTATCTTACAAAGATAAGTTTTTTGGTGGTGGTAAAAAATACGCTAAAGACTTCCAAAAAGAATTTGGATATGACCCGCCATATCAATCAGCAGAGTCTTCTGCAGCATTATTAGTATTTAAAGATGCGTTCGAAAGAGCAAATTCTTTTGATAGAGATGCAGTTAGAGATGCGCTAGTTGATACAGAAATGCAAACTTTCTATGGAAACATTAAATTTGGACCTGGTGGCCAAAACGTTGCTAAGCCAATGATCTTGTTCCAAGTAAGATGTAAAGGCGATGATTGTGAGAATAGAGTAGTAGCTCCTACAAAATGGGCTTCTGATAAGTTCTATCATCCAATCCCGAAATGGTCTGAAAGAAGCTAATAACTTCTGAATAATTTGAAAAGCCCCTAGTTTTCTAGGGGCTTTTCTTTTATAAGTTTTTAAATTTATGGACTTTCTTATTTTTAAAGCTCCAATGTTAATGGTCCAAGCGTCACTGGACGGAATTCTTTTAGGGATTTTATTCGCACTAATTGCTTATGGAATGGCTCTTCAATGGGGTGTAATGAATATAATTAACATTGCGCAAGGGGATTTAGTTATTCTTGGAGGTTACATCGCATACACTATTTATCTTTGGGGAATTCATCCAGCTTGGGGAGTTATTATTTCACCAATTATAATGTTTTTTGTTGGATGGGCACTCTACAAATTAGTGATTAATAAAGTTGTAGACCGGGATTTATTTATTTCAATTTTAGCTACTTTTGGAATTGCTATTGTATTCCAACAATTAATGAATTTTATTTTTGGCGCAGACGTAGTTGTAGCCCAGTCTGAATACGGAACAACAATGTTATTTGATAATTCAGTTACCCTTCCAAATTCAAAAATATTCTCTGCATTTATAAGTGTTTTATACGCAGTAGCTTTGGTTATTTATATGAAAAAATCTAGACTTGGACGCGCGATAAGAGCAACAGCACAAAATGCTCGGGCTGCAAAAATCTTAGGCGTAGATACTGAAAAAGTTTATGCAGCAACTTTTGGCATAAACGCCGCATTATGTGGAATCGCAGGAGCCTTAATTTCAATTACCCTTACCCTTCACCCTTATGTAGGACTTCCTTATACAGTTAGATCTTTCATGATAGTGATCGTAGCTGGTCTTGGTAATTTACCAGCAGTAGCAGTTTCAGGTATGGGATTAGGACTATTTGAAGAGTTTGCGGATTATATTTTAGGAACAGAATTTAGAATTGGTGCAGTATTTATGCTTCTAGTTTTCATATTAGTTTACAGAAGATTCAAACTTTCAAAGAAAAGGGAGTATTTAAAATAAATGAATAAAGTAAAACAAAAAGATTTAATTTTATACTCTGGTTTAATAATTCTTGGTTTAGCGGCGCCTTTTTTATTCTCGGCTTTTAAAGTTCAGCTTACATATCTTTGTGTATTGATAGTTCTGGCGATGACTTGGAATTTACAAGGCGGCGAGATGGGATACAATACTTTTGGAAATATTCTATTCTATGGCCTTGGAATGTATCTTACTGCATCAGTCCAAGTGGGAATGTTCTTCCCATTAGCTGAGTGGACAGAAAGTGGTGGAGAAAAAACATTCGTGCATACTACTGCACAATATTTTCAAGGAATAGGTGTCGGATTATTAGTTTCAGCAATTGTTCCTGCAATTGTTGCTGGCGCTATAGGTTATGCTATTTTAGGTTTAAGAGGCCACTACTTTGCTATTTGCACTTTAGGACTTGGAATTGCAGCAGGTGAGATTGCTGGAGGAATTGAAATAATCGGAGCTGGTCAAGGCTTTACTACACCACCTTTCCCTGCAGAAATAGTTGATACAGAAGCTAGAGGAAAGTTTTTCTACTTTTTAAGTTTTGCATTATTAATCGGAACATTTGTTTTTGTTAAATATATTTACGGTTCTAGGTTTAGGTTAATTCTAAATGCGATAAGAGACAATGAAGATAAGGCCGAAGCAATGGGTATTCAAACTATGAAATATAAAATTGTTGGTTGGATGTGCTCTGCATTTTTCTGTGGCCTCGCCGGTGGAATTATGGGTGGACTAATTGGATATATAGACTCAACTGATGTTGCATTTGATGGAAGAGAGATGGGAGTATTCATGGTTTTAATGGCAATACTAGGTGGTAAAGGAACTTTATGGGGACCAGTCATTGGAGCAACTCTATTCCATTTCTTCAAAGAAGGTCTTTGGACCTTAATTTTAGGTTGGCAATATGTTGCGTTGGGAGTTTTAATTGTTGTCATCGTAGTTTATTTCCCAGAGGGACTAATGGGTTGGTTGAGAGAAAAATATCCTGAAAGATTTGGCGAGGTGATAGATGAAAAAGATCGTAAAGCGCAGGTGGAATTAAAATGAGTATTCTACAAGTTAAAAATGTAAGTAAATCTTTTGGTGGTGTTCAAGCTAACGTAGATATTTCAGTTTCGGTAGAACAAGGATCTATTGTTGGTTTAATAGGACCTAATGGTTCAGGTAAAACTACTTTGTTTAATTCTATTGTTGGAACTCATCCGATAGACAAAGGATCTATTATTTTCGATAATACAGAAGTTTCTGAGATGCCTGTGCCAGCAGTCGCTAAACTTGGTTTGTTAAGAACCTTTCAACAAACAAGAATTTATTCGAAACTTAATTGTGTAGAGAATATGCTTATAAGTCATAAAGCTAGTGACTCTGGATTTATTTTTGCAAAAGTGCCCTCAGAACTTACCGAGAAAGCAGAAAATATTTTAAACTTTGTTGGTCTTTACCAAAAAAGAAATTTGAGAGCAGGAGATCTTTCATTTGGGCAGCAAAAATTACTAGAATTAGCAATGGCTTTAATGAATGAGCCCAAAATGCTTTTATTGGATGAGCCAACAGCTGGAATTAATCCAACTTTAATTAATGGAATTATAGACAGATTGATTAAAATTAATAAAGATTATGGAATTACTTTATTAGTTATAGAACACAATATGAAAGTAATTATGAGTTTAGCGCAAAAAATTTTCTGTTTAGCTCACGGTAAAATGTTGGCTGAAGGTTCACCAAATCAAATTAAAAATGATAAGCGTGTTGTTGATGCTTATTTAGGAGCCCAGTAATGGCAAATCAATATGATGTTTTAGGTAAAGCTCCAGGTTTAGAAGACCTGAACAAACTATCTCCAAACGACGTCCACCTAACAATTAGAGGTTTAAACGCTGGATATGGAAAGATGGAAATCCTTCATAACTTTGATTTAACAGTCAGCAAAGCCCAATCATTATGTTTGATAGGACCTAATGGAGCGGGGAAATCTACAATACTTCATTCTATTTACGGTTTTACAAATATTTTTGATGGAAAAATTGAATTAGATGGAAATGAAATAACTAAATTAACTCCAGCTCAAAAATTAAGCAAAGTAGGTATTGCTTATATATTGCAAGATAACTCAGTGTTTCCAGATATGACAGTCGAAGAAAATCTTTTAATGGGTGGATACATTAAAGATAAGCAAGACGAAGCCTACGAGGAAGCTGAAAGAATTTTTCAAAAATATGAAAGATTAAGAAATAGAAGAAATCAACCCGCTAAAGTTTTATCAGGCGGTGAGAGAAGATTATTAGAGATCTCGAGGGCATTAGTGATGAAACCCTCTGTATTATTAGTAGACGAACCATCAATTGGTTTGGAGCCAAAATATATTAATATGGTTTTTGAAATCTTAGAAGATCTGCAAAAAACTGAAAAGAAAACAATAATTCTTGTAGAGCAAAATGCTAAAAAAGGATTAGAATTTGCTGATATTGGTTATGTATTAGTTTCTGGACAAACTGCTATCGCAGGTAAAGGTGATGATCTTTTAAAAAATTCAGACGTTGGAAGATTATTCCTAGGTGGATGATAAATTCCAAAATATTTTTTAGAGGTTTAAAATCTTTAAAAGGTTCTAGAAGTCCAGCTATCCCATTAGCCGCTTGTTTCATTGCTCTTGGTGCTTTATTAAAAGATGCAGGATTTAATATCCAACAAAGTGCCGCCTCTAGTTTATTTACTTATGCATTACCAGGACAATTAGTAATGGCGGAGTCACTTCTGGTTGGAGCATCAATCATAAATATTTTTATAGCTGTGTGGTTAGTGAATTTTAGACTTTACCCCATGACAGTTTCTCTATTTCCTTTACTCGAACACAAATCACAACCTAAATGGAAATATTATTTATCTTGTCATTTCTTGGCAGTCACATCCTGGTTAATTGCTAAAGACGGTTATAAACAAATAAATAAAAAACATCGAATAGATTTTTGGATTGGAATAGGAGTTGGAACATGGTCTACGGCAATTTTAATGACAGTGATTGGTTATTTGTCTGCAGACTATCTTAATAAAGAAATGTTAATTGGTTTAGCTATAGTCAATCCAGTTTATTTCTTCTGCATGATGATAGGAGCAATGAAGAATTTAAGTATATCAATTGCTGTAATTGGAGGAACAATATTAGGTCCATTAATATATCTAATCTCAGCAGAATGGGCTTTATTATTTGCTGGCCTTATCGCTGGCACTATCGCTTTTTTATTCGGAGGAGCTAATGGCAAGTAGTCAAATTATAATTTTAGCAATCATCGCAACTTCAGTTGCAACTTTTATCTCTCGCTTTATGGGAGCACTTACTTCTGAAAAATTAAGTGTCACTTCAAAAATTTTTCAATGGTTTAACTGTGTGGCTTACTCAACATTAGCAGCTTTGT
>CACNTN010000014.1 GCA_902623395.1 uncultured Pelagibacteraceae bacterium | reverse complement strand
AGTAATAGGTATTAATGATCTTGGATCAATTGAAGCAAACGCACATTTGATAAAATTTGATAGTACACATGGAACTTTAACCCAAGAAGTTAAAACTTCATCTGAAGGATTTCAAATAGGAGATCAAAATATAAAAGTTTTTGCTGAAAGGGATCCCGCAAAACTACCATGGGGTAAAATTGGTGCAGAAGTTGTTTTAGAATGTACGGGTTTTTTCCTAGATAAAGAATCAGCGGGTAAACATATTAATGCTGGGGCAAAAAAAGTTATCATTTCTGCACCAGCAAAAGAAGTTGATTTTACTGTTGTACAGGGCGTTAACAACAAAAATTTAAAAAAGGAACACAATATTATTTCCAATGGATCTTGTACTACTAACTGTTTAGCTCCAGTTGCAATGGTTTTAGAGAACTCTTTTGGAATTGAATATGGTTATATGACCACAATACATAGTTATACTGGTGACCAAAAATTATTAGATACTCTTCATAAAGATTTAAGAAGAGCGAGGGCATCAGGAGACTCAATGATACCAACATCAACAGGTGCAGCAAAAGCCATGAGTTTAGTGTTACCAAGTCTGAAAGGTAAATTAGATGGAACGGCAATAAGAGTTCCTACGCCAAATGTATCTTTAATTGATCTTACTTTTGTTCCCAAAAAAGAAGTTACACCTGAGAGCATTAATGAGGCTATGAGCAAAGCAGCTAATGGACCCTTAAAAAATATACTTGCTACAAATTCAGCTCCACTAGTATCTAAAGATTTTAATCACAACCCACACAGCTCAATATTTGATTTAACTCAAACACAAGTGATTAAAGGTAATTTTTGTAGAGTATTATCTTGGTATGATAATGAATGGGGATTTTCTAATAGAATGTGTGATACTACGATACAGGTAGCAGGTCTTATTTAGTTTCTTCAGCTTCCTCAATTAACTTTAAAGTATGTTTTGGAACATCAGAATAGTCTTTTTTCAAGGGAGAGGTTGTATGAACTTTGTTTTTGTCATCTTTTTTTTTATTATGTATTTCGTCAACTGCAGATAATATTTCATCTATACTATAATTTTGTTCCATCATGTTCCAACCTTATAAAGTCTAATCATATTTGTCATACCAGCTTTTCCAAAAGGTAAACCAGCAGTGATAATTACAAAATCATTTTTTTTAATAAATTTTAATTTTCTAATAATTTCTTTTGAAATTGCCATCATATCTTTCCATCCCTTTGCATCTCGACTATTTATAGAATGAACTCCCCAAAGAAGAGAAACTTGTCTTGACACATTGATATTTGGTGAGATGGTTAAAATTTTTGCAGCTGGACGCATAGCAGAAACTAATTTTGCAGATTTACCAGAGTTTGAAAAAACAATTATTGCTTTCACGTTAGAATTATAAGCAATATCTTTTACAGAAAGTAAAATAGATTTGACCGGATCTTTATTTGAAATAATAGAATTTTTAAAATCTTCAATGTGTTGTCTTTTATATTTTTCAGTTGAAAGAATAGTTCGTGACATTGTTGAAACAGCTTGAGTTGGAAATTTACCAATCGCAGCTTCAGCAGAGAGCATAACAGTATCCGCACCTTGAAATATTGCAGTAGCAATGTCATTTATTTCTGCTCTAGTAGCTGTATTATTTTCGATCATACTTTCTAACATTTGAGTTGCAACGATCACCGATTTAGAAAATTGAGAACACTTTTTAATTAAACTAAGTTGAACTTTAGGAACTTCACTATGTCCAATATCAATAGCTAAGTCACCTCTAGCAATCATTATTGAGTCAGTCGCTTTTATAATATTTATAATATTTCTCAAGGCGTGTTTATTTTCTATCTTAGAAATTATTCCCATATCTTTTCTAATTAATTTTCGTGTTTGATGTATGAGTTTATCATTTTGCAGATAAGATAAAGCAATCCAATTACAGCCAAGTTTAGTTGCAATTTTGATATCTTTTTTGTCTTTAGAAGTTAATTTGTTAAAAGTGATATCGAAATTTGGAATATGAATACTTTTATTACTTCGCATATAACAATTTTGACTTTTACAAATTGTTGAGACAGTCAAACCTTTTACGCCAACGACTTGAAAAGTAAATTTTCCATCATCAATTAAAATTTTATTTCCCTTTTTCAATTTTTTAAGAATTTTCGGGTAAGGAAAATTTATTCTAAACTGGTCACCAACATTTTTTTTTGTATCAAACATATATTTCTGATTGTATTTTATTTTTTGAATATCATCTTTAATTTTTCCTACTCGCAGTTTCACTCCTTGTAAATCTGCAATTAAAGCTATCTTTTTATTTGTAGATTTTTCTATTTTTCTTATTTTAGATACAATTCTTTTTATCCCATTAGTATTATGACTAAAATTAATTCTAAAAGCATCAACGCCAAGATTTACAAGCTGTTTGAGTTTTGTAGCGCTATAAATAGCTGGTCCTAGAGTAGCTATGATTTTGGCTTTTTTTTCCATTATGAAATTTTTATGTTATAACAATTATACCTCAAAAAAGAATATTTAAGAAAAATTTAAATTTAATGACTAATAAAAAAATTGGAATTTTAACAAGTGGTGGTGATTGTGGAGGACTTAATGCTGCAATTAGATCGATCTTTTTTAGAGCAAAAAACAAATATAATATGGATGTTTTTGGTATTAAAGATGGAACTGCAGGATTGATGAAAAGGCCTGTTGCTGCAGTTCAATTAACACATAAAACTTTTGGTGGTTATCTCTTAAGACAGGGTGGTACATTCTTAGGTTCTACTAATAAAGGAAACCCTTTTAAATTACCAACAAAAGAGGGCAAATACGTTGATAGATCCAAAGAAATAATCGAGGGATATCACCAAATGAAACTAGACGGTCTAATTATTATTGGTGGTGATGGTAGTATGCAAATATTAAAAAAATTGGCTAAAGAAGGAGATATGAAAATTGTAGCTATACCTAAAACTATTGATAATGATGTTGGAGCAACCGAGAGTTCTATTGGTTTCCATACAGCTGTTGATATAGCAACCCAAGCTTTAGATAATCTTCAATCAACTGCAGCTAGTCACCGAAGATCAATGATACTTGAAGTTATGGGTAGAGATGCAGGTCACATAGCTTTAAACGCAGGAATAGCTGGAGGCGCAGATATTATTTTAATACCAGAAATAAAATATTCTATAGACGGTATAATTAATAAATTAAATTCTATGAAAAAGCATGATATACAACATTCATTGATTATAGTAGCAGAGGCAGTTAAAAAAGAGGACGGCAGCACTGTTTTGCACAAGTACATGGATGGCGAACAAAGATTGGGAGGGATAGGAGATTATATCGCCCAAGAAATAATGAAAAAAACCGATGTTGAGTGTAGAGTAACTTCTTTGGGACACGTTCAGAGAGGCGCTCCACCAACAGCAAGTGATAGAATTTTAGCTAGTGCATTTGGTGTTTACGCTGTTGATTTACTAAATCAAAAAAAATTTGATAGGATGGTCGCTTGGAAAGATAGAAAAGTAGTTGATGTACCAATCGAAGAGGGTATTAAAACATACAAAAATGTTGAAAGAAAAGACTCTTTAGTAGAAACTGCTTTATCTTTGGATATTTATATTGGAGATAATGTTTAATGACTGATAAAAATTTAAATAAGTATGCAAATAGACTTGTAGATGCATTCTTAAAAAATAAAATTATTTCTCCTCTGCCCATTAAATATACAAAAAAAATTTCTATAGCACAAAAATTAAGAAGATTATGTGAAAGTAAAATAAAAAAACCTGTGAGTGGATTTAAAGCAGCAGGAACAGGTATTCCTGTATTAAAAAAATTAAAAGAAAAAGAACCATTTTACGCAACTGTTTACAAACATAATGTACTAAAAAATAAAAAAACAATTAAAATAAATAAGTTTACTTTGGGTATTGAATTAGAAGTTTGTTACGTGATAAAAAAAAATTTCTTTAACTTAAAACAGAAAGTTACAAATAAAAATATAAAAAAACTTATAACTCATGTTGCTCCATGTATTGAAATTGTTGGTTACAGACAAAAAAAGAAAGGTATAAAAAGTCTTGGCGACCTGTGTTCTGATTTCGGTGCTAACGTAAAATTCATTATTGGTCCCAAAAAAAAATATAAAAATCAGAGTGTAAAAAATCTCAAAACTAATATTTATAACAAAAAAATTAATCAATCAGTTTTTGGCAATACAAATACTGTTTACATTAATCCATTAAATTCTTTGAGATTTGTTTTAGACAAACTACAAAAAGATAAAATTAAACTAAATAAGAATTTTAATGTTTTTACTGGTTCGACTGTTGGTGTGGTACCGATACTTGGTCGTGGTATATATAGAGGTTTTATAAAAAATCTCGGGACTGTAGAAGCTAAAATTAATTAGTTAAAAAGTATCCACCTACTAGAATAACAGTAATAATACTTAGTAACCTTAAGTTTTTTATTAGTTTTTTTCTTTTTTCACCACTAAATTTTCGTTGAGAAAGAAAATAAATATTTGTTTGTGCCTTTTGTCTAAATTTCGGCCTTAGTGGACTAGGTATAGTTTTATTCTTTATAGTCTTAAATTTTTTTGGATTAATCTGCAGCACAGCTTATTAAACTTCATTTTATCAACCTAAGCAACCTATAGGTGTTCACTTAATCTTATCAACCATTAGGTGCGTCATTTTTGCAAGTGATAATCATTCTCACTTTATTGTAAGTGATAATCATTATCAATAAACGAGGGAAAAAATGAAAAAAATAGCAATATTCACTTATGTGATATTATTTGCATTTGTCGGTAACTTACTTGCAAATGAAGTAAACATATTTAGTGCAAGACATTACGACTCTGATGTTCAACTTTACAAAAAATTCACTGCGAAAACAGGAATAAAAGTAAACGTTGTATCTGGAAAGTCTGGTGCTTTAGAAAAAAGGATCAAAGAAGAGGGTGCTGATAGTAAAGCAGATCTTTATATAACAGCTGATGCTGGAAGATTAGGTGCATTTGAAGCAAACTTACAAGGCGGTTTAGTAAATGATGGGATAAAAGCAGCGGTTCCAAGTAACTTTAGAACTTCTAAGTGGGTTGGAATAGCTAAAAGAGCTAGAATAGTTTATTTTGCTCCAGAGAGAGTAAGCGGCGCAGAGCTATCTGGTTTAACTTATGAAAGTTTAGCTGATCCTAAATGGAAAGGTAGATTAGTAATAAGAGCATCAAACAATATTTACAATCAATCACTTGTAGCCTCATTAATTAAAAATAATGGGAAAGGAAAAATTGCTGAGTGGTCTAAAGGTATGGTTACAAATATGGCTAGATCTCCAAAAGGAAATGATAGAGCACAAATTCTTGCAGTAGCTGCAGGAGAAGCCGATATAGCAGTAGCTAATACTTACTACCTAGCTTTGATGCTTTCAGGAAAAAAAGGTCCAGAGCAACAAGCAGCAGCTAAAAAGGTTAAACCCTTTTTCCCAAATCAAGATGGTAGAGGAACTCACATGAATATTAGTGGTGCTGGATTAGTTAAAGGCGCACCAAATAAAGCTAATGCGATTAAGTTAGTAGAGTTTCTTTTAAGTGAAGAGGCACAAAACCACATAGTTAATAACACTTTTGAATATCCTATGATTAAAGGTGTTTCACCACACCCATTAGTAGTGAACATGGGTCTTGACTTTAAACAGGATCTTAAAACAAAAGTTGTTAATTATGGAAAAAGGCAAGCAGACGCATTAGAAGTAATGACATCTGCTGGTTGGAAGTAGTTAATTAGTTAATAAAATAATATGAGGCGAACAATTAAAAAAGAGATTAACTTGAACGAGTTAAAAACTGGTTGTTCGCCTTGTATGAAAGAAGCAAAAATCATGGAACAAAAAATTTCAGATAGAAAAATTTCTGAAATAAAAATAAATGAAGTAAAAAAAATTATTTCTTCAATGTTTAAAGACAATAATTAAAATTTATAAAAATTAAATTAAACCAACAACTTAATAAACTTAGTTATGCAATTAGATATTTTATATGCGACAGTCAGCGGAAATGCTGAAACTGTAGCAAGAAAATTGGAAGAATTAGCAAAAGAAGATGGATATGATACAAGCCTCAATGAATTAAATTTTCATACTGTTAAAACATTCAAAGAATTAAGAAATGTAGCAATAATAACATCCACATATGGAGAAGGCGATGTTCCAGAAATGGGCCTTGATTTTTGGATGGAATTAAAAAACTCAAACGATAAACTAATAAATATGAAATACGGCCTGATAGCTTTAGGTGATAGATCACATGAAGTTTTTTGTGGAGCAGGTAAAAAAATATCAAAAAAATTACAGGATTTAGATGCAAAAAAAGTAATTGAAAATTTAGAATGCGACGGAAATACAGAAGGGTCTCATGAATGGAGCCTTAAATTTCTTACTAAATTAAAAGCTTTTGGATATAATAAGAAATAATATAACCTTATTTTTATGAGCAAAATAAATGTTTGGTTAATTTTTAGTATTATAATATCACTCTTTGTAATTTTTCCATCTATAACAGTCTTTTTAAGTTTTTTTGGAACAACAAGTAGTTATCTTAATCTATTGAATGAAACGTTTCTTTTTTCATATATAAGTCAATCTTTTTTAGTTCTAATAGGAGTTTTAGTTTTAACTTTTATATTTGGTGTGCTTTCAGCATATTTTGTTTCATTTTATGATTTTCCAGGTGTAAATTTTTTTAAATGGGCATTAATATTATCATTTGCAGTTCCGGCTTATATTTATGCTTACTCGCTAACAGCTTTTTTTGAGAATTATGGAACTTTATACACTATTTTAAAAAACTTATTCGGAGAAGCGAACTATAATAAATCTATACCAAAATTTGATGGTATGTTGGGTGTAATTTTATCAATGTCATTCTCACTGTTTGGTTATGTGTATGTTTTAACAAGAGCATCTTTTTTTCATCAATCAAATAATTTAATTGAAGTAAGTAAAAATCTTGGGTTATCAGCTCAAGAGAGTTTCTTTAAAATTATTTTACCTTCAGCAAGACCAGCAATAATTGCTGGATTATCTTTAGTTGCAATGGAATGTATGTCTGATTTTGGAACAGTATCTTTTTTTAGTGTTCAGACATTGACAACAGCAATTTATAATTCATGGTTGGCTTTTGACGATCTAAACACAGCTAATCAATTATCATTTTTTTTATTATTAATAATTCTTTTAATTTTTATGATTGAAAATTATTCAAGAGGAGGTGCAAAATATCATATTAACTCACAAGGTTATAAAAGAATACCTAGGATAAAACTTTCACAAAACGTTGGTTTTCTTGTTTTTATTTTTTGTTCACTCTTGCTTTTTATAAGTTTTATATTCCCTTTTTCACAGATGCTATATTGGACATTTAAATATCCAAAATATATTAAAGATATCAATATAATTGAATTAAATTTAAATACTTTATTTCTTGTTTTATCGGCTAGCTTTTTATTAATTATTTTGTCGTTATTAACTAACTTTGGAAACAGAATTAATAAAAGCAAAGTAATGGAATATTTAAGTTTTATTTCCATATCCGGTTATGCTTTACCAGGCGTAATTTTGGCTGTTGGTTTTATAACTTTTTTTTCTTGGTTTAGTGACTTAACAACCAGTATAACGGGGTATAAAAACATCAAAGGTATCTTCATAGGATCTATTTTAGGTTTATTAATGGCATATTTTGTAAGATTTTATTCGTTAGCTTATAATGGCATTAAATCAAATTATTTAAAGATAAACAGATCTATTGATGAAAGTTCTTATCTTCTTGGTTATTCTAAAGTTAAGACTTTTACAAAAATTCACTTACCATATTTAAAAAACAGTTTTTTATTAATTTCAATTTTAATTTCGTTAGAAATTATTAAAGAATTACCAATAACTTTGATCTTGAGACCATTCAACTATGAAACTTTTGCAACTCAAGCTTATATCTATGCATCACAAGATCTATTAGAAGCTGCAGCGTTGCCATCATTATTTTTGATATTTTGGGCAGGTATAATGATATTTATTACCTCAAAATATATACTTTTAGATAAATAAGATTATATTACTTCAATGACCAATTTTTTTTTTGAGATACGAAATGGTACATTTGCAGCAAGCAAAAAAAATAGAGTGATTGATCTTAATATAAAAATTGAGGATCCAGGGGAAATAGTCTGTTTATTAGGTCCTTCCGGAGTCGGAAAAACAACTATATTAAGGTCAATAGCTGGATTACAAAAAATAGAAAAAGGAGAAATTTATTTAAATAATAAACTTTTATCTTCTGTAAATTCACATATTGAACCAGAAAAAAGAAATATAGCCCTTTCTTTTCAAGATAATAGTCTTTTTCCACATTATAATGTAATAGATAATATTAACTTTGGCTCAAAAAGAAATACGCGATCAAAACACAGTTTTAATGTGGAGGACATTTTAAATGTTTTGCATATTAAGAGTTTAGAAAAAAAATATCCTCACCAAATTAGCGCGGGAGAAGCCCAAAGAGTTTCTTTAGCAAGATCTTTAATGTCCAGCCCAGAACTACTTTTAATTGATGAACCTTTCTCTAATATAGATCAAAGTTTAAAAGGCGAATTACAATCAAATATTAAAAAGATATTAAAAAAAAAGCAAATAACCACTATCATGGTCACTCATGACTCTTATGAGGCTTTTTATATGGGGGACAAATGTGGAATAATTCTTGATCAAAAATTAGAGCAATATAATACACCATACAATATTTATCATTATCCAAATTCTGCTAAAATAGTTAAATTTCTTAATAGAGGAGTCTTAGTAGATGCAACAATAATCAATAATAATACTTTACATCATAAAATTTTGGGAGAGATACAGGGCAATATAATTAATAAATTTCCTAATGGAAAAAATGTTAAATTGTTATTGCAACCTGATGATTTGAAACATGACGATAAAAGTGATTTAAAATTAGAAGTTATAGACAGAAAATTTAGAGGTACTGAATTTATCTATGTTGTAAGAACAAAAAATAACGAATTAATACCTATTTCAGTAGATTCCCATCATGGTCATTATCATGAAAAGAAAGAAGAATTTGGGATTAAAAAGCCGATTTATATTGACCACTTGGTATGTTTTTAAGTAAATATATCAATCATTTAGCGCCCTTAGCTCAGCTGGATAGAGCATCGGTTTTCTAAACCGAGGGTCGTAGGTTCGAATCCTTCAGGGCGCGCCAATTTTTTTATTTAGTGAAAAGTTGGTTAATATAATTTAATAGAATGTTTAAAAATATCTTAATTACTGGAGGAGCTGGATACATAGGATCTCATGTTACCGAAGCCTTATTAAAAAAAAAAAAAAGAGTTTTTATTATTGATAATTTATCTACTGGCCACAAAAAATTAATTAATCGTAATGCTAAATTTTTTAAAATTGATATTTTAAATAAAAATAAAATAAAAAAAATAATTCATAAATATCACATAGACTCAATTATTCATTTGGCAGCAAATTTAATAATCGGGGAAGGTGAAAGGAAACCAAAAAAATATTTTAAAACTAATGTTACAGGCACTAAAAAATTACTTGAAGCTTGCAAAAAGACCTCGGTCAGAAATATTATTTTTTCATCAACTGCAGCTATTTATAAAGATGGTCAGTTCAAAGTATCTGAAAATTCAACAATTAAACCAAAGAGTGTTTATGGAAAAACTAAATTTAAAGCAGAAAATCTTATAAAAAAATTTTCAAAAAAAAATAATTTGAACTATGGTATATTGCGATATTTTAATATTGCAGGCTCAAGCCCATCTAAAAAAATTGGTTTAATAAATAAAAAAAGTGATCATTTATTTAAAAATTTTTCTGTAGAAATAATGAAAAAAAATCCAAAACTTAAAATTTACGGTATTGATTATAATACTGCAGATGGATCTTGTATAAGAGATTTTATACATGTAAGTGATATTGCTGAAATTCATTTTTTAGTTTTAAAAAAAATAGATAAGTTGAATATTTCGAAGATTTTTAATTGTGGATATAATAAGGGCATTTCTGTGCTCGAAGTAGCCAGAGAATTTAGAAAACAAACATCAAAAAAAGTTAAAATAATCTACACTAAAAGAAGAAAAAACGACTTAGAAAAAATAATAGCTACAAATAGTAAATTAATAAGATTCATTAAGTGGAGGCCAAGATTTAATAATTTAAGTAAAATTGTTAAAAGTTGTATAATTTGGGAAAATAAAATTAGATAAAATGAAAAGTTATAAAATAGCATCAATTGCGGGTGACGGTATAGGTACAGAAGTAGTGCCTGAAAGCTTAAAGGTTCTTAAAGAAATAGCTAAAAAACATCAATTCAAAATACAATTTGATGAATTTGATTTTGCTTCATGTGATTATTATCGAAAACATGGAAAAATGCTTCCCGATAATTGGAGAGAAAAAATAAAATCTCATGACGCAATTTTCTTTGGAGCTGTAGGTGATCCAGCAAAAGTACCAGATCACATAAGCTTATGGGGCTCATTATTAAAATTCAGAAGAGAATTTGATCAATATATAAATTTAAGACCAGTGAAATTATTTAAGGGAGTATCATGTCCATTAGCAAATAAAAAACCAGGTGACATTGATATGTTAATAATCAGAGAAAACACCGAGGGAGAATATTCTTCTGTCGGAGGTAGAATGTATAAAGATACAAATAGGGAAATAGCAATACAAGAAACCATAATGTCTAAACATGGTGTTGATAGAGTTCAAAAATATGCGTTTGAATTAGCGAAATCTAAAGGTAGAAAAAAAGTTACTAATGCCACTAAATCAAATGGAATATCAATTACTATGCCATTCTGGGATGAGAGATTCAATATAATAAAAAAAAATTATCCTGAAATAAAAACAGATCAGTTTCATATTGATATTTTGACTGCAAGATTTGTTTTAACTCCTGAATGGTTTGATGTAGTTGTTGCATCAAATTTATTTGGAGATATCTTATCTGATTTAGGTCCAGCGTGTACCGGCACTATAGGTATAGCTCCATCAGGAAATATTAATCCGGAAAAAAAATACCCCTCTTTGTTTGAACCAGTTCATGGATCAGCGCCTGATATAGCAGGAAAAGGAATAGCAAATCCTATTGGACAGATATGGTCTGGAGCTTTAATGTTAGATCATTTAGGGGAGAATGAAGCAGCAAAATCAATAATCAAGTCTATTGAAAAAACATTATTAAATAAAGAGAATCTAACGAAAGACCTTGATGGTCCAAGTAATACATCTCAATGTGCGAAAGCAGTATTAAATAATATAAACTAAATGAGAAAAA
>CACNTN010000013.1 GCA_902623395.1 uncultured Pelagibacteraceae bacterium | reverse complement strand
AAAACAAAAATCAATTAGGTTCAGATCGAATAGCTAATGCTATTGGGGCAAAAAAATTAAAAAATTGTTTAATTTTAGATTTTGGAACAGCAACAACATTTGATGTTATTAAAAATGGTGTTTATGAGGGTGGAGTAATTGCCCCTGGTGTAAAACTTTCTATAAATAACTTAAGCAAGTCAACTGCATTACTTCCCTTAATTAATTTAAAGAGTAATCAAAATAATTATGGAAAGAACACAATACAAGCACTAAATGCTGGTTTTGTTTGGGGATATGAGGGTTTGATAAACAATATAATAAATAAAATAATTTTCAAAGATCAAATTAAATATAAAATTATATTGACAGGCGGATATGCAAATTTTTTTAAAAAAATGATTAAAAAAAAAGTGGTAATTGACCAAGATATAACTGTTAAAGGAATAGCAAATGCTTATAAAGAATTAATATGAGTAAAGAAAAATTAATTTTTTGTCCATTAGGAGGATCCGGAGAAATAGGCGGAAATATGAATCTATACGCATATGGGAAAGAAGATAATCAACAATGGATAATTGTTGACATGGGCGTTTCCTTTGCTGATGACTCTATTCCTGGTGTTGATTTAATTATGCCAGATGCAGGATTTATAATTGATAAAAAAGATGACTTGCTTGGGATAGTTCTAACACATGCTCACGAGGATCATATCGGAGGCGTGGTTCATATATGGCCTTTCTTAAAATGTAAAATTTATGCTACCCCATTCACAGCAGCACTTATTTTGGAAAAATTTAAAGAAAAAAAAATTGATATATCGTCTTATTTAAACGTAGTGCCGTTAAACAGTAAAATAAAACTTGGTGCATTTGAAATCGATTTTGTAACACTAACTCATTCTATTTTAGAGCCAAATGGATTGAGTATTAAAACCCCTCTAGGCACAATCCTTCACACTGGTGATTGGAAAATAGATCCTAATCCACTAATTGGAAGTCAAATAGACGAAAAAAAATTAAAATCTATTGGAGAAAGCGGTGTGTCTGCAATGATCTGTGACTCAACAAATATCTTTAGTCCAGGAAGGGCAGGCTCTGAGTCTGAAGTCAGAGACAGTTTATTAAGAATTATGGAAATTAAAACTAAAAGAATTTTGGTAACTTCTTTTGCATCTAATGTAGCAAGAATGGAGTCCATTTTTTATTGTGCAAAGAAAACAGAGAGAAACATTTGTTTAGTTGGGCGTTCTATGCAAAGAATATATAAAGCAGCAAGAAAATGCGGATATCTTAAAGGTCTTATTGAGCCACTAGATCCGAGAGATGCAAAGAAGGTCCCAAAAAATAAAATTTTGTATTTAGCAACAGGTAGTCAAGGCGAACCTATGGGTGCTATGAATAGAATAATTAACGGTGTGCATCCAGATGTCTTTGTTGAGAGTGGTGATTGTATAATCTTTTCATCAAAAATAATTCCAGGAAATGAAAAAAAATTATATTATATACAAAACCTAATAGTTAAAAATAAGATCGAGATGATAAGTGAAGAAAATGCTTTTGTGCATGTTTCTGGTCATCCGAACCGCGATGATTTAAAGGACATGTATAAATGGGTTAAACCCAAATGTGTTATTCCTGTTCATGGTGAACATCGACATATGGCTGAGCATGTTTCATTTGCAAAAGAAATGCAGGTTCCAAAAACATTATTAATTGAAAACGGAGATATTATACAGATATTACCAGGAGATAAACCAGAAATTATAGATAAAGCCCCGTCAGGTAAAGTTTATTTAGATGGTAGCGTAAATGTGGAGACAGATGCTCAATCTATAAAAGATAGGAAAAATCTATCAATTAACGGATACCTAGAGATTACACTTTTAGTATCCAATAATGGAAAAGTCAAAAAACCGATTATTTCTTTCAAAGGAATTCCTGAAAAAGAAAATGCAGATCACTTTATTTTTGATATGGAAGATGAAATTTTAAATATTTGCAGAACTTTTTCTTTAGATAATAAAAATCAACAAAAAAATCTTATAGAAACTATTAAACAAAATTGCAGAAGAATCGTTAGAGAAAAAACAGGAAAAAAACCTTTTACAAATATTAACATAGCGAGAATTTAGTGGGAATAACTGGTTCCATAATAGTCTATGTATTGATTTGGTGGATAATTTTCTTTTCCATTTTGCCTGTCGGAATTCAATCAAAAAAAGAAAAATTCCGTGAAAAAATAGAGGGAGCTGATCCTGGGGCTCCAAATAATCCAAAAATTGCTAAAAAATTTTTGATAACAACGATAATTACTTCAATAATTTTTATTGTAATATATTATCTCGTTAAGTTTGATTTATTAAATTTAAGGAAATATTTACAATAAAATGTACCTATCAAAATTATTCGTTCCAATAACTAAGGATATACCTACCGAAGCAAAAATTAAATCTCATCAATTAATGTTACAAGCTGGAATGATCAAACAATCTTCCGCAGGTATTTACTCATGGCTTCCACTAGGTTTTAAAGTTATGAAAAAAATTGAACAAATTGTTAGAGAAGAACAAAATTCAATAGGAGCTCAAGAGATGTTAATGCCCACAATTCAATCAGCTGAAATTTGGAAAGAAAGTGGTAGATATGATGATTATGGTGAAGAAATGTTGAGAATAAAAGATCGTCAAGGTAGAGAAATGCTTTATGGACCGACAAATGAGGAGTTAATTACGGATGTTTTTAGATCAAGCGTTAAATCATATAAATCTCTTCCTCAAATTCTCTATCATATTCAATGGAAGTTCAGAGATGAAATTAGACCAAGATTTGGAGTAATGAGGTGCAAGGAGTTTTTTATGAAAGATGCATACTCTTTTGACTTAACAGATGAAGAAGCAAAAAAATCTTATAATAAAATGTTTTTTTCTTATTTAAAAACATTCAGTAGATTAGGATTAAAAGCTATTCCAATGGCTGCTGACACGGGTCCGATAGGTGGTGACCTCTCGCACGAATTTATTATTTTGGCGGAAACTGGAGAGAGTCAAATTTATGCAGATAAAAGAATTTTTGATATAGATTTAAACAAATATGACTTCAGCGATCAATCTCTTTCACAAATGAGAAAAGATTTTACAAATTTTTATGCTGTCACGGATGAAAAATACAATGAAAAAAAATTTAGTGATGACGTTGATAAAAAAAATCAAGTTAAAACTAAAGGTATTGAGGTAGGACATATATTTTATTTTGGAGACAAATACTCTAAAACAATGAATTGTTTAATAGATGATAAAAGTGGCAAGAAAATTTCTGTAAAAATGGGATCATATGGTATTGGTGTTTCCAGATTAGTTGGTGCTACGATAGAGGCTAATTATAATAATGGTATAATGAAATGGCCAAAGTCAATATCACCATTTGATGTGGTCATTATTCCCAGTATCAGTAAAAATAATAGAGAAAACTTACAAAAAGCTGAAAAAATATACCAAGAATTAAGAAAACAAAATATTGACGTATTGTTAGATGATGTTGATGAGAATATGTCTAATAAATTTAAAAAACATGACCTTATAGGTGTTCCTTTTCAAATTATTATTGGATCTAAATCAGAAGTAAACAAATTTGAATTTAAAGAAATAAATTTTAAAAGCGAAATGCTAAGTCTTGAAGGCATTAAATCGAAACTTAAAAGATAATATCTTGTTCACAAAAGTAGAAAGAATAATTTCATTAAGAAACCTTAGACCAAAAAAAAAAGAAGGTTTTTTGAAGATAATATCAATTTTTTCTTTTTTAGGAATAATGCTAGGAGTAGCAATTTTAATAATTGTTATGTCGGTTATGAATGGTTTTAAAACTGATTTAACTAATAAAATTTTAGGTTTAAATCCTCATATAGTAGTTCAGCCAAATGGTTTTATTATTGATGATGAATATATTTCAAAATTAAAAGAAAATTTTAAAGATATTGCTCTTAGTAAAACTTATTCTGGCGAAGGTATAATAATAATTAATGATAAAGCAAAAGGTATAATCTTTAAAGGTGTTGACAGTAAAGAAAAAAAAATTAAAGAGTTTTTAAAAAAAAATGTTATTAGCGGGGACATAAACAAATTTAAAAAAAATAATATTTTTATAGGTTCTGAACTAGCGTTTAATCTTAATTTAACTGAAGGGGATAGGATAAATTTAATGTCTTCTGCCTTTATTGCAACTCCACTTGGAAGTATACCAAAGCAAGAAAATTTTAATATAGCAGGAATATTTAGTACAGGATTTATTGAGTTCGATCAAAATATAATTTTTTTAACTACTCAAGACGCTTTGTCAATTTTTGACAAGAATTCTAAAGATCAAAACTTAGAAATTTATTTAAAAAATCCCTTAGAAGCAAATATATATAAAAAAAAAATTGAAAAATATAATCAAAACTTTTTTATATATACCTGGTCCGATCTAAATAAGTCTTTTTTTAGTGCTTTAAAAGTTGAAAGAAATGTAATGTTTATAATATTAACGCTGATAATTATCGTAGCAGCATTTAATATTATTTCTGGGCTGACTATATTAATAAAAAATAAAACTAAGGAGATAGCTATTTTAAAAACTTTAGGATTAAACAACTCTTCAATAAAAAAATCTTTTTTTCTAACAGGTTTTACAATTGGATTTTTTGCAACATCGTCTGGTATTATTTTGGGAATCTTTCTTGCTACGAATATAGAAAAAATCAGATCATTTTTATCAAAAGTGTTTAATTTAGAAATATTTCCAAGCGATATATATTATTTAGAAAAGTTACCAAGTGAAATCAGTCTATACTCAATATTTATAATTTTTATTCTATCATTATTAGTCTCAGCCATAGCCTCATATATTCCAGCTAGGCATATTTCAAAAATGAAAACATTTAGAGCTTTAAAATATGAGTAAAATATTAATAGAAACTGTAAATCTTAAAAAAACATATAAGCACTATAAGGGGGATATAACACTATTTAATAATCTTAATTTGAGAATTAAGAGAGGAGAACTTGTGGCGTTAGTTGGTCCATCAGGATCTGGAAAATCTTCACTTCTTCATTTATTAGCCTTGCTTGATGAGCCTACAAAAGGTGATATCAAAATAAATGAAGTATTTACGAAAAAATTTTCAGATGAAAAAAAAGATGAAACTAGAAGAAAAAATATATCAATTATTTTTCAGGATAATAATTTATTAAATGATTTTACAGCAATTGAAAATGTGATGATGCCATTAGTTATAAGAGGCGAAAATTTATTAAATGCAAAACAAGAGGCTCAAAAAATTCTTAACGCAGTTAAAATTTTTGACAGGTCACAACATTTTCCAAACGAACTTTCTGGCGGAGAACAACAAAGAGTGGCTATTGCTAGAGCTTTAATTGCTGAAACAAATTTAATCTTAGCTGACGAGCCAACAGGTAATTTAGATTTCAAAACTTCCAAAGAAATATTTTCTTATTTTTTAAAATTAAAAAAATTAAAAAAAACTATAATTTTTGCAACTCACAATAGAGAACTTGCTAACAGGGCAGATTACAAGTTGTTTATTTCTAATGGTGATATAAAACGGGTTAATGCTCGTTAATAATAAAAATTTTAATCATTTAAAAATTCATACTCAATATTCTATATGCGAAGGTGCTATAAAAATTGATGAGCTAGCTGAATATTGTAAATCAAATAAAGTTAAATCAATTGGTTTAGCAGATAGTTACAATTTATGTGGCGCTCTTGAATTTTCTGAAAAAATATCAAAAGTTGGCACTCATCCAATTATTGGAACCCAAATTAATTTAAATTTATCAGATACAACTGGTAAAGTTACATTATATGCCACATCTGAGATCGGATACAAAAACCTAACTAAACTATCTTCATCAAGTTATTTAAAAAATAACTCGATGGATGATCCATCCTGTAGTTTAAAAGAAATTTCTGAAAATAATGAAGGTCTGATATTACTGACTGGTAATTATACTAATTTTTTTGGTCAACTTTTTTATAAAAATAAACTTAAAGATTTTGAGCAAATATTATGTTCCTTGAAAGACAGCTTTAAAAATAGACTTTACGTAGAAATACAAAGACATAATGAATTTCAAGAAAAAAACTTTGAAAATTATTTGCTAAACATATCAAAATCATTGCGACTGCCAATAATTGCTACACAAGAAATATTCTATCTTAATAAAGATATGTATGAAGCACACGACGCATTAGTATGTATTGGAAAAAAAAATTTTATAGATGATAAAAATAGATTTCGATACAGCAATCATCACTACTTAAAATCTCAAGAGGAGCTAGAAAAATTATACTCTGACATACCCGAGTCACTAGAAAATAATTATAATTTTCATTTAAGATTTAATTTCAAACCAAAGAAATCAAAACCTATTTTACCATCTATAGCTAGCAAGGAAAGTGGTACTCCAGAAGAAGAATTATCGAAATTAGCAAAAAAAGGATTAGAAAAAAGATTAGAAAATTTTATTTTGAAAAAAAACAAAATTAAATCAAAAGAACAGATAAAAGAAATTTATGAGGATAGACTAAAACACGAAATAGATATTATCAATTCAATGGATTATGCAAGTTATTTTTTGATAGTCTCTGATTATATAAAATGGGCAAAAAAAAATTCTATACCAGTAGGCCCTGGCAGGGGTTCTGGAGCTGGATCACTGGTGGCTTACTCTTTAGATATAACTGATTTGGACCCAATTCAATTTGATTTAATTTTTGAGAGATTTTTAAACCCAGATAGAATTTCTATGCCAGACTTCGATATAGATTTTTGCGAGGAAAAAAGAGATCTTGTATTTGAATATTTAAAGACAAAATATAAAAATGGTGTTGCGCATATTATTACTTTTGGAAAGCTTAAAGCAAGGATGGCCTTAAGGGATGTGGGTCGTGTCTTAGGTCTCTCATACGGACATGTTGATAGAATTTGTAAAATGGTTCCATTTGATCCTTCACGACCTTTAACTTTACAAGAGTCAATTGATCGTGAACCAAGGTTTAAAGAGGAAATTAAAAAAAATTTTAAGGTAAAAAAACTTTTAGAGTTATCTCTCAAGTTAGAAGGTCTAAATCGTAACATGGCTACTCATGCCGCAGGAGTGGTGATAGCAGGAGATAAACTTGCAGATCAATTCCCACTTTATATGGATCATGGCTCAAATTTAACATTACCTTCAACCCAATATGATATGTATTCATCTGAAAATGCTGGGCTTGTGAAGTTTGATCTTCTCGGTCTTAAGACTTTAACTGTAATCGATAATACAATTAAGAGATTAAAACTTAAAAATATAAATTTAGATATAAGCAAAATTAATCACAATGATGAAAAAGTTTTTTCATTATTGTCTACAGGGGAAACTACAGGATTATTTCAACTAGAAAGCGCCGGGATGAGAGAAGCGATCAAACAAATGAAACCTAACAAGTTTGACGATATTATAGCCTTAGTTGCATTGTATAGACCCGGTCCTATGAGCAACATTCCGGTTTATAACGATTGTAAAAATGGATTTAAAGATCCAGACTACATACATCCAACCTTAAAAGATATACTAACACCAACTTACGGTATCATCATTTATCAAGAGCAAGTAATGCAAATAGCTCAAACGTTAGCAGGTTTTACTGCTGGAGAAGCTGATATTTTAAGAAGAGCCATGGGTAAAAAAAAGAAATCAGAATTAGATAAACAAAAAGAAAGATTTATTAATGGTGCTATAAAAAATGGTATCACCAAAGATGTAGCTAACTTTGTATTTACTAAAATAGAGCCATTTGCACAATATGGTTTTAATAAAAGTCATGCTGCCGCTTATGCTTTGATTGCTTATCAAACAGCTTATTTAAAAACATACTATAAAGAAGATTTCATATCAGCTACAATGTCAACAGAACTTACTAATACATCAAAGCTGAGAGAGTTTGTTGAAGAATTAAAAAAGATGAATATTGAAATAGTAAAACCTTCAATAAACAAATGTTTTTCAGATTTTAAAGCTATTGATGGAAAAATTTTTTACGGCCTGGGCGCTATTAAAAATGTTGGATTTGAGGCTGTAACAAACATAGTCTTAGAAAGAGAAAAAAATGGTAAATTCAAATCATTAGTTGATTTTATAAATAGAGTAAACTCAAAAGATGTTAATAAACTTCAACTCGAAGGCTTGGTTAATGCTGGTGCTTTTGATGAATTTGATAAAGACAGAAATAAGATTTTAATCTCTATACCGAAAATAATTCAAAATATTAAAAATGTTAATGATGAAAAAGATAATAATCAAAGCAATCTTTTTGACAACCAGGATAATGAGCACGAAGAATTTGAATTTTTGTCCTCAGTTCCATGGTCGCAAAAAAAACTTTTATCAGAGGAATTTAAATCTCTCGGTTTTTATCTGTCTAACCATCCACTCAATGAATTCGAGGAAACTTTTAAACAATTAAAAATAAATTCGTTTAACAAATTTTATGAAAACGATGAAAATGAGAGTTTAGTAGCAGGTACTATAATGTCTATACAAGAGAAAAAAAGTGCAAAGGGAACACCTTATGCTATTGTAAAGTTTAGCGACCAAAAAAATGAATTTGAACTTTTTTTATTTTCTGAACTATTAGTCTCAAATAGAGACAAACTAAAGGAGTCAGAGTCATTTGTTTTAACATTACAAAAAGACAAAATCATAGGAGATGATACAAAAAAAAGAATTAATGTTAAAAAAATTTTAAAATTAGACGAAGTGATTAATAGGCCATATTCAAAGGTCATTATTGAACTTAGCAAAGATTGTAATTTAGATGAAATCAAAGAATTATTATCTAATAAGGGTGAAACAGAAATCAAAATTGTAATAAAAGATAAAAATAATCAAGCATTATACTCACTTCAGGAAAATAGAAAATTCGATTTAAATCATCTCAAAGCTTTAAAAGCTAAGAAATACGTAGAAAAAATAACCGTATAGACTGTTGATTTTTTTAAACGATTCTGTATATCTGTGTTTAATTTCGCACACAGTTTCAAGGGCATTGCCCTACCGGTCCAACTATTTGGAATTACTGTGGTGGATTAACCGGAAAAAATATGAACGTACCAAAAGTAGATATAAAACAGTTATTAGAGGCCGGTGTTCATCTTGGCCATAAAACCCTCAGATGGAACCCAAAAATGAAGAAATATATTTTTGGGGAAAAAAATTCCATACATATTATTGATTTAACTCAAACTGTAGATTTTATTAAAAATGCATTAGTGCAAGTGCATAAAACTATTTCAAATGGAGGAAAACTATTAGTTGTTTCAACAAAAAAACAGGCTTCCGAACAAGTGAGTGATCTAGCAAAAGAAACAGGTCAATACTATGTTAATTACAGATGGCTTGGAGGAATGCTCACAAATTGGAATACAATTCAAAATTCAATTAAAAGATTAAAAAAGTTGGATGATCAACTTTCAAAAGAAAATTTAGGATTTACAAAGAAAGAAATACTTAAGTTTGGTAAAGAAAAAGAAAAGCTTCAAAGATCGCTGGGTGGAATTTCTGAAATGAAAAAAACACCAGATTTAATCTTTATTATAGATACAAATATAGAGTCCCTTGCAGTGGCAGAGGCGAAAAAATTAAGTATACCAATCATAGCTGTCTTAGATACAAATTCAGATCCAACAGGAATAGATTTTCCAATTCCAGGAAACGATGATGCGAGAAGATCAATTAATTTGTATTGCGAACTTCTTAAAAATACAATTAAAGATGCAGAAAAATTTATTAAAGGTTCTGAAGAAAAAGTTGAAGAAAAATCCTCTAAAACAAAAAAGAAGTAGTTTTATATTTTATTAAATGTCAAACAAAGATTTACTAGACAATATAAAAAAATTAAGGGAAATGACGGGAGTCGGATTTAATGACTGTAAATTAGCATTAGATGAAACTAATGGAGATATAGAAAAATCAATTGAATTTTTAAGAAAAAAAGGAATAGCAAAAGCATCAAAAAAAATGAGCAGAACAGCCTCCGAAGGCTTAGCTTTAGTTAATGAAAAAGGAGGCCAAATTTCTTTAATTGAAATAAACAGCGAAACAGATTTTGTTGCAAAAAATAAAGATTTCATAAATTTTTGTAAAGAACTATCTGAAATCAACTTCATTAATAAGGGAAATTTAAACCAGATAAACAAAACTAATATGAGTAATGGCATATCTGTAAAAGATAACCTGGTTAACTTAATTGCTAAGATTGGAGAAAAAATTACTATTAGAAGAGCAAATTTTTTTGATAATGCGAATGGTACTAATTTTTCTTATGTGCATTCTTCTATCGAAAAGGGTATTGGTAAGATAGTTTCTGTAGTTAAATTAGATGGAATTTCAAAAGGAAAAAATGATGATATAGGATCTAAAATTGCGATGCATATTGCTGCTTTAAATCCATTAGCATTAGATAAGGAAAATATTGATAAATCTATCGTCGATAAAGAATTAGAAATAATTAAAGCGGAAATAAGTAATTCAGGCAAACCAGGGGAAATGGCTGAAAAAATTTCAAAAGGAAAAATTTCAAAGTTTTTAAATGATAATTCTCTTTTGAACCAACTGTGGATTATGGATCCAAAAAAAAAAGTTTCAGATGTACTAAAAGAAAATTCGTCTGAAAAACAACTTAAAATCCTAGATTTTATTAGATATAAAGTCGGAGAAGGGGTTTAAAAGTGAGCAGTGAATTTAATGAGAAGAATTATTCATCAAAGATGGATAAGAGTATCCAATCTTTAAAAAAAGATATCTCAACTCTTAGAACTGGAAGAGCTAATACTAATATGCTTGATACTATTAAGGTAGATGTTTATGGTCAGTTAATGCCAATAGATCAATTGGCAACAGTTAGTGTTCCTGAAGCAAGACTAATTTCAATACAAGTATGGGACAAAGCTAATACTGGCTTAATAGAGAGCGCGATCCAAAAATCTGAATTAGGAATAAATCCTCAAATAGATGGTCAAATAATAAGATTAAGAATTCCAGATTTAACAGAAGAAAGAAGGAAAGATTTAATCAAAGTATTAAAAGGTATGGGAGAAAAAGGAAAAATTTCAATAAGAAATATAAGAAGAGAAGCAAACGAAGATTTGAAAAAAAAATTAAAAGATAAAGTAATTTCTGAGGATGATAATAAAAATTTCGAAAAAAATATTCAAAAACTTACAGATCTAAATATCGAAAATATTGAAAAAATATTAGCAGAGAAAGAAAAAGAGATCAGCCAAATATGAATAAACTAAACCATGTAGCGTTTATCATGGATGGTAATGGCAGATGGGGAAAGAAAATAGGAAAAAGTAGAAATTATGGCCATTTAAAAGGTGTAGAGACTGTTAAGAAAATTGTTAGATCATCTATTAAATTAAGAATA
>CACNTN010000012.1 GCA_902623395.1 uncultured Pelagibacteraceae bacterium | reverse complement strand
TTTTTAGATTTAATTTCGTCTCTGAAAGATCTCATTGAAGATAAAAATAATAGAATTTTAAGTTTGTGATGCTTTTCAAAAGTACATAAGCCGTAATCTTCAGCCATGAAAAAAGTATGATCTTTAAAATCATTTAGGTATTTCAGTGAAAATAGTTGATTTCCTAGTAATAAAAAAAGCTTCATATCTAGTAAATTACACCTTTTATTAAGTTATTACACGCGTCATTATTTGCATTTAATTCGTGATTAATAGTGTTATTTTTAAATATGAAAAAAGTAATATTAGGAGCAACAGGATCAATTGGATCATCTCTGGCAAAAAAACTTGTAGAGTCAGGGGAACAAGTACATTTAGTAGGGAGAGACGAAGCCAGTTTATCAGAGTTAGCAAGTGAACTTAATTCTACATTTACTACGTGCGATATGTTAGAAGAAAATTTTTCTGAAAAAATAGTAAATGATCTTAAAGATGAGCAGGTAAATGGTTTAGCTTATTGTGTTGGATCTATAGATCTTAAACCATTGAAACTCACGAAAAAAAGCGACTTTATGCAATCATTCAATTTAAATTTAGTTTCTGCCACAGAAATTATAAAATCTTTAACTGACAACTTAAAAAAAAATAAAGGTTCAATTGTTTTATTCTCTACAGTTGCCGTCAAACAAGGTTTTCCAAACCATGCTATAGTTTCTTCTGCAAAAGGAGCAGTTGAAGGTTTAACTTTAGCTCTTGCTGCGGAATATGCTCCAAACATTAGAGTAAATTGTATTGCTCCGAGTTTGACTAATTCAAAAATATCAAATTTTTTACTTAAAAATGAGAAGATGGCCGAAAGTATCGCTAAAATGCATCCACTAAAAAGAATTGGTGAAGGAGCGGACTCTGCATCTGTGGCAAAGTTTCTTCTAACAGATGAAAGCTCTTGGATTACAGGGCAAATTTTTGGTGTTGACGGAGGAAGATCATCTGTCGCATAACAATCCTTGAATAAATAACTAAATTCATATTATGAAAAAAATTACAATTTTATTAATATCTTTGTTTCTAAGTACTAGCCTTATGGCTGCAGGTAGCGATAGTAGCAGCGATACTTCAAAAGACTCTTTGTATGATGATGCTGTGAAATTAGTAAAAAGAGCCGGCAAGCTTGAGAAAAAAGAAAAGTTGGATAAAGCCAAGAAGCTCTACGCACAAGCTTTCTCTAAATTAGAAAAGGCTTATAAATCAGATAAAAAAAATCCAGATATTTTAAATTATATGGGATACACAACTAGAAAAGTTGGAAATTTCGACCAAGCTGAAAAGTTTTATTTAGAAGGTTTAAAAATTAAACCAAATCATAATGGTATTAATGAATATTTAGGCGAACTTTATGTCCAGACAAATCAAATAGATAAAGCTAACGAAAGATTAGCAGTTCTTAAAAATTGCAACTGCGATGAGTACAATGAGCTTCAATTGATTATTAAAAATAAAGGCGTTAAAATATATTAAGTTAAGTCTAAAGCAAATTTCTTTAATTTTTCAATAGGAATAAGATCTAATGTTTTAACATTAGTTTTCTTTAAGTATACTTGACAGGCAGCTCCTTCATCAATAGCTCTTGCGTACCATGTAGCGCACACACACCAAGAATCTCCATCTTTTAAACCCGGGAATCCAAATTCAGGATGAGGTGTAATTAAGTCATTGCCAACTTTTTTAGACCATTGTAAAAATTCATCCGTTACTTTTGCACAAACAGTATGTACTCCATGATCATTTTTATCTGTATTACAACATCCATCCCTAAACCAACCAGTCAAAGGGTCATTTGAACAAGGTTCAAGAGGTTCTCCAAAAACGTTTTTTTGACTTTCTTCACTCATTTGCTAAATACATTTGCGATTTTTTTATCAATTTCTAAATTAAAAGAAAAAGATCTTCTCTCACCTTTAGTTTTAAATGGATAAACAGTATGCATCAAATAATGAGGAAACAATATCATATCTCCTACTTTTGGTTGATGATTAAAAATGCATTCACTTAAAAGCATTTTATTTCCATTGATAAAGTCTATTGAGCCATCAGTTCGTGAAAGTTTTTTATTTTTAGAAACAAATTTAGGTATCTTTAAGTAACCAACTCCAGAAATATGTCCATCATGAAAATGAATAGGATTGTAATCGTCATTAAATTGACGAACTATCCAAAAATTTTTTATTTTAATTTTAGATATTTTTTTGCCTAAACTTTTAAAAATATAATCTTTAACTATTTTAAACAAAATTTTTTCTAAATTTTTTTTTATAAAAACTTTTGGTAATTGAAATTCTTGCTTTACTTGCCCAACTAGTTTATTTGAATAATCCAATTTTTTTAATAAAATTTTTTTCGAGATAATTTTATCAACTTCAATATTTATTTTTCTTATTGAACTTCCTGATAGTTTAAGACTTGCAATTTTAGGACCGAAGGGACTTAAAACTTTCATATTTATAATTTCGTAGGATTAGGCTGACCTTTATAAACTTCTTCAGGATCAAATTTTTTTTTCTTTTCCTTAAAATCTAACTCAATTTCTTCAGCGTTTTTAATTGGTCCTAAAGGTATTGATCGATAAAAACAAGACTTGTACCCGACATGGCAACTAGCACCGTTCCCAATATCTACTGACATCCATAAAGCATCCTGATCATCATCAATTCTTAAATCAATTACTTTTTGAACAAATCCGCTAGTTTTACCTTTATGCCATAAAGCTTTTTTTGACCTACTCCAATAATGAGCTTCTTTTGTCACTATAGTTTTTTTTAAAGCTTCTGCATTCATGTATCCGTGCATCAAAAGTTCTCCGGAACTACTATCAGTAGTGGTCACAGGAATTAGACCATTGTCATCAAATTTTGGAGAGAGAAATTTTCCTTCCTCAACTTCAAATACATTTTCTCTTTTTTTAAACATGACAGTAAAATAGTGAAAAAAAGACAAAATAGCAATTTGCAATAATTAACCATGTCCTATAGAAACATCATAGAATGAAATTAGTTAAAGACATCAATAAAGAGTCTTCAAATAAACCTCAAGTCAGTGATAAAGAGGCTGAAGAGGCAATAAAAAAATTATTAGCCTGGATTGGTGAAGATCCAAGTAGAGAAGGCTTACAAGAGACTCCAAAAAGAGTAGTAAAAGCATTTAAAGAGTATTTTAAAGGCTATCATCAAAACGCAGAAAAAGATTTATCAAAAACTTTCGGAGACGTTGAAGGTTACGATGATATGGTAATTGAAAAAAATATAACTTTAGAAAGTCATTGCGAGCATCATATGGCCCCAATAATAGGCGTTGCTCATGTTTCTTATATTCCAAATAAAAAAGTTGTAGGTTTGAGTAAATTAGCTAGAACAGTTGAAATTTTTTCTAAACGACTTCAAACGCAAGAGAGATTGACAATGCAAATTGCAAAAACGCTTATGAGTGCCCTTGATGCTAAGGGTGTAGCAGTTACTATTGATGCAGCCCATCAATGCATGACTATGCGAGGAATAAAAAAAGAGAAAGCAACAACTGTTACAAATTATTTTTTAGGTTCTTTTAAGGAAGATTTAAGTATTCAAAATAGATACCTAAAATATATTGGAAAATAAATGTCTGATAAATTCAAAGCTATTGTTATTGATAATCAAAACGATAAGTTTTCAAGAGAAATTAAAGAGATAGATAAAAACCAATTAAAAGACGGAAATGTATTGGTCAAAGTTGACTATTCAAGCTTGAATTATAAAGACGCTCTGATTTTAAATGATGGAGGAAAGATTGTAAGAAAATTTCCCTTCGTTCCGGGAATAGATTTTTCAGGAACAGTTGTAAAGAGTGAAGATAGTAAATTTACAAAAGATGATAAAGTAATTCTTACGGGATTTAGAGTGGGAGAAGCATATTTTGGGGGGTTTTCTCAATACGCAAAAGTTGACTCAAATTTTTTAATTAAAATACCAAAAGAATTAGATACACACAAAGCTATGATGTTAGGCACAGCGGGTTTTACTGCTTTACTTTGTTCTTTTGCTGTAAAAGCTAAAGAAGAATTACTATTAGGTGAAAAAGTTAAAGATGTTTTAGTTACCGGTGCAACAGGCGGAGTCGGTAGTATAGCTGTGATGATTTTATCTAAAATGGGATACAATGTTCATGCCGTTACAGGTAAAAAAGATAAAAACGATTATTTAAAAAATTTAGGTGCAAAAAATATTATCGATAGAAAAGAGTTTGAAGGTGAAAGCAAACTGCTAGAAAAAGGAGTATGGGACGGTGTAGTTGATACCGTTGGAGGATCTGCATTAACTAAAATATTTGCTCAAACAAAACCCGGTGGGATAGTAGCAGCTTGTGGAAATGCTGGCGGTATCAAAATTAATACAAATGTTATGCCATTTATTATAAGAGGGGTTAAGCTATGGGGAATTGATTCGTCAGGATCATCAATAAAACGAAGAGAATTCGTTTGGGGTGAAGCAGCTAAGTTAATAGATTTTTCAAAGGTTCAATCCTTCACTAAAGAGCTTTCATTTACTGAACTTTTAGAAACTTATCCTAAACTTCTTAAAGGGGAGTTTTTTGGAAGAGCTATAGTAAATCCAAATAAATAACTTATAATTAACTTTATCTATGGATTGGGATAAACTTAAAATATTTCATACTGTTGCTGAGGCTTCTAGTTTTACCAAAGCCTCTACAATATTAAATTTAAGCCAATCAGCTATAAGCCGCCAAATTCAAGCATTAGAGAGCGATTTAAAAGTTCAACTTTTTGAAAGACACGCGAGAGGTTTAGTTTTGACTGAAAATGGTGATTATCTCTTTAAATCAGCACATGAGATAATTTCAAAATTAAAAGATGTTGAGTCTAATCTTAGTGGACACAAAGATAAACTAAATGGAAAACTCACAGTTACCACAGTAGTAAGTTTTGGTACTACTTGGCTTACACCAAGAATAAAAGAATTCATGGACTTACACCCGGATATTGAAATCGAATTAATATTTGACGATAGAGAACTGGATCTTAGTACTAGAGAAGCAGATGTGGCAATTAGAATGAGAAGACCTAAACAATTAAATTTGATTCAAAAAAAATTCGTTGATTTTAACTATCATATTTATGGTTCAAATGATTACCTTCAAAAAAATGGATATCCAAATACTTTAAAAGATTTAGATAAACATAAGTTTATAACTTATGGAAAAGGAGCACCATCTCCAGTTTATAATCCTGACTGGGTTTTAAAACATGGTGTTAAAGATGGCAAAAAAAGAAAATCAATTATGAAAGTAAACAGTGTTTATGGATTATTATTAGCAGTGCAAAGTGGAGTAGGTTTAGCTGCCTTACCAGATTACATTGCACACAATGTAAGTAACATAACTAAAGTTTTGCCTGAGGAAACAGGTAAACCTACAGAAACACATTTTGTTTATCCCGCATCTTTAAAGAATAACGCTAGATTAATGGCTTTTAGAAACTTTATATTTACAAAGGTTAACGAATGGAAATTTTAATATCTTTTATAATTCCATTTATAATTCTACTAACAATAGTTGTTTTTATCCATGAATATGGACACTATTATTTTGCAAAAAAATATGGTGTTGGTGTTACTGATTTTTCTATCGGTTTTGGTAAAGAAATATTTGGTTTTAATGATAAATCAGGCACAAGATGGAAATTTTGCGCAATTCCTTTAGGTGGATATGTTAAATTTTTTGGAGATAGAAATGTTTTTAGCCAGGCAGAGCAAGAAGAGCTTCTCAAAGAGTATAATGAGGAAGATAGAAAAAAGCTTTTTGTTGTAAAACCTTTATACCAAAGATCTTTAATTGTTGCGGCAGGACCATTTGCAAACTTCTTACTGGCCATAGTGATTTTTGCTTTTATTTATATGTTTGCCGGTAAAGATTTTACTCCTGCTCAAATTCAAAACGTTCAGCCGGAAAGCCCAGCTTATGTTGCAGGGATTAAATCGGGTGACATAATACAATCGATAAATGATAGAGAAGTAAAAAGTATAATGGAAGTTTCTACTTTTATTAATGCTTCATCTTCAGAAATTATTAACATAGAAGTCTCGAGAAATGGCAATGAACTAACTTTACAAGTAAAGCCAAAATTTATTGAAGGAAAAGACTCGCTAGGAAATCAAATTAACAAAAAGATTATCGGCATTAAAGTTGCTCCTTTGAATGAAGAGATAAATAGGCAACGATTAGGGCCTGTAACAGCATTATATTATGCTGTTAAAGAAACTTGGTTTGTTATTGAGGCCTCATGGGAATTTGTGATTTCTATGTTTAAAGGGACGGGAGACACCTCTCAATTAGGAGGTCCTATTAAGATTGCTAAAATTACAGGGCAGGTTGCAAAGTTTGGAATTGTCGCCTTTCTTAGTATAATGGCTTATATTTCAATAAGCTTAGGGTTTATAAATCTTTTCCCAATACCAATGCTAGACGGCGGACATTTAATGTTTTATGCTTTTGAGAAGGTTTTAGGGCGTCCCTTAACGCAAAAAACACAGGAGGGTTTTTTTCGAATCGGGTTATTTTTGCTACTTTCTTTAATGTTTTTCACTACTTTTAACGATCTTAAAGATTTGGGCTTGTTTTAAGCCATTTTTATCTCTTAAAAAAGCCAATAAAATCAACACTTTTAAAGGCACAATATATTGTGTTAACATTTACGTGAAACACCAAAAAAACATTGATTTTACTGGTTTTTTTTGCAGATTAGAACTTAACCAGAAAAGGGGCATAAAATGAATAAAAAACAACTAGTGGCAAAAATATCGTCAACTTTGGGTCAAAGTAAAGCCGATGCTGAGAGAACTTTTGATTCAATAACGACTATTATTTTAGATGCTTTGAAAAATGACGATACTGTTAAGATAGCTGGTTTTGGTACTTATAAAGTGGCAAAAAGAAAAGCTAGAGTTGGAAGAAATCCAAGAACAGGCGAGTCAATTCAAATTGCTGCATCGCAAAAAGTAAAGTTTTTACCTGCTAAAAGCTTAAAGGAAATGTTTAATAGATAAACGTTTTAGCCCTTATTTAGTAAACTTAAATAAGGGCTAAACCACTTGCAAAAACTGCATAGCTAAATCGACGTCATATCGTTACCTCAAAAAAAAAATTTAAAGTAAAAGATCGAAAAAAAATTAATTAATGGAGGTAAATAATGAAAAAAACAACTTCAGTTTTTTTTGGTTGTATTTTTGCTTTACTGGTAAACTCAAATAGTTTTGCAGAAAGCACAATGTCTCAAGAGGGACAATACATTTTTAATTCTTTGGGATTTTATATAGGAGGTGTTCTTGTAGCATTCATGGCAGCTGGTTTTTGTATGCTTGAGAGTGGTTTAGTGACCACTAAAAGTGTGTCGACAATTGGCGCTAAAAATATAGGTAAATTCGCCATTTGCTCGATAATATTTTTCTTATTCGGCTATAATATTGCTTACGGTATTCCTGAAGGAGGCTATATCGGATCATTTTCTATTTGGAGCGATGGATCAGAAGTAGGAACTGGTTATTCAGATAGCTCTGACTGGTTTTTTCAAACCATGTTTGTTTGTGCCACAGTTTCAATTGTATCTGGCGCAGTAGCAGAGAGAATAAAAATCTGGCCTTTCTTTACTTTCGCAGTAGTTATGTCTGGATTGATATACCCAATATCCATGGGTTGGCAATGGGGAGGCGGTTGGTTAAGTACTGCTGGCTTTTCTGATTTTGCTGGTTCGACAATTGTTCATGCGTGTGGTGGAGCAGCTGCTTTAGCTGGAATAATAGTTTTAGGTGCTAGAGAAGGAAGATTCACTTCAAGCGGTGGTAAAAGAGTAATGGTACCGTTCGCGGCTTCAAGTATTCCATTAGTAACTTTGGGCACATTCCTTTTATGGTTTGGCTGGTTTGGTTTTAATGGATTTAGTCAATTAGCAATGGGAACTTTTGATGATGTTAATGCAATCTCAAAAATCGCAGTCAATACCCACTTGGCAGGTGCTGCTGGAACAGTAACTGGAGCAGTAGTAACCAGATTGATTGGTGGAAAAACAGATATCATTATGATGTTAAATGGTGCACTTGCAGGACTAGTAGCAATCACTGCTGAACCATTATCGCCGACACCTGGGTTAGCGATCGTTATTGGTTCTATAGGTTCTTTAATAATGTATTTTGGAACAAAAATGTTAGAAAGTTTTGGTTTAGATGATGTGGTCGGTGCTATTCCTGTTCACATGTTTGCTGGAATTTTTGGAACATTAGTAGTTCCAGTAAGTAATCCAGATACATCATTTGGAACACAATTGATTGGAACAATCTCAGTTTGTGCTTTTAGTTTTGTGCTTTCATACGCTTTATTTACAGCATTGAAAACGACTGTTGGATTAAGAATAAGTAAGGCAGCTGAAAAACAAGGTACAGATAAAGCTGAAATAGGAGTTACAGCATACTCAATAAGAGACTAATTCTAACATCCCCTCGTTAGATAAAAAAGGCCCGGTTTCTCGGGCCTTTTTTATTAATTTAATCCTTATTTTTTTCCCAAAGTTTTTTTAAGTCGACAAAAGGTGAAATTCCAAAAATCGAGTTAATATTTGCACAGTGAACCGCTAAAGAGGGAATAGGAGACAAGCACGGATTTGAATTGTAAATATCATGTAAAGGTTTTTCCCAAGGATCGATCCATTCGATACCCATCTTTTCTAAATTATTGTAATTCTCTTCTATCACTTTCTTACTAGTCATAAAGGTTACTAGACTTTCAGAAACTAATCTCCAATGATACTTTTCACCTAAATAAATTTTTGTCGCTTCATCTTTTGCGTATAAATATGGATAATCAGATGGTAATAAAACCAAGTCTTTAGAGAAAATAGTATTAAATTTCTCATAAGCAAAAATCATTTCTGTAATCGCGTCTTCTGAATGTAAATAATCATCTTCAACAAAATAAATAATATCTGCATTCGCTTTCCTTGCAATCATCAAGGAGGTATAAAAATTTGCCATATTCGAGAATTTTGCTTTAGAATAACCTGGTTTGATCTTGTTTTTGAAATTACCAGGATCAATTGACTCAAATTTACTTTCTATATTAGATTTATTTAATATATCTTTTATATTATCTGTATCTTCTTTTGGAGAGTTGGTATCGGTGACTATTAGATCGAATTTAATACTTTTAAACTTTAAAGAGGCTTTATTAACTGATTTTATTAATGATCTTAAAGTTCTAAAAGTATACTCATTTTTTTCTTCACCAAATATTCTTCTTTTATTTTGATCCATTATAAGTTCAGAAGTACAGGTTCTAAGAATTATTTTAAGACTGCTAATTTTATTATCAATATCAATCTGACCTAGAGGGATAGTGATAGATTTTTTCCCTTGAATGCTCAAAGTTTCATTTAAATCTTTATTTAGAGTAGTAGATTTAAAATTGGATTGATCTATTATTTCATAACCAACTAATCTACAAAATTTTACAAAAATTTTTTTAAAAAAATTAGTTTTTCGAGTATTTTTAATTTTTTTCATTATGGTTAATTTTATATATTAGTTTATATTCGAGTTCTATGAACATAAAATCATCTCAAACACTAGTAGAAGAGGCACTTAAAAGTATACAAACCTTACATTCTAATGATGTAAAAAAATTAGTAGACAAAAATGAGATAACCTTAATTGACATTAGAGATATTCGTGAAATCTGGAGGGAAGGAACAGTAGAAAATTCCAAACACATACCTAGAGGTATGCTAGAGTTCTGGTTAGACCCAGAGAGCACTTATTATCAAGCTAATAAAATAGAAAAGACAAAAAAAATGGTTTTATTTTGTGCTCTTGGACTACGTTCTGCTTTAGCAACGAAATCTTTAATTGATATGGGATTTAAAAATGTTGCTCACGTTGCTGGAGGGTTTGATGCTCTGAAAAAATGTGGATTAAATATTGTAAGCAAAGAAAAAAAATAAATTATTTTTTAGCCTCATTTAAAGCAAACTCAATTCTATCTTGACCCCAAAAAATTTTATTATTAGCAACAAATGTTGGGGCGCCAAAAATACCTTTTTCATAGGCGTCACTAGTTTTTTTTCTTAGAGAGTCTTTGATCATAGAAGATGCAGATCTTAAAGAAAATGTTTTTGGGTTAACATTTAAATTTTTTAAAACTTTTTCAATTACAATCTCATCATTCATATTTAGTCCATCTTGCCAAATAGTATTAAAGATACTGTCAATATAATAACTTTTAATATTATCTTCTTCTGCAACAAGAACACCTCGCATTAAGTTCAAGCTACGTATAGGAAAATATGAATTAAACTTAAATCTAATGTTATTTTTCTCAGCTATTAGTTTACAATCCCTTATCATATGTTTTGCTTTAGCAGGTATAAAAGCGGGTGCTTTGATTCCATGCAAATTATGGAGCCCACCCAAAAGAACAGGGTTATACTTTATTTTTATTCTTTCTTTACTTTCAATCTTCCTTATTTCCTTATGAGCAAGAAATGAGTATGGACTAACAAAATCAAAATAAAAATCAAAAGGCTTAATCATTAAAGCTGATTTTTTTTGCAAAGAAAATTCTAAAAAACCAATAGATAACTAATCCTATTGGGCCTGAAAAATATGTCAAAATTAGAGAGGGAATAGTAATTACTTTAGGTATAAAATACCTTTTACTATCTCTAACAATCCATGATCCAGCAAACAAACTAATAGCTAAAAAGTGAAGCCAAAAAATCAATAACAGAGCTTCATTAGCAAACATTGAGTAAAGTCCGTCTAATCCGGAGTATAATTCAAAACCATCAAAAATATTTCCCTCATTATAAATAATAAAGGATAAATAAGCATAACTTACTGCTAATAGTAGAGGAACAATAACAGATTGAGCTAGAAAATTCGTTATTTGATAATTAGGAATAAAAATTAATAATAACCAAAATGGTATTATCCCCCAGTTAGCGACTAAATAAATATTTTCGTAAGTTAATAAAGGCAATAAATTATTTATCATTAAAAATAATATAGTATATTAAACAAATGAATCCCACAGTTAATAAAAGTGATTTTGAAGATTTAACTACAAATCTTAGAGACTTAGCTTATTCGTATTTAGAAAAATATAGTCCTTCAAAACAACAATTAAAAGTTTATCTTTTAAAAAAATATTTAACTAAAATAAAGGGTTCAAAATCCAAAAAAGAAGTTACGTCAATAATAGATGAGATTATTTTAAACCTTGAAAAAAGTAGAATTCTAAACGATGAAATGTATTCAGATTCTAAAGCGAGAATGTTTTTAAGGAGAGGATATTCATTAAATAAAATTAATCAATCATTAAGAAACAAAGGAATAGATGTTAAATTTATTAAGCAAAGTATTGAGAAAATCAAAGAGGATGAAATAGAACCAGATTTTGTCTCTGCTTTAAAACTATGCAAAAGAAGGAGAATTGGCCCTTTAAGGCCTGAAAATAATAG
>CACNTN010000011.1 GCA_902623395.1 uncultured Pelagibacteraceae bacterium | reverse complement strand
CTTAAATTTTTTAATCTTCTTTTTTTTTAAATGATTTTTAATTTCCAAAATATATTTTATATTTGTACTTATTATTGGATAATCAAACATTGAATTTTTTATTCTATCCAGAGTTTTTCCAAATAAAGTCCAATTACCAAAGTCTATAAATTGTTTAGGCTGATGGTGTTTTTTGTTTGGCCAGAGTCTTGTGCCTGATCCGCCGCATAAAATTACTGGACGTATTTTCATTAAATTTTTGAGTATTCTTTTACTTCTTTTTTCTTACCTGGATGAGTTGGTGCTCCAAGATATGCGGGGCCAACTGTTTGAGCATATTTCCATATTGTGCCAGATCCAAAACTAGATTTTTTCTCTTTCCATTTTTTTCTTCTGGATTTTAATTGAGCTTTAGTTAACCTAACATTAATCGATCCTCTTTTTGCATCAATATCTATTATGTCACCATTTTTTAGTAAAGCTATTGGACCGCCCATTGCTGCTTCTGGACCCACATGTCCAACACAAAAACCTCTAGTGGCACCTGAAAATCTTCCATCTGTTATTAAGGCAACCTTTTCACCTTTGCCCTGTCCATAAATGGCTCCAGTAGTTGAAAGCATTTCTCTCATACCAGGACCTCCTTTTGGACCCTCATATCTAATAATTATTACATCCCCATCTTCATATTTTTTTGTTTGCACTGCTTCCATTGCAGCTTCCTCATTATCAAAACACCTTGCTTTACCTGTAAACTGTAATTTTTTAAGACCAGCAATTTTTACTATTGCACCTTCTGGGGCTAAATTTCCTTTTAGTCCTACAACCCCACCGTCTGGTGAAAGAGGATTATTATATTTTCGTAAGACTTTTTGATTTGAATTAAACTTTATATTTTTTAAATTTTCCCTCATAGTCTTACCCGTTACTGTCATACATTCACCATGAATATAACCTCCATCAAACAAAGTTTTTAAAAGCATAGGAACTCCACCGGCTTCCCACATATCTTTGGCAACATATTTTCCGCCGGGTTTTAAATCTGCGAGGTATGGTGTTTTTTTAAAAATTTTTGCTACATCCATTAAATCAAACTTTATACCAACTTCATTTGCTAAGGCAGGTAGATGTAACGCTGCATTAGTAGATCCGCCTGTAGCAGCTACTATCGTCGCTGCATTCTCTAAAGCTTTTTTTGTTACAATGTCTCTTGGCTTAATATTTTTTTCCAATAAATTCATAACAGTTTGACCGCTATCAAAAGCATATTTATCTCTTTCTTCATATGGAGCAGGTGTTCCAGCTGAATATGGAAGTGCAAGACCAATAGCCTCAGATACACAAGCCATAGTGTTAGCTGTAAATTGTCCACCGCAGGCACCTGCACTTGGACAAGCTACTAATTCTAATTCTCTCAATTCATCTGATGTCATTTTACCTGATGAATGTCTTCCAACAGCTTCGAATACATCTACAACTGTTACATCCTTACCTTTGAATTTTCCAGGCAAAATAGAACCACCATAAATGAAAACACTTGGAACATTTAATCTAAGCATAGACATCATTAGTCCTGGCAAAGATTTATCACATCCTGCAATTCCAACTAAAGCATCGTAACAATGACCTCTAACTGTAAGTTCAGCAGAATCTGCTATTATCTCTCTTGAAATTAAAGATGATTTCATACCTTCATGACCCATTGCAATACCATCAGTAACAGTAATAGTGCAAAATTCTCTTGGAGTTCCCCCACTCTCTTTTACTCCTTTTTTTACTGACTGAGCTTGTCTCATTAAAGCTGTATTGCAGGGCGCAGCTTCATTCCAAGTAGAAACAACACCAACAAAAGGTTTAGCAACATCCTGTTCTGTCTCTCCCATCGCATAATAGAATGATCTATGAGGAGCCCTATCAGGGCCTAGAGATGTGTGACGACTAGGTAATTTTTTTTTATTAAATTTAGACATTTTAATTAATACTAGATACAATACTTCTTAATTTACTATCTTCAATAGTTAATTCTTTTAGCAGTTTTTTATCATTTTGAACTATTTCCTTTGGTGCGTTTTTTAAATAAGCTTTATTTTTAAGCTTGTTTTCTAAAACGTTAATTTCTTTATTTATATTTTTAATTTTTTGTGAAATTCTAATTTTTTGAGATACTAAATCAATATTTTCATTAAAATTTAAAGAAATTTTTTCATTTTGGGTTAAAATTTCAATAGAATTTTCATTATTTTTTTTAGATTTTAAAATATTACTTATTCTTCCTACATGCTTAACTAAAACTAGATTAGTTTGTATAATTTTATTCAGTTTAGAAGACTTTTCTAAAAAATAGATATCACAATATAATTTAGGTGTAATTTTCAACTCTGATTTTGAAGATCTAATACTAGAGATAAATTCTATAAGATCATTAATATTTGAACAATTTTTTTTAAACTTCTTTATCATCTTGTATTCTGGCCACTCAGATAACATTAGATTTGTTTTAAATATTTTTTGATAACCATTATTAGCCCAAACTGTTTCTGTAAAAAAAGGAATAAATGGATGAAGTAATTTGAGGATATTAGCCATCATAAAAGATGAGAATAATCTTACCTCATTCAGTTCATGTTTATTTTTTGAATTAAAAATTGGTTTTAAGAATTCTAGGTACCAATCACAATAAGAATGCCATACAAACTGATAAATATATTTAGCTGCTTCATCGAACCTAAAAATTTCTAAACTTTTTGATACTAAATTTTGTGTTAATACAAACTCATTATATATCCATTGATTTATTGGTAGTTTGATAGAATTAATATTTATCTTTTTATCATACTTACATTTATTTATTTTTAAAAAATTATTAGCACTCCATATTTTTGTAACAAAGTTCCTATTACCTTTTACTCTATCTTTAGCTAGCTTTACATCTCTGCCTGGTGAAGCCATGGAGATTAAAGTAAATCTTAAACTGTCTGCACCATATTCATTAATTAAATCTAGTGGGTCGATAACGTTTCCTTTTGATTTTGACATTTTTTGCCCTTTTTCATCTCTAACAAGAGCATGAACATAAACTCTATTAAATGGTGTTTTATTTTTGAAAAAATTACCCATCATTAACATCCGTGCAACCCAGAAAAATATAATATCAAAACCTGTTACTAAAACAGAAGTGGGATAAAATTTAGAAAGTTCTTTAGTTTTTTTAGGCCAACCTAATGTAGCAAATGGCCATAATGCAGATGAGAACCAAGTATCAAGAACATCAGTTTCTTGTCTTAATTTAGTTAATTGTCTATTTTTTTTTTTCGCTAATTTTAATGCCTCATTTTCATTCTCTGCAACAAAAATATTATTATTTGAGTCATACCAGGCTGGAATTCTATGGCCCCACCAAATTTGACGAGAGATACACCATGGTTCAATATTTTTCATCCATTGGAAAAAAGTTTTAGTCCAATTTTCAGGATAAAAAGTTGTTTTATTCTCTTTCACAATTTTAATAGGTTTTTGAGCTAATTTTTTTGCATCTACAAACCATTGTTCTGTAAGTAATGGTTCGATAATTGAGTTAGATCGATCGCCATAAGGTACTTTATTTTTTATATTCTCTATTTTGACTAGATGACCTTTTTCTCTAAGTTTATTTATTAATAACTTTCTAGCTTCAAAACGATCTAGTCCAATAAATTCTTTAATTCCATTTCTGTTTATTGAGCCATCTTTTTCAAAAATATTGATTATTTGTAGTTTATTTCTTTTTCCAACATCGTAATCATTAAAATCGTGTGCTGGTGTAATTTTTACTGCTCCAGAACCCTGGTTGGGGTCAGCATAATGATCTGCTATTATTTTAATAGTTCTATTAACCAAAGGTATTAAAACATTTTTTCCTACTAATGATTTGTATCTTTCATCTTTAGGATTTACTGCGATAGCAGTGTCTCCCATCATAGTTTCGGGTCTAGTTGTTGCAATTGTTATTTTATCCGTAGATCCCTCAATTAAATAATTAATGAAGTATAAATTAGATTGAACATCTTTTTGAATTACCTCTAAGTCAGAAATAGCAGTTTGTAATTTAGTATCCCAATTAATTAATTTTTTATCTTTGTAAATGAGATTATTATTATAAAGTTCAACAAAGACTTTGATTACTGCTTTGGATAAATCTTCATCCATAGTAAATCTAGTTCTAGACCAATCACATGAACATCCTAATTTTTTTAGTTGGTCTAAAATAATTCCACCTGATTTTTCTTTCCATTCCCAAACTTTTTTAATAAATTTTTCTCTCCCAAGATGATTTTTACTTAAGTTTTCTTTTTCTAAATTTTTTTCAACTATAGCTTGGGTGGCTATTCCTGCATGATCTGTGCCTGGTTGCCATAAAGTTTCATATCCTCTCATTCTTTTGAATCGTACAAGAACATCTTGTATACTGTTATTTAAAGCATGACCCATATGTAGCTTACCTGTCACATTAGGAGGGGGTATTACTATGGAAAACTTTTTATTTAGTTTACCTTTTTTCGGTTTAAAACAGTTTTTTCTAATCCAATAATCAGAGATTATTTTTTCTTCCTTAGAATGGTTATATTTCTTAAAATCCATATTTTTTGAATAATATTTAATTTACTTTATATCAATAAGGCTACAACCCTAAATAGTTAGATTTTTCTTTATTAAAATTCACAAATGCTTTAATAAATTGTCATTGATAAATAATGGCCACGTGGCGGAATGGTTACGCAGAGGATTGCAAATCCTTTTATTCCAGTTCGATTCTGGACGTGGCCTCCAATCAAACTGTATTCATAAAAAGGTATTTATTAAAATTTAGTCCAAATTTCATTTGAAGGACTTTTAAATTTCAATGAATCATCTTTTTGAAAACCACAATCAGAAATTAATTTTTCCAACTTTTTGCTTGTTGATTCACGGGTTTCAATTAACAAAGTTTTGCAAGAATTATCCTTTATTGTATCCAAAGCTCCCTCAATAACATTTAATTCATTTCCATCTACATCTACTTTAATTATGTTTGGTGTTAAGATTAATTTTTGATTGAGCAGGTTATCAATAGATAAACCTAACGTATTAAAATTAAATCCACTTAAAATTTTTTTTCCAAAAGTACCTAATGCCATCCCAGCTGTTCTATTTATTGATTGCGAAAAGGTATTGACAGATGAATTATTATATACTGGATTTGAAATTACGGTTATACGATCATTTAATTTATTTATTTGAATATTTCTAACTAATAAATCTAAATTTCTAAATGATGGTTCAAAAGAAAATACATTTGATTTAAATAATTTAGCATATAAGATCGTATATACACCCATGTTTGAGCCAATATCAAAAAATATTTGATTATCATTTCCATATTTTTCTATCCATTCAATGGTATCTTTTTCTTTTGATAAATAAGTATTAGCTCTATAACTTGAAATTTTATTTGGAGTATAAAAAATTATTTCATTTGCTAATTTATTTTCTTTTAAAGTATATGGAGTATAATCTCTCAATTTCAAATTACTTCCAGTTTTAATATCTATTTCATTTTGAGAAATTTCACACCAATAACATTCAGATCCATTAGGGTCAATAATCGATAATATTTTTGAGTATATTTTTGCAAGAAAATTTAAAATATGAAAAGGTGAATATAATATAAACCTAAATAATTTAATTATTGGTTTGATCATATTTTTTTATAGAAAAATCTTAAAGCCATTCTGTCGTTTAAAGAAGTTTTTGACCCTCTGTGTATTCCAGTTTCATCAAATACTACTGCTCCTCCTTTTTTAATTTCATTATCATAAATACGTGTTTTTTTTTTATTTTCTAGAATGAATGAAACTTTTTTAATAAATTCATTTAGAAGATTTTCTCCAATTAAATCTTTTATGTAATTAAAGTTTTTATTTATTAAAATAGTTTTTTTATAATCTTCTAAACTCCAATATGGCGTGTATTCTAATTTTTTTTCATAAATACCTTTTTTCAAAGCATGAGTAACTCTATTACTATTTGGGATATATGACAAACAGCCATTATCAGACGAAACATTTGTCAAATAGAAAAAAAATTTAATAGAATAATCCTCAGGATGAATAAAATTTTTTACATTCAATTGTCCGCTATACGCTGTGTCACAATGCCAATCTAAGACGGGATCTGTAGATTTTACATTATAATAAAAATCTATTCCTATAAGTTTAGATCGGTGGTTAAAAATATCATTTGCAATTTCTTGTAGTTTATATTTTTTTGCTACATTTAATAAATAAAAAGATCTTGAGAGGTTTTTGATATCTAGTTTAATTAATTTTATTAAATGCGAACTAAGACTAACTGAGAGCCAACTTTTTTTACTACCTTTTTTTGGTTTTATTGATGAAATTATTTTACTAATTTTTTCCTGGTCTTCTAAATCTAGCCAATTCTCTTTTTTGGCTAAACCGAAATCTTTTACTTGCTTAGCTAATTCTCTAAAATTATTCATATTATAGTCAATTCACTTATTATATTGATTTTACTTAAAACTTAATATTTGACCACAAAATAATAAAAATTGATTTTATTAAAAAAACGTTTAAATAATGTTTAATTAATTTCATTTTAATGAAGTTTATTCCTCGGTAGCTCAGTTGGTAGAGCAGTTGACTGTTAATCAATTGGTCGCAGGTTCGAGTCCTGCCCGAGGAGCCAATGTTAACTAACTTTTTCAAACTTAGACGTATTATTCAATATTTGTAAAATCTTTACTTTCTGAAGTTTTGATAATGAAGCAAAAGTTCTACTTAAAAATGAGTAATTTAAATCCTCGTTACTTTCCTCGTCTGTTGTAACATCTTTAAATTCTTTAAAATCCTCAAAAAAATAAATAATTGGTACTTTTAAAAATTGAGAAAGTTGCATTAATCTATTTGAACTCACACCATTTGTTCCTTTTTCATATTTTTGTATTTGTTGAAATGTTACGTTTATTGCTTGTGCAACTTTAGTCTGTGTTAATCCTAGCGATAGTCTTCTCATCCTTAACTTCTTACCCAAATGAATATTGAAATTTTCTTCCATCAGAACTCCCTTTTTTTTCAAATAAAACCTCAAAATGAACTTTTTGGCAATACACAAAATAAAATAAATTTGGCCTAAAAATCCTGAAAATTAATGATTTTAACTGTTGACTATTCCCAAAAAAAAATGACCAAAAAAGAGAAATTAATTTACTTTTTTTAACCTATATTCCCAGTAACCAGTTTTTTCGAAAGCTGCTTTAACCCAAAGATAAGTATCTTCTTCATACCAAATATCAGTATTTAATTTTTTACTTTCAGGAAGTGATACATCTGAAGATTTAAAATTAAAACGTAAAGTTTTATACTCTTTATTATCGATTTTAATCACCTCTTTTCCTACAAATGTAACAGTTTGTTCAATTATTCTACCTGAAATTCCGCTGATTTGAGCTTTAGCTTTTATAATTTCGTGGTTCCACCATGTGCCAACTATGAAATCTTTATTAGCTTTACCTGTATAAGATGATCCCTCTATATTTAGATGATTATTACTTGTATCAAGTTTTATATTAACAAATCTATCTTTTTTGTTTTGCTTTGTTTTGGATGAATAGCTTTTAAATATACCGTTTTCATAATTTTCTTCACTTTTCGCAAAATATTTATATAAATCAATACCTAGTTTAGTTATTTTAAAACTTACTTCACTTAAAATTGATAAACTATCGCCATCTCTTATAAAATCATATTTATGATACCCAATGGAGTTATTATTTCTATATAACTCATATTCTAAATAGTTATATTTAGCATAATGTTCAACATGACCAAATGATTGAGTGTTTACTAAGAAAAATATTGCAATTGAAAGTATAATTTTTTTCATATATTTAATGTTATGGACACAGTTTTAAATCAGATTGGAAATACACCATTAGTCAAATTAAAACAAGCCTCAGAATTAACGGGGTGTCATATTTACGGTAAAGCTGAATACTTTAATCCTGGAGAGTCAGTCAAAGATAGAGCTGCCTTATTTATTGTTCAAGACGCGCTTAAACGTAAATTGATATCAAAAGGTGGTACTATTGTTGAAGGTACAGCTGGAAACACAGGAATTGGTTTGGCTGTTGTCTGCAAAGAATATGATCTGAGCTTGAAAATTGTTATTCCTAAAACTCAATCTATTGAAAAAAAAGACACATTAAGAAAGATGGGAGCAGAACTAATTGAAGTTGATGCTGTCCCATATTCTGACCCTAAAAATTATATCAAACAATCTAAAAAAATAGCTGAAGATTTAAATAAAAAAAATTCAAAGGGGGTTTATTGGGCTAATCAATTCGATAATGTTGCAAATACGGAAGCTCATATTCAAACAACTGCAGAGGAGATATGGAGTCAAACAGCAGGTAGAATTGATGGTTTTACTTGTGCGGTTGGAACAGGTGGAACGCTAGCTGGTGTTTCAATAGGATTAAAAAATAAAAATAAAGATATAAAAGTTGCCTTATCTGATCCAATGGGATCATCTCTTTATTCTCATATTAAAAATAACAAACTTGAGAGCTCCGGTAATTCAATTACTGAGGGTATAGGAACAGGTAGAATTACAAAAAACTTTGACAAAGCATTAATTGATGACGCTTTTCAAACAGGTGATGAAGAGGCTTTAAATTTAGTTTATGATTTAATTGAAAAACAAAGAATAATATTAGGAGGATCATCAGGCATAAATATTGCTGGAGCAATAAAACTTGCAAAAAAAATGGGTCCGGGCAAGACAATTGTAACGATACTCTGTGATCATGGTAAGAGATATGCAAGTAAAATTTTTAATAAGGATTTCCTAAAAAGTAAAAATTTACCTATACCAAATTGGTTATAATATCTGACTTAAGAAAAGTTTTGTACGTTCAGATTTAGGACTCTCAAAAAATTCTTTTGTTTTGGCTCTCTCTACAATTTTACCCTCATCCATAAAAATCATATAATCAGCAACCTCTTTAGCAAAACCCATTTCGTGTGTTACCACTATCATAGTCATTCCACCCTTTGCTAAATCAACCATTACATCTAATACCTCTTTAATCATTTCTGGATCTAGTGCGGACGTTGGTTCATCGAATAACATTATTTTGGGTTCCATGCATAAGGCTCTTGCAATTGCAGCACGTTGTTGTTGTCCCCCTGAAAGTTGACCCGGGAATTTTAAAGCTTGATCATCAATTTGAACCCTTTTTAAATTATTCATTGCTATTTCTTCGGCTTGTTTTTTTGGAAGTTTTTTAACCCATATAGGCGCCAAAGAACAATTATCTAAAATAGATAAGTGGGGGAATAAATTGAATTGTTGAAATACCATTCCAACTTCAGCTCTAATTTTTTCAATATTTTTTGTACTCTCAGAAAGTTCTGTGCCATCAACAATAATATTTCCTTTTTGATGCTCTTCTAGTCTATTAATGCATCTTATTAATGTAGACTTACCGGATCCAGATGGCCCACAAATAACAATTCTTTCTTGTGGGGCCACTTCAAGATCAATGTCCTTTAGAACTTGAAACTTATCAAACCATTTATTTACTTTCTTAAGTTCAATTATTTTTGACATCACTATCTTTCTGTGCTTAATTTTTTCTCTAAATTTTGACTGTATCTACTCATTGCATAACATATTATCCAAAATACTAAACCTGCAAAAACATAACCTTCCATTGCCATACCTAGCCATTTAGGATTAGTTTTAGCTAAACCTATCATACCTGCTAATTCCATCAACCCTACAACGAAAATTAATGGAGTATCTTTAACAAGAGCTAAAAGAGTGTTAGCTATTCCAGGTATCACTAATTTAAGCGCTTGAGGCAAGATTATGAGTGCGTTCATTTTCCAATAGCCCATTCCTAATGACTTAGCAGCTTCATATTGACCTTTTGGTAGTGCTTGTAGCCCCCCTCTTACAACTTCCGCCATGTATGCAGCCTCAAACAATGTAATGGCTATTAGCACTCTTATTAATTTGTCGATGAAAGTTCCATCGGGTAAAAACATAGGAAACATTACAGCTGACATAAATAAAACTGTTATTAGAGGAACTCCTCTCCAAAGTTCTATAAAACCTATAGAAATATATTTTATTGCTGGCAAAGATGATCTTCTCCCTAAGGCTAAAATTACTCCAATTGGAAAACAAAAAAGTATTGCAAAGGCAGAAATAATGAATGTTAATGAAAGACCTCCCCAAGCTGCGCTTTCAACATACTCAAGGCCAAAACTTCCACCTGAAATAAGTTTTATCCCTAAAAATGGAAAAACAAAAACCAGAAATAAAATGAAATATTTTTTAAATTTTTCAGACACAAAAAATGAAGCTCCTACAATAGAAAATAAAATTAAAAAAGCTGTATTTATTCTCCACTGTTCCGCATCAGGATAAAGACCATACATAAACCTATTGAACCAAACTTTTATAAAAACCCAACAAGCACCATCACCTGTACAATCTTCTTTTGAATTACCTATAAAATTAGCTTCTAAAATAAACCAGTCCAACATTGGAGGGATAGATTTTATAATAATAAAAATTGTAAAAAGTGTTAATAAAGCATTAAAATTATTAGAATTTATATTCTTATTTAAAATATCTAAATAACGAACTCCGCTAAATTCTATTCTGATAAGGTAAAAACCAATAAAACCTAAAATCAATGGTAAAAAATAGCCTAATTGAGAAGGTAAAAAAGCCATTAAATTAAAATTAAAAAAAGCATTAATAAAAACATCTAAAAAGCTTATAGAGACTAGAGATAAACCAAAAGGAACATAAGTTTTGATATTTTCTTTTGTAGGTTTTGCAATTAAATTCATTATTTTTCCTTAATAGCCATTTTTTTATTGTACCAATTCATAAACATTGAAATTGAAATGCTTAAAGATAAATAAGTAAGCATAGTGATAGAAATTATTTCAATAGCCCTACCCGTTTGCATTAAAGCAGTACCTGCAAAAACTAATACTATATCTGGATAAGCTATGGCAGCTGCTAGAGATGAGTTTTTTGTTAAGTTTAAATATTGATTTGTAGTTGGCGGAATAATAATTCTTAATGCTTGAGGCATTACTACAAGTTTTAAAATTTGATTTTTATTTAATCCTATACTTGCTGCAGCTTCTTTTTGACCCTTGCCAACTCCCAAAATTCCAGCTCTAACATTTTCTGCAATAAATGTCGCCGTATACATTGATAAAGCTAAAGCTAATGCAATCAACTCTGGAATTATACTAACACCTCCTTCGTAAGTATAAACTGTCGAGGATAATTTTTTTAAAACAGGATACTCAAAAGTAAGTGTTACACCAAGAAAAAGAAACGTGATTAAGGGTATTAATATTAATGTTGCTAAAGAAATAGTAATTGTAGGTAATTGTTTACCAAATTGTTCTCTTTGTTTAGTAGCATAAGAATTGATAAAATAAATTGCTATTAATGCAGCTATTACTGATAAAAGAAAAATATTAAAATTAGTCCATATAAATTTTGGTACGTACCAACCTTTAATAGTCAAAAATGAAATATCATTAAAACTTATTCCATTTTCAGGTAAAGGCAGCGCTCTAAGTGCAGCAAAATACCAGAAAAAAATTTGTAAAATTAAAGGAATGTTTCTGAAAATTTCTACATACCATTCAGCTACTTTTGCTATTAAATAATTATCTGATAATCTAGAGACGCCTACCACTACACCAATAATTGTAGCAAAAAATATTCCAATTACTGAAACTAAAATTGTATTTAGCAAACCTACTAAAAAAGCTCTACCGTATGAATAAGAACCATCATATTCTATCATTGAAAAAGTAATATCAAATGATGCTTCTTGATTTAAAAAACCAAAACCAAAGGATATTCCTCTGTTACCCATATTAATTTGAGCATTTGTAGCAAAATAAATAATTACAGAAAGTAAAGCTAAAACAGTTAAGGCTTGAGGAATTAAATCTTTAATTTTTTTGTTTTCTATATTTATTTTTTTAAGATTCATCAAAATGTGAGAGTAAAAAAAAGGGCCGGATAAATCCAGCCCTTTTTAATTTTATTAGCAATTATCTTGCTGGTGGTACGTAAAGAATTCCACCCTTAGTCCATAATTGGTTTGGACCTCTATTAGGTAAGATTCCTGTGTCTGCTATGTGCTTTTTGTAGCTTTCACCATAGTTACCAACTTGCTCAATAATTCTTAAGCTCCATTCATTGTCTAAACCGAATGCCGCACCTAATTCACCTTCAGAACCTACTAATCTCTTAATAGCTGGGTTCTCAGAGTCTTTTAGGCTAGAAGCGTTAGATGAATTCACACCATATTCTTCTGCTTCGATCATAGTATTTAGAGACCATCTTACGATATCTTCCCATACTGCATCCCCTTGTCTCACAACAGGACCTAAAGGTTCTTTCGAGATCGTTTCAGGTAATACTTTATGCTCATCTGGATTTGACATTTTAGTTCTTTGTGCCGCTAAACCAGATTTATCAGTAGTATAAGTATCACATCTTCCAGCATCATAAGCTTGAACAACTTCGTCTGCTTTTTCAAACGCTATTGGTTCATACTTAATGTTTTTAGAATTAAAAAAGTCTCTCATGTTAAGCTCGGTAGTTGTACCTGTATTTGTACAAGCAGAAATACCATTTTTAAAATCATTCACAGAATTAATTCCAGAATTTTTTCTTACCATGAAACCTTGGCCATCGTAAAAGTTAACACCAACAAAAGTTAAACCGATGTCAGCATCTCTTGATAATGTCCAAGTTGTGTTACGTGCAAGTACATCAATTTCACCTGATGTTAAAGCTGTAAATCTTTCTTTGGCACTAAGCGGAGTATATTTTACTTTGTCAGCATCACCTAAAACAGCAGCTGCAACAGCTCTACATACATCTACATCTATACCTGACCAGTTTCCTGATGCATCAGCATTTGAAAAACCTGGTAGACCTTGTGAAACTCCACATTTCACAAATCCAGCTTTCTTAGTATTGTCTAGAGTTTTAGATTTTTTTGAACCTGCTCCTCCACCTCCTTGGCCGCAAGCAACCAAAAGCAAAGATGCTAATCCAACTAAAACCCAAGTTTTAATAGATTTAATCATTTAAGATTTCCTTTTTTTATTGTTAACAATATTTTTGAAACTATATTTCAAAATTTAAATGATTATGGTTTATTTCTTTTTGAATTACAATTTTCATTTTAATCCACTAAATGTAGTATTAAAAATTAATTTCTATCTAAATGCTTAAAAATACAACCATTTTATTGATTAGTTTTTGTCATCTCAAACATTCTGCTTAATGTCCTTTTAAAAATATCTGAGTGTTTTTTTGATGAACTTAAATTATGAAGATTATCCTCAAGAGATAGAGTTAAGGTAATCTTTTTTTCATAAAGAATGTCAATTAGAGTAATAAATCTTAATTGTTGATTAGAATTTTTATTTTCAAAATTGGGGATTCCTTCTATAAAAATATGTTTACACCTTTTCGCGATATTTACATAATCCTCAGCTCCAAGGTAAGCATCACACAAATCTTTAAAATTAAATCTAACAACTCCAGAATAAAAATTTTCAATTATAAAGTCTCTTCCTTTTGTAGTCACTATTTTCTTTTCTCTTTTTTTATTTTTCGTAAATTCTCTAAATCTTTGATTAATTCTAAATGTCGTTTTTTTATCTAATGGAAAAAAAATTCGCTGAGTTATCCCATTGTTTTTTAATCGATAATCATCTTTAAGCGAGAGCTCCTTTTGTATTGAAAAATTTTTAATTATTGAGATAAAGTGTAAAAATTGCTCTCTTTGCAGTCCATCTTTATATAAATCATTTAGTTTAGTATTTGTGGTAATAATAATTTTAATATTTTCCGTGAAAATAATCTCAAATAACTTTCCCAATATCATTGCATCTACGATATTTGT
>CACNTN010000010.1 GCA_902623395.1 uncultured Pelagibacteraceae bacterium | reverse complement strand
ACTGTTGAAAATATTAAAATAAAAAAAGATGCTTCTTTTAAAAATATTTTAGTTAATAATTCTCAGTGCAATGGATATTTTTATAAATACGTTAAGAGCGATTTAGAAAAAAATTCTAATCTTAACAGCTATTTACTCGCATCTGGTCTAAAATTTAATAAGCTTGATATTGAAATAAACCTTAATGGGGAACACGCTGACAGCAGTGTATTCTCTGCTTTAAATTTAATGAACAACGAGCATCAAGAGATTAAGACACGTATAAATCATAACGCTCCAAATTGTCAAAGCTATCAAAAAGTAAAAAATGTATTAAACGATGAAAGCAAAGGTGTTTACCAAGGAAAGATCTTTGTAAAAAATATAGCGCAAAAAACTGATGCATATCAATTGAGTAGAGCTTTAATCTTAAATGATGCGGCAGAATTCGACGCGAAACCCGAGTTAGAGATTTATGCCGATGATGTTAAATGTTCCCACGGTTCTACATCTGGAAATATAGATTTAAATTTAATCCATTATTTAAAATCTAGAGGTATTCCAGAAAAAGAGGCATATCAAATGTTGATTAGTGGTTTTTTAAGAGAAATATTAGAAAAGTTTCCTGAAAATCAATTAAAAAATTTTTTGATAGAAAAATTAGAAAGGCAAATTAATGGATATTAAAAATATTAAAAAAGAGTTTCCCATTTTCAAACAGAAAATTAATGGTAATCCGTTAGTTTATTTGGATAGCGCTAATTCTTCTCAAAAGCCAAAAATAGTAATAGATAAAATTTCTAACTTTTATGAAACAGAGTTTTCTAATGTTGGTAGAAGTGTGCATACTCTTGCTGTAAAAGCTACAAATAGATTTGAGGCTACAAGAGATAAAGTGCAAAAATATTTAAATGCTAAACACAGAGAGGAAATAATTTTTACGAAAGGTGCTACGGAGGCAATAAATTTAGTAGCCTCCTCTTATGGAAAAAAATATATCAATAAAGGGGATGAAATATTAATCACAGAGCTAGAACATCATTCTAATTATGTTCCTTGGAACTTCCTAAGATCTGAAAAAGGTGCAGAAATTAGATTTGCTCAAGTTAATGAAAATGGTGATGTTGAAATTGAAGAATTCAAAAAATTGATAAATAATAAAACTAAAATTATTGCAATTACCCATATATCAAATGTTACTGGAGCAGTCCTACCTATTAAAAAAATTGTAGATCTAGCAAAAGAAAAAAACATTCCAGTATTGATCGATGGAACTCAGGGAGCACCACATTCTGAGATTGACATGCAAAAAATAGGATGTGATTTTTATGCAATATCTTGCCACAAAATGTACGGACCAAATGGCTTAGGATTATTGTACATGAAAAAAAAATGGGTTGATGAATTACCTCCGTACCAAGGCGGTGGTGGGATGATAAATGAGGTAAAAAAAGACAGTATTTCTTTTGCTGACGCTCACACAAAATTTGAAGCCGGAACTATGCAAACAGCAGAGGTTGTTGCATTTGCAGAGGCTCTTAATTTTATTGAAAATTTAGGTATTAAAAATATTGCTTCTCATGAAAATCAAGTTTTACAATATGGTTTAGAAATACTTAGGAAAAATAATTCAGTAAATATAATTGGCGATCCTAAGGAAAGAGGTTCGGTATTATGTTTTACTTTAAAAGATATTCACCCTCATGATATAGCAACCATATTAGATGACGATGGGGTTGCAATTAGAGCTGGTCATCATTGTTGCCAAATATTACATGATAAACTTGGTATACCTGCAACAGCTAGAGCTTCAATAGGGGTATATAACGATAAAGAAGATATAGATAAATTATCAGATGCGATTAAAAATTGTCAGAAAGTATTTCAAAATTAAATGGACCTAAAAGAGTTATATCAAGAAATTATTTTAGACCACGGAAAAAATCCTCGAAATAAAGGAAAGTGTGATGGCTATACTAACGATGCAAAAGCTCATAATCCTTTGTGTGGTGATAAAGTTCACATTTATTTAAAACTTAATAAGAAAAAAGAAATTGAAGATCTTAGTTTTGAGGGAGAGGGCTGTGCTATATCTTTAGCTTCCGCTTCCATTTTGACAGAAACCGTAAAAGGCAAAGATTTGTCCTTTTTAAAAAAAATAAATGAAGATTTTTTAAACATGATTAAAAATAAAACAAGAATTACAATTAATAGTCTCTCAGAGGACCAAATAACTACAATTACCTCTTTGTCAGGAGTTCAAGAATTTCCAATGAGAGTTAAATGTGCAACAATGGCTTGGCACACTTGTTTGTCAGCAGTAGAAAAAAATGAAAGAACTTAAAGAAAAAGTAATTTTAGAAATAAAAAAAATTTACGATCCTGAAATACCAGTAAATATTTATGAATTAGGGTTAATTTATAAAATAGAAATTGAAGATTTAAAAAAGGTAAAAATTGAGATGACTTTAACTTCACCAAATTGTCCTGTTGCTGAAAGTTTGCCAAAAATGGTCAAAGATAATATATTAAAGATTGAAGAGGTTTCTGATGTTGAGCTAAAATTAGTTTGGAACCCACCTTGGACTAAAGATATGATGTCTGAGGCGGCAAAATTAGAATTGAATTTATGAGTGAGCAAATAATAAAATTGAGCGATAATGCAGCTGATAGAATAAAGGAGATTATGTCAAAAGCTGAAGATAAAGCTATCGGGGTAAGAGTAGGTGTCAAATCTGGAGGTTGTGCAGGAATGTCATATGTAATGGAATATGCAAAAGATATTAAACCAAATGAAGAAATTATTGAGGATAAAGGTGTAAAAGTTTTAATAGATCCTAAAGCAATTATGTATCTTCTAGGAACGGAGATGGACTATAAAAAAGAAAATTTCTCTTCTCAGTTTATTTTTAAGAATCCTAACGAGACTGAGAGATGCGGTTGTGGAGAGTCATTTAAAATTTAACCACTATAATACATCTCAAATTCTATTGGATGAGGAGTATGCTCAAATTTATAAATTTCTTGAAACTTTAATTCAATATAAGCATCGATTTGATCATCAGTAAAAACTCCGCCTTCAGTTAAGAATTTTCTGTCCTTATCAAGGTTTTGCATAGCTTCTCTTAGTGAACCACAAACAGTAGGAAGTTTTTTTACCTCGTCTTCGGTTAAAGAATACAAGTCGTCATCAAATGATTTACCAGGATCGATTTTATTTTTAATTCCGTCAATTCCAGCCATAAGCATAGAGGCAAAAGTTAGATATGGGTTTCCAGCAGCATCCGGAAATCTTATTTCACATCTTGCAGCTTTTGGATTCATAATTACAGGTATTCTACATGATGCAGATCTATTTCTTGCCGAATAAGCTAAGATTACTGGTGCTTCAAAACCTGGAATTAATCTTTTATAACTATTTGTCGAAGCATTTGAGAATGCGTTTATTGCTTTCGCATGTTTTAAAATTCCACCTATATAATATAATGCCTCTTTTGATAAACCTGAATATTCCTTACCCATAAATATAGGAGTGTTGCCTTTCCAAATAGACTGGTGGCAATGCATTCCTGAACCGTTATCACCTTTTACAGGCTTGGGCATAAATGTAGCTGTTTTACCAAATGAGTGAGTAACCATTTGAACTGCATATTTATATAATTGAACATTATCTGCCATGTTAGTTAAAGTTCCAAAATACATTCCAAGTTCATGTTGGCTAGGAGCAACCTCATGGTGGTGTTTTTCTACTTTAACACCCATATCTTTTAGAGCTTTTAAATATTCACCTCTCATATCTTGAGCGCTATCAACTGGCGGCACAGGGAAATAACCACCCTTCACTCCAGGTCTATGACCCATGTTACCATTCTCATATTTTTTTCCGGTATTATAAGGGCCTTCAGAACTATCAATGCTAAAGCTAGTTTCATTCATATCGTTTTTAAATCTTACATCATCAAAAACAAAAAATTCCGGTTCAGGCCCAAAGTAAGATTTATCACCAATACCTGATTTTTTTAGATATGCTTCTGCTTTTTTTGCGGTGCCTCTTGGATCTCTTTCGTAAGGATTTTTTTTGATAGCATCTAGAATATCACAAAAAATATTTAAAGTTGTGTGAGAATTAAAAGGATCTATTATTGGCCTATCTAAGTCAGGTTTTAAAATCATGTCTGACTCATTAATAGCTTTCCAACCTGCTATAGAAGAGCCGTCAAAAAACACTCCATTATCAAGCATGTCTTCATCAACTACAGTTGAGTCCATGGTTAAATGCTGTAACTTTCCCTTAGGATCAGTAAATCTTAAGTCTACAAATTCAACTTGTTTTTCTTTTATTAACTTTAAAACGTTTTTAGAACTCATTTTGCTCCTTTACAATGTTACTTTGTCGTCGAGAACATATATAAGGATGCTCTTTAGAGTATAATTAAATATATATATCAGCTATGCATTTATCACATATATACACCTTTGACTTGAAATGAGAGAAGCAAATACAATAGATTTATCTTTATTAATTTTATTAGCCATTATTTGGGGCTCTTCATTTTTTAATATAAAAATAGCCACTTATTCTTACGATCCAATAACACTAGCGTTAGTAAGAGTAATTTTTGCAAGTATACCGTTATTGATATTATGTAAATTAACTGGAATAAAAATTGAGGCTTTTAATAAAAATTGGAGTTGGTATGCTCTTATTGGTTTATGTAATATTGCAATACCTTTTGTATTAATTGCTATTGGGACTGCAAAGATAAATAGTTATTTGGCAGCAATTTTAATGAGCACCACTCCATTAAGTGGATCAATACTCGCTCATTTCTTTACTAAAGACGAAAAATTATCTTATTTAAAATTTTTAGGCGTCCTAATAGGTTTTAGTGGAATTGTTTTATTATTTTTTGATAAAGTTATAATTAATAGTGAAAATTATATTTATGCCTTGATCACAATCCTTGGATCTACATTTTATTGTATTGGAGGTTTACTAACTTTAAAATTAAAAAATGAAAAAAATGAAAATGTTACTACTTCTACAACTTTGTGGTCTGTAATTTTTTTATTACCTTGTTCATTGATAATCGAGCATCCTTGGCAATTAACTCCTAGTTTCATGTCTACTTTATCCCTACTATACTTAGGAGTTATCGCAACAGGACTAGCTTGGTTGATAAGATTTCGAATTTTAACTGTAAATGGTTTAGTTTTTCAAACTCAAGTAGCATACTTAATTCCAATTTTTGGAATAATTTTTGGTTATTTTTTAATGGACGAGATTATTACGTGGAGAGTTTTACTATCTTTAGTTATAATTCTAATAGGAATTTATATTTTTAAAAAAAATAATAAAGGAAATCATTAAATGAGCACCGAGTCTATTGAAGCGAGTTTTTTATCAATTTTTGCCTTAATAAGTTTTTTTATATTTCTTATTGTAAGTAAATATTCACATAAAATTAAAGGAGGCGTTTTACTTGATAAAGATTTTTTAAAACCTCAAGCTTTTCATGATATTCCTGTCACACGAAGTGGAGGAATAGCTGCAGTTACCTCTTTAAGTGTTTTTTTTGTAATTTATTTCTTGTTATATTCTAAAATTTTGTACGAATATATTTTCATTAGCTATTCAATGTTTTTAGTTGGTTTTTTAGATGATTTAAAAATTAATATAAAACCATTTAGAAGATTAATTATAATGGTTTTCCTTCTTTTTATTTTTATTTATGTGCTGCCAATAGAAATATTTAATATTGATATTCCTTTTCTTATTCCATTAATGTCTAATAATATTTTTTCATCAATATTTGTATTGTTGTGTTTTTTATTTGTAATAAATGGCGCTAATTTGATTGATGGGTTTAATGGATTACTAGCAATTAATCTAATCATAATTAATATTATTTTAACATATATAAATATGAATAATGGAAATATAGAATTTTCAATTTTGATAATTTCTCAAATTATAATTCTTTTATCATTTTTATTATTTAATTTCCCTAGTGCGAAAATTTTTTTAGGGGACAGCGGAGCCTACCTCTTTGGATCTTTGATAAGTTTGAATACAATTATTACAAATAACTTAAATCCAAAGATTTCATCATTTTTCTTTTGCACACTTTTATTTTACCTTTTTTTTGAGGTATTTTTTTCATTTTTTAGAAAAATAATACAGAGAAAATCTCCAATTTACCCAGACAATAAACACTTGCATATGCTGAGCTTTTATAAAATATCAAGTACTTGTGGAAAAAATAAAGGTAACTATTTAAACTCAATTATCATAAATTTATTTTACTTAATATTGATAATACCAGGGTTGTATCTAGCAAACGATCCAGAAACAAGCAGGTATTGGTTCTTTATCATGCTATTAATTTATCTCGTAATTTATTCTAGACTTTATCGTTTAACAAAAAATTAATTTGATATATAAGTCAACGATTAAATAGAAGGGCAAGTGGCGGAATTGGTATACGCGCTGGTCTTAGAAACCAGTGCCGCAAGGCTTAAGAGTTCGAGTCTCTTCTTGCCCACCAAAATATTATGAAAGTTGAAATAAAATCAAAAAAAGGACTTAGAACAATTTTGTCTGTAATAGTTGATAAAAAAAATATAGAGACAAAAATGGAAGAAAGACTAAAGGAACTTCAGAAAGAAGTGGCTTTGAAAGGTTTTAGGCCAGGAAAGGTTCCTCCCGAAGTTATTAAAAGTCAGTTTGGAAAATCTATTTATGGAGAAGTAGTAGATAAGATTCTAAGAGAAACAACTACAAAAGCTATAGATGAGAAAAAGTTGAAAGTTGCAGGTCAACCAAAAATTGATTTAAAACAATTTGGTGAAGGAAAAGATTTAAATTATGAACTTCAGATAGATTGTTTACCAAATGTAAATTTAAAAAATTTCGATAAATTCAAAGCAACAAGTTTTAAATTAAAAATTGAAGATAAAATTATTGAAGAAAAAATAAAAGAAATTGCAAATCAAAATAAACAATTTAAAGATAGAAGTGAAAATGAAAAAGCATTAAGTGGAGATCAAGTTACTTTTAATTATTCCGCTACAGTTGATGGTAATAAATTTGATGGGAGTGAAGGAAAAGGTGTGCAATTAGAGTTAGGAAAAGATCTTTTTTTAAAGGGTTTCGACGATCAGCTAATTGGAGTAAAAAAAAATGATACAAAAATATTAAAAGCAACTCTTCCAGCCAACCATCCAAAAAAAGAACTCGCTAATAAAAATACTAAATTTGAATGTAAAATTTTAAATGTAAAAAAACCTATAGATAGAAAAATTGACGATGAATTTGCAAAATTAATGGGTGCAAAAGATATAAAAGATTTGAAATCCCTAATTGAAAAACAAATATCGGGTCAATACTCTCAAGCATTGAACTCGATTACTAAAAAAGAAATATTAGATCAAATTGAAAAAAATCATCAAGTTGATTTACCTCAAAATTTGATTGATCAAGAAATCTCAATCATGACCCAAAACCTAAAGCCAGAGGATAAAGAAAAACACAAATCTAATAATGAAAAATTAGCAAAATCAAGAATTAAACTAGGTTTATTACTCAATGAGTTTGGAGAAAAAAATAATTTAAAAGTAACCGATGATGAAGTTAAAAATGAAATTCAAAAGCAAATAAAAAGTATGCCTGGCCAGGAAAAAATGGTTTTCGAGTATTATCAAAAAAATCCTAATGCCTCTCAAAGTTTAAAAGGCTCTTTGTATGAGGAAAAAATTATCGAACTAATAAAATCAAAAATAAATCTTACATCTAAAGAGATTAATACAAAAGAAGCTGAAAAAATAATTGCTGAATTTAATAAACCAAATGTAGATACGGATAAATCCAAAACCACATCACCTGTAAAAAATAAGTCTAAATTAAAAAAAAATAGTAAAAAGTAACCAATAGTTGTATAACCCAATTATGAGTCGTGAATTAGAAGAAAAAATGAATAGCTTAATCCCAATGGTTGTTGAACAGACAAGCAAAGGAGAAAGAGCGTATGATATTTATTCTAGATTATTAAAAGAGAGAATTGTTTTTTTAGTTGGACCAGTAAATGATGCAGTTGCATCATTAGTAACTGCCCAATTACTATTTTTGGAGTCGGAAAATCCAAACAAAGAAATAAACTTTTATATAAATAGCCCTGGAGGGTTAGTTACAGCAGGTTTAGGAATATATGATACAATGCAATATATTAATTCACCTGTATCAACTCTTTGTATAGGCCAAGCCTCATCTATGGGTTCTTTTCTTTTAGCCGCAGGTGAAAAAGGAAAAAGATATTCTCTTCCTAATTCAAGAATTATGGTCCATCAACCTTCAGCAGGATTTCAAGGTCAAGCTACTGATATTCAAATTCATGCTAAAGAAATTCTTTCTTTAAAAGAGAGACTTAACAAAATTTACTCAAAACATACCGGAAAAACTATTAGTGAAATATCTGATGCTTTAGAAAGAGATAATTTCATGACTGCTGATGAAGCAAAAAAATTTGGTTTAATAGACTCTGTTGTGGAGAAAAGAAAGTAACACACAATATATAGCTTATTTTACAACTTCAACTTGCTAAGAACAAAGTAGAGTTTTATATTATTACTATTGATTCGTTATGTCAGAAAAAAATAACAAAAATATTTTATATTGCTCTTTCTGTGGCAAAAGCCAACACGAGGTAAGAAAACTTATTGCTGGTCCAACTGTTTTTATTTGTGACGAGTGTGTTGAGCTTTGTATGGATATTATAAAAGAAGAAAATAAAAGCTCATTAGTAAAACATCAAGATGGCGTTCCATCTCCTAAAGAAATATGTAACGTGTTAGATGATTATGTTATAGGCCAAAAATTAGCAAAAGAAATTTTATCAGTAGCAGTTCATAATCATTATAAAAGATTAAATCATGAAACGAAAAATAATAAAGATATTGAGTTATCTAAATCTAATATTTTATTAGTTGGTCCTACAGGTTGTGGAAAAACATTACTAGCCCAAACTTTGGCAAGAATTTTAGATGTCCCATTTACTATGGCTGATGCAACTACATTAACTGAAGCTGGTTACGTAGGCGAAGATGTTGAAAATATAATTTTAAAATTATTACAAGCTGCAGACTATAACGTTGAAAAAGCTCAAAGGGGAATAGTCTACATCGATGAAGTTGATAAAATAAGTAGAAAATCTGAAAACCCATCTATCACAAGAGATGTTTCAGGCGAGGGTGTTCAGCAAGCATTATTAAAAATTATGGAAGGTACAGTTGCAAGTGTACCTCCTCAAGGCGGCAGAAAACATCCTCAACAGGAATTTTTACAAGTTGATACAACAAATATTTTATTTATATGTGGGGGAGCTTTTGCAGGCTTAGATAAATTAATTGATAGTAGAGGAAAAGGTAGCTCAATAGGATTTGGAGCTAAAGTTAAAAATTATAAAGAACAACCTCTTTCAGAAATTATGAAAATGTTAGAACCCGAAGATTTAATAAAGTATGGATTGATACCTGAATTTATTGGAAGGATGCCGATCATTGCGACATTAGACGATTTAGACGAGAAATCTTTAGTAAAAATTCTCAAAGAGCCAAAAAATTCTTTAATTAAACAATATCAGAGATTATTTGAATTTGAGGAAGTAGAATTAGAATTTAACGATGATGCTATTTCTGAAATAGCCAGAAAAGCAATAGCTAAAAAAACTGGAGCTAGAGGTTTGAGGTCCATCTTAGAAAATATTTTGCTAAAAACAATGTTTGAACTTCCAGACATGGAAAATGTGATAAAAGTTACTGTAGATAAAGCTGCTGTTAAAGGTGCTTCAGAGCCCATTGTCACATATGGTAAAAAGTCATCAACATCAGTAGCTTAACCTAAATTTGTTTCTTGAAATTACTATTTTAATAGCCATATTAAGAGGATATGAAAGCTTCATACCTCAAACCTCTGTTACCACTAAGAGATATTGTGATTTTTCCATCGATGGTCGTACCGCTTTTTGTTGGAAGAGAAAAATCTATTAAAGCTTTACAAGAGGTAATGAAAACAGATAAATCTGTCGTTCTTGTTACTCAAAAAAATTCAGAAATTGACGATCCGACAGGTAAAGATCTTTATCAATATGGATGTTTAAGCAAAGTATTACAACTTTTAAAACTTCCTGATGGAACAGTAAAAGTTTTAGTTGAAGGAGAAAAAAGAATAAAAATTTTAAAACATAGTGAAAACAGCAACAATTATTTAACTTGTGAAGTTGAAATTTCAGAGGATCAAAATTTATCTAAAGATCTTGAGCCGCTTGCATTAGGATTAGTAAAAAAATTTGACAGGTTGCAAGTTTTAAGTAAGAAAGATTTAAGCGATGGTTCTAATAATTTAAAAAATTTAAAAGATCCTTCCCAAATTGCAAACAACATTTCTTCAAACCTAAATATTCAAATATTTGAAAAGCAAGAATTACTAGAAATTCTCGATCTTAAAAAAAGATTAGAAAAAATTCATCAGTATATTGAAAAAGAGACTAGTGTTTTATCAGTTGAAAAAAGAATTAGAGGAAGAGTTAAAAATCAAATGGAAAAAACTCAACGTGAGTATTATTTAAACGAGCAATTAAAAGCTATTCAGAAGGAACTTGGTGAAATAGATGAGGGAAAAGACGAACTGACATCTCTTACCAAAGCAATAACCGATGCAAAAATGCCGAAGTTAGCTAAAGAAAAATGTTTATCAGAGTTAAAAAAACTTAAGTCCATGAGCCCTATGTCAGCAGAGGCTACTGTAGTGAGAAATTACTTAGATTGGATGACCGAGCTTCCATGGTCAAATAAATCCAAAATAAATGCTGATTTAAAAAATGCACAAAAAATTCTGGATGAAGATCATTATGGATTAGATAAAGTAAAAGAGAGAATCATTGAATTCTTAGCTGTTCAAAAAAGAATGCAAAAAATGAAAGGACCGATACTTTGTTTAGTTGGCCCCCCAGGAGTAGGAAAAACATCGCTTGGTAAATCAATTGCAAAAGCAACAAACAGAAAATTTATAAGGATGTCACTCGGAGGAATTCGAGACGAAGCTGAAATTAGAGGACACAGACGAACTTACATAGGATCTTTACCAGGTAAAATTATTCAAATGATGAAAAAAGCAGGAACTAAAAATCCTCTTTTTTTATTAGATGAAATAGATAAAGTCGGAAATGATTATAGAGGAGATCCTTCGTCAGCTTTATTAGAGGCACTCGATCCTGAACAAAACAAAGAATTTAATGATCATTATTTAGAAGTGGATTACGACCTTTCAGATGTAATGTTTGTTACAACCGCAAATACTTTAAATATTTTGCCACCACTCTTAGATAGAATGGAGGTTATAAGATTATCTGGTTACACTGAAGATGAGAAAGTGAATATTTCTCAAAAATATCTAATACCAAATCAAAGTAAAAATAATGGTTTAAAAAATGATGAATGGACAATTGACGAGAATATAAATAGAAAAATAATAAGACATTATACAAGAGAGTCTGGAGTTAGAAATCTTGAAAGAGAAATTTCAAAAATTGCTAGAAAACTTGTCAAAAAAATTGATAATAATGAAAATGTAAACAATCCAATAAATGAAAAAGATTTGAAGGATTTGCTCGGAGTGCAGAAATATAATTATGGAGAAATTGAAGAGGCAAATAGAGTGGGTGTGGTTACAGGTTTAGCTTGGACAGAAGTCGGTGGTGAAATTTTAAAAATTGAGTCTGTAGTAATGCCAGGTAAAGGAAAAATGCAGATTACTGGAAAATTAGGCGACGTAATGCAAGAGTCAGTAAAAGCTGCAAAATCATATATCAGGTCTAAAAGTTTAGATTATGGAATTATACCACCAATTTTTGATAAGAAAGATTTTCACATTCATGTTCCAGAAGGAGCAACTCCTAAAGATGGTCCATCAGCTGGTGTAGGCATGGTAACATCAATTATTTCAGCTATAACAGAAATCCCAGTAAACAAAGATGTCGCGATGACCGGCGAAATTACCTTAAGAGGACTTGTACTTCCAATTGGAGGTTTAAAAGAGAAATTGTTAGCAGCTCACAGAGCGGGTATTAAAAAAGTTTTAATTCCAATTGAAAATAAAAAAGATTTGATAGAGGTTCCTAAAACTGTACTTGAGTCAATTGAGATTGTTCCAGTGAAAAATGTTGATGAAGTGTTGAAAGTTGCATTAACAAAACCTTTAAAAAGAGTTGAATGGGTCGAAGTAGACCAATTATCAAAAAAAGAGAAGTTAAAAGAAGAATTAAGCACTCACTAAAACCTAATCAAGCCAATCTCGAAATTTAATTTTATTTTCATTAACATAGCTTGGAAGAAATTTTTCACTTGCTCTGTATAAGTTTACAGAAGCACTCCATTTTTTTTGTTTCTTATCAGCCTTATGATCATAAAATACTTTTTTTTGGTCAATTATTTTTTTTATATCATTTACATCTAAACCACTTTCTTCATACTCTAAATGGTGAAGAAAATTTTTCATTTTATGGTTGATTTCCTCTGGTGTCTTTATATTAGTAAAATGCCAACCACCATCATTAACGAAACTAACACTATTATATTTTGTATTAGAAAAAACAATATCAAATCTCCAAATAGGATATTTTCTTGATTTAATATTTCTCAACCATTGAGGACTAATTAAATCTTTTTTTTTACATAGTTTTGATCCATACCATTTGAAATTCTCATGTATGAGATTTAATTTGTAATAAAACATTTTTTGTTCAAAAAAAGTTATTTTACTTTTATAAGAAAAATTTTCTAGATTAGGAATTTCATCTAGATCGCTTATAATTACAAGATCTTCATCGCTAAAATCCTTTATCTTATTGTACAAAAAATTTCTTTGAAAATTTTCTCTTAAAAGAGCATTGTCTAAAATTTTAGAATTTTTAATCCTTAGGCTATCATTCTCATTTATACTCTTAAGATTATGAGGTTGTTTTGTTAAAGGAATATAAATAATTTTATTTTTAAATTTTGAGAATTTATTTATATCAAATTTTAAATCCCTTTTTGTGCCGTTATGGTTAAAATTTGCCTCACATATAATAAAATTTGATATGTATTTATCTAAGGTATTTAGACGTATATCTAAAATTAAATCTTCATCATAGTACATGAAACAGTCAATAATTTTCATTATAATTGAGTTATAGTAAAACTTATTATAAGTAAATATGACGTTTATAATATGAAAAAAAAAATAGTAATTACGGGGGGGCTTGGTTACATAGGCATGGAACTATGCAAGATTTACTCCGGATTTAGCTGGCATCATGAAATAATCGTTATCGATAGGAGATTTATATCTGAAAGAGTAAATCAAATTCGTAACTGGAATATGGAATTTATTCAAGGAGATATATTAGATAAAAACTTAATTGAAAAATATTGTTCCGATGCAAATGTTATTCATCATTTAGCAGGTATAACGGATGTTCCTCGAATTAAAAGTGAGTCTACAAAAAGCCAAGATGAATTAATTAAAGAAGTTGGTGAAAAAGGAACTCAAAATATTTTAGATTGTATAAGCAATAAATGTAAAATTATTTTTCCTTCCACCCATGTGGTTTATGAGGGAATTAGTGAAGTAAAAGAGAATATATTAGAAGAAGAGCCTCTAAAACCTGTATTATCTTATTCAACTTCAAAAGCTATAAATGAAGAGCAGCTCAGAAAATCTGGAAAGAATTATGTCATTTTGCGATTAGGATCTGTTTATGGTTACTCAGGAGATTCTACCAGATTAGATATCATGCCTAATTTATTTTCAAAAATAACTTCTCAGGATGGAACTTTAAAGCTTTTTGCTGGGGGCAGACAAATTAAAAGTCTAGTACCTTTGATAGATGTTGCTAGATGTTTCAAATTTATGGAAGAGAAAAGAGAAATAAGATCTGAAATATTCAACTTAACAAAAGAGTCGTTAACTGTAAAAAAAGTTGCTGAGATCTGCAAAAAATATAACAATAAAATTTTACTAAAGGAAACAAATGACGAAGTGCCAAATTTAGGATTTTCTTTATCGAATAAAAAATTGTTAAAAACAGGTTTTAAGTTTCTCTATAATTTAGATCAAAACATAAAAGTGATGATACAAAAGTGGTCAAAACAAAATTTAATAAAAGATTTAGAGTACGTAAAAGATGGAGCTAATTTATTTGCTGATAAAAGGGGGAAAATAAGCAATTACGAGCTTACAGAACCAATAAATTTAATTGGTTTAATAGACTCTAAGAAGGGAACCTTAAGAGCTAACCATTATCACCCTCAACAAGAGCAAAAATGTCTATTTACCAAAGGACAAATCATAGAAATTTTCCAAGATATCATAAACCCTAATTCACCAAAAATTACTCAAGTTGTTAATGAGGGTCAGCTATCAATAATCAAACCTAATGTTGCGCATACAATGGTTTTTACAAAAGACTCAACCTTTTTAAATTTAGTTAGAGGTGAAAGAGATCATGAAAATTATGGAATTACTCACACAATTAAAAATATTTTTGTTGATGAAAAAGAGAAAAAATTATTAATGAAAAGTTATAAATTTCATTGCAGATCATGCGGAAATAATGAACTAAAAAGAGTTGTTTCTCTAGGTTATCAACCATTAGCAAATAATTTATTGAGTAGAAAAGAGGAGAAATGTGAACTTTACCCATTAGAATTGAACTATTGTAATAAATGTTATAATTGCCAACTTTCTGTAGCGGTCGATCCGAAAAAATTATTTTCAAACTATCTTTACACGTCATCAACATCAAAAGTTTTTAGAGATCATTTCGTTAAAGCGGCGAAAAAATATTCTAAAGAATTAAAATTAAATAAAAAAAAATCTTATATAATAGATATCGGAAGTAATGATGGTATCGCATTAAAGCCTTTTTTAAATTTAGGATTTAAAAATTTGCTTGGAATCGAACCTGCGAAAAATTTAGCAAAAATTGCAAATAAAAATAAGATTAAAACCTACAATGGTTTTTTAGAGAAAAAAAATATTAAAAAGATAAAAAAAAATGCGGATTTAATCTTGGCCTCTAATGTTTTTGCCCATTCAGACAAGTTAAAAGAAATGGCAGATTGTATGTTAAAATTATTAGGTAAAAAAGGGACTTTAATTATAGAAGTTCAATATTTGATGGATACTCTAAAAGATACAACGTTTGATAATATTTACCATGAGCATTATAATTATTGGTCATTAACCTCTCTGGTTTATTTTTTTAATCAGTTTGAGGCTAAAATTTTCAGATCAGAAAAAGTGGATACTCATGGAGGTTCGATAAGGATTTACATAAAAAAAGATAAAAAAGTAAAGATTGATCAAAGCGTAAAAAAAATGCTTAAAGAGGAGGAAAATTTTGGAATAAAAAAATTCAAAACTTACCAAAAATTCGGAGAAAACATTTATAAAATTAGAGAAAATGTTTCTAAGAATATAAAAAAATTAAAGGATAAAAAATTAAAAATTATAGGTTATGGCGCTCCAGCAAAAGCAACCACTGCTTTAAATTTTTTTGGAATATCTAAAGAAATAGATTTTATTGTGGAAGATAATAAATTAAAACATAACAAGTTTATCCCAGGAGTAAAAATACCGATAAGGAATAAATCACACATTAAAAATAAAAAAAATACAATGTTAGTCCTAGCCTGGAATTTTTATAAAGAAATTAAAAAAAATAATATAAATCTATCTAACAATTTTGTTAATATAAAAGAATTAGAGATTAATAACTAGAAATAAGATTCTTCCAAATTTCAAACATATTTCTAATACTCTCAAAAAAATAATCTATGTAAAATTCTGTGAATGGTAATGTTTGGACTACAAAATCTTGAAAGAAATATAGCCCTCTAGATAAGATTATTAATATTACAAAAAATAATAATAAAGTATTATAAAATCCAAATGTGACATTTTTTTTTGATGAGGTTGTGCTCTTAGATGTAGCTGTTTCGATACTTTCATTTAATTTGATGCCATGTTTTTTTTCAAGATATTCTGGAGAGTACAAATCTAATTCTCTACGTTTTCTTATTATATTCTTTTTGACCTTTTTTAACTTTTGAGTTTTTTGTTGAATTTTTCTTGGTTTTGAAACTATTTTTTCATTATTAGAAACAGACCGGGTTGATTTAATTTCGTTAATTGGAAACTGTTTCCATTTATTTCCACATGATCCACATTGAACCATTCGTCCAGATGCAGTAATTGCACTATCTGGAACAACAAATCTTTTACCACACGAATTACAATTTAAAATCATGATTAGTTAATAATACTGCTATTTATATAAATTACACAACTATTTAAATACTTTTTTACTTTATAAAGTTTTTAATGTATACCTCGGTTTTATTTAATAGGGCGGTTAGCTCAGTTGGTAGAGCATCTCGTTTACACCGAGAGGGTCATAGGTTCGAGTCCTTTACCGCCCACCATTAAATTTAATAACTGTGGGGGTGTAGCTCAGTTGGTTAGAGCGCCTGCCTGTCACGCAGGAGGTCGCGGGTTCGAGTCCCGTCACTCCCGCCACTAGTTGATAATGATTTTCATCTAGATACTTGATAACTAACATTTTTTGATCAACAAAAATGCTTCCATCTGTCCTGTATTCTTTAAGAATAAATGTTATAAAGAGTAACAATTAATATAAGAATCCTCAAACTACGGTATTGGGGTAGATATTAATAAAAAACATGATTTACAATTTTTTATCCGAATATTTATCAATATTAATATTCTTATTTTTAGCTTTATTTTTAAGCATAGGTTTTATTTTAGCTAACTTTTTAGCTTCACCGTCAAACCCTGACCCTGAGAAGTTATCGGCTTATGAATGTGGATTTGAAGCATTTGATGACTCTAGAATGGAGTTTGACGTAAGATTCTACTTAGTTGCAATTCTTTTTATAATTTTTGATCTTGAAATCGCTTTTCTATTTCCATGGGCAATTTCACTTAGCGGAATAGGCCCCACAGGTTTTTGGTCTATGATGTTTTTTTTAGGAGTTCTGACCATTGGTTTTATTTATGAATGGAAAAAAGGTGCTTTGGAATGGGAATAAAATGATTTTAAATACAGATAAACAAAAACAAATACCTGATGAATTTAAAGATTTAGCAAAAAATTTTGCTGAGAAAGGTTTTATAACTACCTCAAGTGATAATTTAATTAATTGGGCAAGAACCGGCTCTCTGCACTGGATGACATTTGGTCTTGCTTGTTGTGCAGTTGAAATGATGCAAACTTCTATGCCAAGATATGATCTAGAAAGATTTGGAGCTGCACCTAGAGCTTCACCGAGACAATCAGATGTAATGATAGTAGCCGGAACTTTAACAAATAAGATGGCACCAGCTTTAAGAAAAGTTTACGATCAGATGCCTGAGCCAAGGTATGTTGTATCTATGGGAAGTTGTGCTAATGGAGGTGGTTATTATCACTATTCTTATTCAGTTGTAAGAGGCTGTGATAAAATCGTACCAGTCGATATTTATATACCTGGTTGCCCTCCCTCGGCTGAGGCTTTGTTATACGGAATTTTACAACTACAAAAAAAAATTAGAAGAGAAGGTTCTTTAAAAAGATAGAGATGATTTCAAAATTACAATCAATTGAAAAGACAATTAATTCAGAACTGTCTAGCAAAATTAAAAACTCATCTATTGATAATGAGGAATTATTAATTGAAATAGATAAAAATGATCTAGTTGATGTAATTCAATTTTTAAAATCGAATGAAAATTTTAAATTTAAACAACTTATTGATATCGCTGGAGTAGATTATCCAGAAAATGAAAAAAGATTTGAGCTTATTTATCTTTTTTTATCCCACGAAAATAATTTAAGAATTAAACTTTTAATTAAATTTGAAATTAACCAAGCAATTAATTCCATCACCAAAATATACCCTTCTGCTAATTGGATGGAGAGAGAAGTTTTTGACATGTACGGTATTAAATTTAAGAATCATCCAGATTTAAGAAGAATTTTGACTGATTACGGTTTTAAAGGTCATCCATTAAGAAAAGATTTTCCTTTAACAGGGTTTAACGAGGTTAGATACAGCGAAAAAGATAAAAAAGTTATTTATGAGCCAGTTAAGCTGGAACAAAATTATAGAAATTTTGATTTTGAAAGTCCATGGGAAGGAACAAAATATATTAAAGAAATAAAAAATTCAGAAAAAGATGGTAAAAAAAACTAAATCATTGAGCCTTAATTTTGGACCTCAACATCCTGCTGCACACGGTGTTTTAAGATTAATATTGGAGTTAGATGGAGAATTAGTCGAAAAGGCTGATCCACATATAGGATTACTGCACAGAGGGACAGAAAAATTAATTGAGCAAAAAACTTATACCCAAGCCTTACCTTATTTCGATAGACTGGACTACGTTGCACCAATGAATCAAGAACACGCCTTTGCTTTAGCTGCAGAAAAATTACTCAAGGTAGAAGTGCCTATCAGAGCTAAATACATTAGAGTAATATTTTGTGAAATAGGAAGAATTTTAAGTCATATTTTAAATGTTACTACCCAAGCATTAGATGTAGGAGCTTTGACCCCTTCATTATGGGGTTTTGAGGAAAGAGAAACTTTGATGACTTTTTATGAGAGGGCATCTGGTTCAAGATTACACGCAAATTATTTTAGAACTGGAGGCGTACACAAAGATGTTCCAATGAAACTTGTTGAAGATATTGAAAAATTTTGCAAATCGTTCCCAAAAATTATTGATGATTTAGAGGGTTTACTTACGGACAATCGTATTTTCAAACAACGTAATGTTGAAATAGGCATTGTCTCAAAACAAGAGGCTATCGATCACAGCTTTTCTGGAGTGATGTTAAGAGGATCAGGAGTCCCTTGGGATTTAAGAAGATCACAACCTTATGAAATTTATAAAGATTTAGACTTTAAAATTCCAATTGGAAAAAATGGTGATTGTTACGATAGATATCTTTGTAGAATAGAGGAAATGAGAGAAAGTATCAAAATTATACTTCAATGTATTGAGAGATTACCTAAAGGCCCCGTTATATCTATTGATAATAAAATTTCGCCTCCAAACAGAGATGATATTAAACAATCGATGGAGGCATTAATTCACCATTTTAAATTATTTACTGAGGGTTACAGAGTTCCAAAGGGAAATGTTTACACAGCTGTAGAGGCGCCAAAAGGTGAGTTTGGTGTTTATCTAATATCTGACGGTAGTAATAAACCCTATAGATGCAAAATCAGAGCACCGGGTTTTTCTCACCTTCAAGCTATGGATTATTTAATTCGTGGCCACATGTTAGCGGATGTTCCTGCTGTTCTTGGTTCATTAGACATCGTTTTTGGAGAGGTAGATAGATGAGTGTAAAAAAGATTCATGACGATCAACCAAAAGAATTTAAATTTTCAGAGGAAAATTTAAAAAAAGTTGAACAAATTTTAAAAAAGTATCCAGAAAAAAATAAAAAAAGCGCAGTGATGCCTTTACTTTATTTAGCTCAGAGACAGAATGATAATTGGATACCTTTAGCAGCAATGAAATATATAGCTAAACATCTAGCTATGCCTTACATATCAGTTTATGAAGTAGCCACTTTCTATACAATGTATAATCTTGCACCAGTAGGTAAACATTTTATTCAGGTATGTACAACGACACCTTGTTTACTAAGAGGCGCTGATAAAATAGTTAAATTATGCAAAGAAAATATTTCTCCAAATGAAAATGAAATTTCAAAAAAAGGTAACTGCTCTTGGATGGAAGTGGAGTGTCTAGGAGCTTGTGTTAGTGCACCTATGGTACAAATAAATGATGATTACTACGAAGACTTAGATGAAAAAAGCACAAAAGAAATACTAATTTCATTAATAAACGACAAACCTTTAAAACCTGGCTCATATCGTGGGAGAAAGAACACTTCTCCAGAAAAAGTTCCAATTAGTAATGGAGAAAAACATGCTTAAAAAAGAAAATAGAATATTTAAAAACCTTTATAATGAATTTGGTTGGGATATTGAAAATTCATTAAAACGCGATGATTGGAAAGATACTAAAGATTTAATTAATAAAGGTCGTGAATGGATAATAAATGAGGTAAAAACTTCTGAATTAAGAGGGAGAGGTGGAGCAGGTTTTTCAACTGGTTTAAAGTGGTCATTTGCTCCAAAAGAGGTTGGTTCAAGACCACACTATTTAGTGATTAACGCAGATGAATCTGAACCTGGAACATGTAAAGATAGAGACATTTTGAGATTCGAACCTCAAAAATTAATCGAGGGTTGTTTAATTGCAGGTTATACAGTAAATGCTCATGTTTGCTATATATATATTCGAGGAGAATATCTTAATGAAGGTAAACGTTTACAAGAAGCAATTGATCAAGCATATGCCAAAAATTTTTTAGGAAAAAATGCTTGTGATTCCGGATGGGATTTTGACATTCATATTCATTATGGCGCAGGAGCATATATTTGTGGTGAGGAAACTGCATTATTAGAAAGTATTGAAGGTAATAAAGGTCAACCAAGATTAAAACCACCTTTTCCAGCATTAGTTGGTTTGTACGGGTGTCCTACAATAGTTAATAATGTAGAAACTGTTGCTGTTGTGCCTACAATTTTGAGAAGAGGTGGTAAGTGGTTCGCCTCAATAGGTAGACCTAAAAATACTGGAACTAAGATATTTTGTATTTCAGGTAATGTAAATGCTCCATGTAATGTCGAGGAGGAAATGGGAATTCCTCTAAAAGATTTAATAGAAAAACATGCAGGTGGAGTAGTTGGGGGTTGGGAAAATCTTCAAGCAGTTATTCCAGGTGGTTCATCTATGCCTTTATTACCAAAAAAAGTTTGTGATACATTAACAATGGATTTTGACTCTTTGATTGAAAATAAAAGTGGATTAGGTACCGCAGGGATAGTAGTAATTAATAAAGATCATGACATCGTTGAATGCATGGCTAGAATAGCCAGGTTTTATAAACACGAGAGTTGTGGTCAATGTACTCCATGTAGAGAAGGATCAGGTTGGATGTGGAGAATTTTAGATAGAGTAGTTAAAAGAAAAGCAACTTTTAGTGATATTGAATTACTTTCAGATGTAACTAAACAAATTGAAGGTCATACTATTTGTGCTTTTGGTGAAGGATCAGCTTGGCCAGTTCAAGGTTTGCTAAGACATTTTAGGACAGAAGTAGAAAGCCGTTGCAGAGAAGAACCTTTGATCAAGAAAAAATTGAATAATCCTTACTTAGTTGATCAACATTTATTGGAGAACAAAAATGCCTAAATTAAAAATTAATGGCAAAGAAATTGAGTTTGAAAAAGGAATGACAGTTCTTCAAGCATGTGAGCTAGCAGACGTTGAGATTCCAAGATTTTGTTATCACGAAAAACTCTCAATAGCGGGAAATTGTAGAATGTGTTTAGTTGAGATGGAGAAGTCAGCTAAGCCAATAGCATCATGCGCTATGCCAGCTACAGAGGGAATGAATATAAAAACAAATACTCCCTTTGTTGAAAAAGCGAGAAAAGGTGTAATGGAATTTTTATTAGCTAATCATCCACTAGATTGTCCTGTGTGTGACCAAGGAGGCGAGTGCGATTTACAGGACCAGTCTCTTTATTACGGAGTAGATAAATCGAGATTTGTTGAAAATAAAAGGGATGTAAAAGAAAAATACATGGGACCTTTAATTAAAACCCAAATGACAAGGTGCATTCACTGCACAAGATGTGTGAGATTTGCTACAGAAGTTGCTGGAGTTCCAGAAATAGGAGCTATTGGCAGAGGTGAAAACATGGAAATCACAACTTACTTAGAAAAATCCATGGAGTCAGAGTTGTCTGCAAATGTTATTGATTTGTGTCCTGTAGGAGCACTTACGTCTAAACCTTATGCTTTTGAAGCAAGACCATGGGAACTTAAAAAGACGGAAAGTGTAGATGTGTTAGATGCCGTAGGTTCAAACATAAGAGTAGATACTTATAACTGGGAAGTAAAAAGAATTTTACCTAGATTGAATAATGAAATAAATGAGGAGTGGATATCCGACAAAACAAGATTCTCTTGCGACGGTTTATTAAAGCAAAGACTAGATGTTCCGTATATTAAAAAAGATAATATATTACAAAAAACTACCTGGGAAGAAGCCATAGATCTTTTAGTTGATAAAATACGTTCAGTTCATCCGAATGAAATAGCTGGCCATATTGGCGACATGATCAATATGGAAAATGCTCTCAGCTTCATGAAATTCTTTAAAACACTTAAAAGTGAAAATTTAGAGTTTAGAGAAAAAGATTTGTACATAAACTCAGATGAAAAAATGAACTATATTTTTAACTCTTCGATAGCAGGTATTGAAGATGCAGATATAATTTTACTAGTTGGAACCAATCCGAGACATGAGGCATCAATTTTAAACGCTAGAATAAGAAAAACATTTGTGCAAAAAAAAATACCAATTTTCTCATTAGGTAATCCAGGTGATTTAACATACGATTATGAAATAATTGGTGATAGAACTGAAGATATCAAAAAAATTTTAAATAAAGAACACAGCTTTTCTCAAAAGCTTTTATCAGCAAAAAAACCAATAATCATTATCGGGGAGTCTGCATTAGAGCTTAAAAGTGGAAGATATATATTTGAAGAATTAAAAAAATTTTTAATAAAAAATAATTTAATTAATGATAACTGGAATGCATTAAATATACTTGTACAAAATGCATCAACGGTAGGTCTATTAGATTTAAAAATTTTGCAAGGTAAAAAAGAAAAATCCTCATCTTTTTTTGATGATTTAAAAAATAGAAAATTTAAAATTTTATATTTACTAGGTTCTGATAATTTAGAATTTCAAAAAAATGATGAATTTATTGTTTACCAAGGAAGTCATGGAGATAGAGGTGCAGAAATTGCAGATTTAATTTTACCAAGTGCAGCATATACTGAGCAAAATGGTTTGTACGAAAATCTTGAAGGAAGAATACAAGAAGGTAAAAAAGCATCCTACCCTATCGGAGAAGCGTTAGAAGATTGGAAAATTTTCAACCAAATTAATAAAAAATTAGGCTTTAAAGATAAGAAAGTTAATTTTGATGAGTTAAGAAAAGAGATTTTACAAACTGTTCCAAATTTTTCAGAGATAAACGAACTACCAAAAAAATCAGAAATAAAAATAAATAATATTGAAACAAGTTTTTTTAGTGAAAAGATTTTTATAAGGGAACTTGATTACTACTACACAAACTCTATTTCACGTTCTTCAAAAACAATGAGTGAATGTCGTCAAATTCGTCAAAAAATTAAAAAAGATGGAACAAATAATTAATGATAGAATACTTAAATATTTTAGGTAGCGAGGTTTATAAAATTTTATTTTTATTACTACCAATACTGGTATCAGTGGCCATGGTTGTTTGGTTGGATAGAAGGGTATGGGGTTTAGTACAAAAAAGAAAAGGGCCAAATGTTGTTGGCCCATTTGGTTTATTACAAACATTAGCTGATGCATTAAAATATATTTTTAAAGAAATAATTATTCCAGCTAGCGCTAACAAAGCAGTATTTATACTTGCCCCTATTGTTACCATGACTCTTGCTTTAGTTGCTTGGGCAGTTATTCCAATGAGTGAGAAGTTAGTGTTATCTGATATTAATGTCGGTATATTGTATTTATTTGCAGTTTCCTCTCTTGGTGTTTATGGCATTATAATGGGCGGCTGGGCCTCAAATTCTAAATATCCATTTTTAGGTGCTATTAGATCTGCTGCTCAAATGGTTTCTTATGAAGTTTCTATAGGAATAATTATTATCAATGTATTATTATGTGTTGGATCACTAAACTTGAAAGACATCGTCTTGGCGCAAAAAGAACTATGGTACGTAATTCCTCTTTTTCCAATGTTTGTACTTTTTTTTATTTCTGCATTAGCAGAGACTAATAGACCTCCTTTTGATTTACCCGAAGCCGAAGCTGAGTTAGTGGCAGGATATCAAACTGAATATTCTGGAATGATGTATGCTATGTTTTGGCTTGGGGAATACGCAAACATTCTTTTAATGTGTGCAATGGGTTCTATACTTTTTCTAGGTGGTTGGTTGCCAATCATTGATATTTACCCAATTAATTTAATTCCATCTCCCATCTGGATGATTTTAAAAATTTTATTCTTATTTTTTCTATTCGCTTTGATAAAAGCAATAGTTCCTAGATACAGATATGATCAATTAATGAGATTAGGATGGAAAATTTTTCTACCATTTTCTTTAATATATTTAGTATTAACTGCTAGTTTTTTATTTTACTTTGATAAATTACCAAAAGGAAATTTTTAATGACATTAAACAGAATTTTTAAAACTATTTTTTTGGTGGAATTTATTAAGGGTTTATTAATGGCCATTAAAGAAATGTTCAAAAAATCTAAAACTATAAATTATCCATTTGAAAAAGGTCCGGTAAGTCCTCGAATGAGAGGAGAGCACGCTTTAAGAAGATATCCAAATGGAGAGGAAAGATGCATAGCCTGCAAACTTTGCGAGGCAGTTTGCCCTGCCCAAGCAATTACAATAGAGTCAGCTGAAAGATCCGATGGAAGCAGAAAGACCACAAGATACGATATTGATATGTTGAAATGTATTTATTGTGGTTTATGCCAAGAGTCATGTCCTGTCGAGGCAATAGTCCAAGGACCAAATTTTGAATTTGCGACTGAAACAAGAGAAGAGCTTTATTATAATAAAGAAAAACTATTAGATAACGGAGACAGATGGGAGTCAGTCTTGGCTAAGAATATCAAGCTAGATAAACCTTATAGATAAATGTTATTTCATTCCGTATTTTTTTATTTTTTTTCCGTAATTGCAATTTTTTCATCTTTAATGGTGATCACTTCAAGAAATACTGTTAATTCAGTTTTCTTTTTAATCTTAGATTTTATATCAGTTGGATGTCTTTTTATAATGGTTGGGGCTGAATTTCTAGGAATGATTATTTTAATTGTATATGTTGGAGCTGTAGCAGTCTTATTTTTATTTGTAGTAATGATGCTTAACGTGGCTGAACAAAAGCAATCTTGGTTTATCGGAAAAAAATCAACTCATATTCCAATTGGATTGATAGTGAGTGTTTTAATACTTTTAGAGCTTTTAGTAGTAGTGGGTGGTTGGAAATACAAAGATGATTTAATGTCAAGCAGTACTCTTATTTTATCTGATATTTCAAACACACATCAATTAGGTTTAGTTATGTACACTGATTATATTTTATATTTTCAATTAGCTGGAATCATACTTTTGTTATCAATGATAGGAGCTATACTTCTAACATTTAGAAAAAGAACTGGAGTAAAAAAACAAAGCTATTTTAATCAAATTTCTAGAAATCCATCATCATCGATTGAGCTTAGAGATGTCGAGAGCAATAAAGGAGTAAAAATTGATGATTGAAATTGGATTAGGTCATTATTTATCCCTAGGTGCAATAATATTTTTTTTAGGTGTGATCGGTATTTTTTTGAATAGAAAAAACGTAATAGTAATATTAATGTCTATTGAATTAATATTATTGGCGGTAAATATAAATTTAATATCATTTTCAATTTTCTCTGGAGATATAGTTGGACAAATATTCACAATGCTAATTTTGACAGTGGCTGCAGCAGAAGCAGCAATAGGATTAGCTATAATTGTAATTTATTATAGAAATAGAGGCTCAATAAGAGTTGAAGATATCCATGGGATGAGAGGATAAATGGAGTACGCTGTAATTTTTTTACCCTTAGTTGGATCTATACTGGGTTTTTTAGGTAAATCATTAATTAAATATTTTTCTGAAATTACTACTAGCTTGTTTGTAAGTATATCAGCTGTATTTTCAATAATTTTATTTTGGAATGGAATTCAAAATAATACATATGGAAATTTTAAAATATTTGAATGGATTAGTTCAGGAAGTTTTGTTGCTAATTGGTCGATCAATATTGATCCTCTGAGTTCAGTTATGCTAGTAGTTGTCACATTCATCTCAGCATTGGTGCATATTTATTCTATTGGCTACATGAGTCATGATCCTCATAAACCTAGATTTATGTCTTACTTGTCATTATTTACATTTTCGATGTTAGTTCTTGTGGTATCCGACAACTTTCTACAATTATTTTTTGGCTGGGAGGGAGTAGGTCTTTGTTCTTATTTATTAATTGGTTTTTGGTTCAAAAAAGAAACAGCTAATAATGCAGCAATTAAAGCTTTTATTGTAAATAGAGTTGGAGATTTTGGTTTAGCTGTTGGAATTTTTTTAATATTTTTTTATTTTGGAACTATAAATTTTCAAGAAGTTTTTAATTTGGCCCCCCAATATATCGAAAAAAAATTAGTTTTTTTTGGAATTGAGACATCTTTAATAACATTAATTTGTTTATTTTTATTTATCGGAGCGATGGGTAAGTCTGCTCAATTTATATTACATACTTGGTTGCCGGATGCTATGGAGGGACCTACACCAGTTTCGGCATTAATTCATGCAGCTACAATGGTAACAGCCGGAGTATTTTTAGTTGTTAGATGCTCCCCTTTATTTGAATTTTCACAAACTGCTTTAAATCTTGTCACAATAGTTGGTATGGTCACGGCAATCTTCGCTGCATCTGTAGCTCTCGTTCAAAATGATATAAAAAAGATCGTAGCTTACTCTACCTGTAGTCAATTAGGTTATATGTTTTTCGCTGCAGGTGTAGGGGCCTACCATGTAGCAATGTTTCATTTATTTACACATGCATTTTTTAAAGCTTTATTATTTTTAGGTTCAGGCTCTGTAATTCATGCCTTAAAAGATGAACAAGATATCAGGAATATGGGCGGCGTAAGAAAAAAACTTCCCTATACATATATTCTGATGTTGATAGGAACTTTGGCGCTAACAGGGTTTCCTTTTTTATCAGGTTTTTACTCTAAAGATGCAATTATTGAGTTTGCTTATTTAAAAAATTCGTCTCTGGGAAACTATGCAGCTACTATTGGAATTTTCACAGCCTTTTTAACTTCAATTTATTCTTGGCGATTAATTTTTAAAACTTTTCACGGTCCATATAATAATTCAAAAATTCCAATCAACGAAACCCACGAGTCTCCATTGATAATGTTAGGACCTTTATTACTCTTAGCTATTGGTGCAATTTTTTCTGGCTATTTTTTTAAAGAGACTTTTATTGGCCAACATAGTAATGACTTTTGGCAAACATCAATATTTTTTTTAAACGAAATAAAACATGACTCAGTACCTTTATGGTTTTTAATTTTAACACCGGTTTTAGTAGTAATATCTATACCTATTTCATATTATTATTTTATTTCTAATACGAAAATTTTAGAAGAATTTAAAAACACTAACACTCCGCTCTATAATTTTTTACTTAATAAGTGGTATATAGACGAACTGTATGAATTTTTATTTGTAAAGCCTGCGAAAAAAATTGGTTTTTTCTTCTGGAAACAAGGTGACTTAGGTTTTATAGATAGATTTGGTCCAGACGGTATTTCAAAATTAATAAAAAAACTTTCTGATAAAGCTGGGGTTTTTCAAACAGGTTTTATATATGATTATGCTTTCGTAATGTTGATAGGACTATCAATCTTGCTTACATATTTGATTTTAAATTAGAAAATGGACTTTCCTATATTATCCACTCTTATATTTTTACCTCTAGTTAGCTCTTTATTTATTTTTCTGTCTAGAGGACAAAAAAACAATAACAGTTCAATTTACATTTCTTTATTTAGTAGTTTAGCAACATTTATATTGTCTTTATTTGTTTGGTACTCAATGGATTATACATCACCAAATTTCCAATTTTTAGAAGAACAATCTTGGATAAATGACTATATCAAATTTAAATTAGGAGTAGACGGAATTTCAATCCTTTTCATCGTGCTAACAACATTAATTACACCAATATGTATTATCTCATGCATAAATAGTATTCAAGATAGAGTAAAAGAGTTTTTGATAGCAATCTTAATATTAGAAACTTTCATGATTGGAGTTTTTTGCTCATTAGATTTAGTAGTATTTTATTTATTCTTTGAGGCTGGATTAATACCAATGTTTTTAATAATTGGAGTTTGGGGTGGCTCAAGAAGAGTTTACTCAGCTTTTAAGTTTTTTCTCTTTACCCTTTTAGGATCAGTTTTAATGCTTGTTGCTATTATTTCAATTTATTGGATAACAGGTACAACCGATGTTACTGAAATTTATGAAATTAAAATACCTAAGGAATATCAAAATTTATTATGGTTAGCTTTTTTTAGTTCATTTGCCGTAAAAACACCAATGTGGCCAGTTCACACTTGGTTACCCGATGCTCATGTAGAAGCGCCTACTGCTGGATCAGTTATTCTAGCTGCTATACTTTTAAAAATGGCTGGATATGGTTTTTTAAGATTTTCGTTACCAATGTTTCCAATAGCCTCTGATTATTTTACACCATTAATTTTTACATTGAGTATTATTGCAATTATTTACACTTCTCTAGTCGCTTTAATGCAAGACGACATGAAAAAATTAATTGCATATTCCTCTGTTGCCCACATGGGGTATGTGACTCTTGGAATTTTTACTTTTACAAAGCTAGGAATTGAAGGCAGTATTTTTCAGATGATTAGCCACGGGTTAATTTCAGCAGCACTATTTCTCTGTGTAGGAGTTGTTTATGACAGAATGCACTCTAGGATGATCAGTACCTACGGTGGTTTAGTAAATTACTTACCAAAATATTCTTTTTTGTTTGTGGTTTTTGCTTTAGCCGGTTTAGGCTTACCAGGAACATCTGGTTTTTTAGGTGAGTTCTTAGTTTTAACAGGAACTTTTCAAAAAAATTATCTAGTTGCTATGTTAGCAACGTTTGGTGTCGTATTAGGAGCCGCATACATGCTTTGGCTTACTAAAAGAGTCATTTTTGGTCAGGTAAAAAATGATCAAATTAAAAATTTAAAAGACGTGAATAAATGTGAATTATTAATATTAATTATATTAGCTATATTGGTTATTTTTTTTGGTTTTTATCCTGCTCCTTTAATGGAAACCTTAAACGTTTCAGTAGATAATCTAATTAATAATTATGAGATTGCAATAAAAACAAATTAAAAAAAATATATGTTAAATAATTTAAATATACTACTTCCAGAAATTTTTTTAACTTTGTCGATATTTTCAATTTTAATGATAGGAGTTTTTATACAAAATAGTTTTAATTTAATATTTAATTTAAGCTCACTTATAATTTTACTAACTGTTGCCATTATTTTAAATAGTTCAAACAATGAAGAAAAAATATTTTTAGAAAGTTTTACACGTGATGCTTTTTCAAATTTTTTTAAAATTCTCATACTTTTATCGAGTTTATTTGTTCTCAATTCATCAAAAAATTTTATATTAGATAATAAAATAGCAAAATTTGAATACCCAATAATAATACTACTTTCAATTTTAGGCATGTTCTTTATGGTAAGCTCAAATGATATAATTTTATTCTATCTAGGCTTAGAGCTGCAATCTTTATCACTTTATATTTTGGCCTCTATAGACAGAGATAATTTAAGATCATCCGAGTCAGGTATTAAATATTTTGTTTTAAGCGCATTATCATCGGGTTTATTATTATACGGGTGTTCGTTATTATATGGATTCACAGGCTCAACTAATTTTGACTTAATTTCAAATGAATTAAGTAAAGAAAACACAGGAGCAGTTTTTGCAATGGTATTTATTTTAGTAGGTCTTGCTTTTAAAGTTTCTGCGGTTCCTTTTCATATGTGGACACCTGATGTATACGAGGGCGCACCAACTTCGATTACCAGTTATTTTGCTGTAGTACCAAAAGTTGCTGGCTTGGCAGTTTTAATTAAATTTATGCTTATTCCATTTTCAAATATTTTAGCGGAATGGCAAACTATAATCATTTTTATATCTATTGCTTCTATGATCTTAGGCGCAGTTGCAGCTATAGGCCAAAAAAATATTAAGAGATTATTAGCTTACAGTTCAATCGGACATATAGGGTACGCGTTAGCAGGTGTAGCTACAGGAGTAATTTCAGGTTATGAAAGTGCAGTAGTTTATATTGCAATTTATGTAATAATGAATATTGGAGCTTTCTCTTGTTTGTACTTATTAAAAAAAGATGGCCAATATAAAGAGAATATATCCGATTTATCAGGCATCTCAAAAAAACATCCTATTTTAGCTATTTCATTTTTGTTAATTTTATTTTCATTAGCAGGCATTCCACCGCTGGGTGGCTTTTTTGCAAAATTTTACGTTTTTACTGCTGTGCTTGAACAAAAAATGTATGCTTTAGCAATAATTGGTTTGTTGACCACAGTTATTTCAGCTTTTTATTATTTAAAGATTATTAAAACGATTTATTTCGATGATAATGTGATTTCTTTTGAACCATCAAAAAATAGATTTGCTAAGTTATCTGTTTTTATAAGTTGTGGAATTCTATTAACATTTTTCTTATACCCATCAATTTTGAACAATTTAGTAGATACACTATTTTTGAATTAATGAAATTAAGACCACTTAAATTTAAAAGTGTAAAAAGTACGAATGATTTGGCCCTTAGACTTATAAAGAAAAAAAACACAAAACCAACAATAATTGTTTCTGAGAAACAAACTAGTGGTAGAGGCACAATGGGAAAAAAATGGGTATCCAAAAAAGGAAACTTATTTATAAGTATTTTTTTTGAAATAAATCAAATGAGAATAGATTTTAATGAATTTGCGATTTTAAACGCCTATTTATTAAAAGATATCTTTACAAAAAAATTTTCAAATAAAATTAAGATTAAATGGCCAAATGAT
>CACNTN010000009.1 GCA_902623395.1 uncultured Pelagibacteraceae bacterium | reverse complement strand
CTTTACATTCGTTTAAAGTAATTCCACCTCGAATAAATTGATTTATTTCTTTCACACCAATCAATTTATTAGCTGATAAACTTTTATTAAGCTTTAATTTATTAAATGATTGAACCTCAGCTAAGCAATTCTCCTCGAACATAAGATCAATTCTTTTAAGAATTTTTGGAAGTAGATCAACCCTCGGAATATCAATATAAATCTTCTTTAAATCAAAATCTAAAAAATCTGATTTTGTTTTAGCAAACCAATCGAATATAGATTTATTTGTTTTAAGTTTAACTTCATATGCTCTTTGTATTCTTTGGGAGTCTGATGAGTTAATTTTGTTCTTTATTTTAGGGTCTAATTCTAAAAGTTTTTCATAAAATTTTTTAGTACCAAGTTTTTTGTATAAAAATCTAACTTTAGCCCTAGTTTTAATATCTATATTAGGAATTTTACTAATTCCCTTTGTGATAGTGTTAAAATATAAACCAGTACCTCCAACAATAATTGGAATTTTTTTATTTTTATAACAATATCTCACTTTTCTTTTTACTTCTTTAATCCAATCACCTGCTGAAAAACATTTTTTTGCTGATACTACTCCATACAAATGGTGTTTAATTTTTTCCATTTCAAATATTTTCGGTCTTGAAGATAAAATTTTAAATTCTTTGTATATTTGCATACTGTCAGCATTTATAATTTCGCCATCCAATTTTTTTGCTAAATGAAGAGCCAATTTTGATTTCCCCGAAGCTGTGGGTCCTGATAAAAGAATGATTTTTTTAGGCAAAATTAATTTATTTTAACACCAAGATATCGTCTTTGATTATTTTGATTAATTATTGTTAGTAGTAAAGTTTTTTCACCCTTTTTAAAAATATTTTTAACAATATTTTTTAAACCAGCTATAGATTTAATTGAGGTCTTTTGAACTTCTATTATAATATCATTCACACTTATAAGGCCTTCAAGTGGGCTTCTTTTTGAGATCTCTGTAACCACTACGCCTGTAGTTTTTTTATTTAAATTTCTAGAAGTTATGTCTTCTTCGTTAATTTCTCTTACTGCTATTTTTAAACTTTCGATTTCTTCATCTTTTTTAACAACTTTTGGTTTAGTTTCTTTAAATTCTTCGGATGTTTCAAGTCTTCCTAAAGTTAACCTCTTTGATATTAATTTTTTATTTCTCCAAATTTTAAGTTCAACACTCTTTCCTACTTCTGTGCTAGCAACAACATTTGGAAGTTTTTTCATTGTATTAATTTTTTTTCCGTCGAATTCTAGAATAATATCACCAGCTTTTATTCCAGCTTTATCTGCTGGACTATTTTTACCAACGCTTGCTACAAGTGCTCCTTCTGGTCGTTTAAGTTTTTCAACATCAGCTATTTCTTTGGACACTTCTTGAATTCTAACTCCTAACCATCCCCTTTTTGTTTCTCCAAATTTTATTAATTGATCTATTACATTTGACGCTGCATTAGCAGGTATTGCAAAACCGATACCTATTGATCCCGATTGACCTGGAGCTATTATCGCTGTGTTTACACCTATAACTTCACCTTTTAAATTAAATAATGGTCCACCTGAATTACCTTGATTAATTGAAGCATCGGTTTGTATAAAATCTTCATATCTCGTCAAACCTATTTGTCTATTTCTTGCTGATATTATTCCTGAAGTTACTGTTCCACCTAAACCAAAAGGATTTCCGATTGCTACGACCCAATCACCTACTCTAGCTTTATTTGAGTCTCCAAATTCTACTGGCTTAAATACATCTTTGGATTTAATTTTTAATACTGCAAGATCCATGTAGGGATCAGCGCCAATTACCTCTGCTTTATATTCTTTATCTTCAACTCTAATCAAAATATCTTCTGCATTAGCAATTACGTGATTATTTGTTATTACAATTCCATTATTTTTAATAATAAATCCTGAACCTAAAGAAGACGCTTTTCTTTCAGTGGGTCTTTCAAAATCTTTAAACATTTCACCAAAAGGCGAGCCTGGAGGAAATTGAAAGGGAAACTGGTTTGTTGTTGTTTTAACAGTTTGAGTTGTTGAAATATTAACAACTGAAGGCATCAATTTTTCTGCCAAATCAGCGAAGGACTCGGGCACAGGTTTAGCATTAATAGAAGTAAAATTTAAGATTGCTAAGATAAAAAATATTTTTTTCAAACTACTCATCTAATTTTTAACATACCAAATTATTAAAAAACCGATAACCAAAAAAAACAAACCGTATGATCTAAGTTTACTTACTTGTGTATTTTTGATTAATTCTAACATATTTTTAATTCTTGACGGGAAAATGGCAAGGAAAAGACCCTCTATAAAAAAAAGTAACCCAATTGCGGTTATTAATTCATTCACAGTTTAGTTTTTTTATTTTTTAAGAGCTGGCTTTATCGATTTTCCGAAAAATTTAAAGAATTCGCTATCAGGTGATAATACCAAAGAAGTTTCTCCACCAATTAAAGCTTTCTCATAAGCTTGCATTGCTCTATAGAAAGCAAAAAATTGTGGGTCTCGCCCAAAGGCATTAGCAAAAATTTTGTTTCTTTGACCATCTCCTTCACCTTTCATGATCTCGGACTTCTTGTTAGCTTCTGCCAAGATAACAGTTACATCTTTATCTGCTGTTGATCTTATTTTTTGTGCAATTTCTGCACCTTGCGCTCTAAACTCTTTTGCTTCTCTTTCCCTCTCAGTTTGCATTCTTTTATAAATAGCCTCACTGTTAGCTGGAGGTAAGTCAGCTCTTTTTATTCTAACATCGACAATATTTATTCCAAAGTTTTTTGCCTCTTCGTTTACTTGCGATTGTATTATTTGCATTTGTCTTGCTCTATCCGTGGATAACAATGTAGCCAATTCTTGCGTACCAAGCACACCTCTAATTCTTGAATTTATAATTGTAGACAATCTTGATCTTGCAACTCTCTCATTTCCAACTGAAATATAAAACTTTAATGGATCTACAATTTTAAACCTTGCAAAAGCATCTACTATCAATCTTTTTTGATCTGCTGCTATTACTTCCTCTGGGTCGTTATCAAGATTTAAAATTCTCTTATCTAGATAAACAACGTTTTGAATAAAAGGAAGTTTAAAATTCAATCCTGCTTTGGTAATGATTTTCTTCGGGTCACCAAACTGCAAAACTATTGCTTGGCTAATCTCTTGTACAATAAATAAAGATTGGAAAACTACAACTCCAATTAGTATTATTCCTGGAACCAAAAATTTAACGCTTCTCATTAACTATTACTTCCTTTTTTTAATTCTGGTAATGGTAGATATGGAACAACTCCTGATCCTGACTCTTTATCAATAATTACTTTATCTATATCAGCTAAAACTTTTTCCATAGTTTCTAAGTACATTCTTTCTTGTGTAACTTGTTTTGCATTTTTATACTCATTATAAATTGCTAAAAATCTACTTGCTTCACCTTCTGCTTTTGCTACAACTTCTTTCTTGTAAGCCTCTGCTTGCTGTAAAACTTGTTCAGCTTCACCTCGTGCTCTAGGTATTACATCGTTTGCATAAGCCTCTGCTTCGTTTTTTGATCTCTCTCTATCTGCTCTTGCTGCTTGCACGTCTCTAAAAGCATCTATTACTTGCTCAGGTGGGTCTGCTTGTTGTGTTTGGACTTGAGTTAATTGTATACCGGAACCATATTCATCCAAAATTAATTGTGCTATCTCTTGAACTTCTACCTCTATTTTAGATCTTCCTTCAGTTAAAATATTTTGTATTCTATTTTTTGCTATTACTTCTCTCATCGCTGTTTCTGAGGCAGCCTTTACTGTCTCCACAGGGCTTTGGATATTAAATAAAAATTTTTGTGCATCTTTTATAACCCAGAATACTGAGTAATTAATATCTACAATATTTTCGTCTCCTGTAAGCATTAAGCTTTCTTCAGGAACATTTCCCACTCCAGAAGATCTTCCGCTATCACTCGCGGGTCTGAATCCAACATCAACTCGGTTAACTTTTGTAACTTTTGGAGTTAAAACTCTCTCAAATGGTGTTGGGAAATGATAATGTAGTCCAGGCTGAGTTGTGTTTATATATTTACCGAATCTTAAAACAACTCCTTGTTCGTCAGGAAGAACTCTATAAAGACCACTCGCAATATAAAGTAGTGCTATAATTATTAATCCAATAAAAATTGGTCTAGCTCCTCCAGGATTTCCACCAGATAGTTTATTTATTGTTTTTTGAAAATTTCTAATTATATCGTCTAAATTAGGTGGATCTTGTCTTGATCCCGAGCCATTACCGCTAGGTGAACCTCGACCTTCATCGCTTCCAGGTGGTGTTCCCCACGGAGATTGATTTTTTAAAATCTTGTCTTTAAAACTCATTACACTTTATATAGTGACTTTTTGCTTAAAAACAAGTTAAGTAAGAGCGTTATTATGACCATTAACTTTTAAAATTATGAGCCAAAAACCTCCTCCTAAGCAGTTTGTTAAAACGCCAATTAGTGGAACTAAATTTACACTATTGGTTTCAAGCGCTAAAGGCGGAGTAGGTAAATCAACTTTGGCCGTCAACCTCGCCTTTGCTCTTCAAAATCTTGGGATAAAAATAGGAATATTAGATGCTGATGTTTACGGACCCTCTTTACCAAAACTAATGAACATTAATGAAAAGCCAAAAAGTGATGATGGGAAAGCAATAACGCCAGTTACAAAATATGGCGCTCAATGTATGTCGATGGGTTTGTTGGTTGACGAACAAACGCCAATGATATGGAGAGGACCTATGGTTATCAGTGCTATTAAAACTATGACACAAAAAGTTTTATGGAAAGATAGGGATATCATTATTATTGATATGCCGCCTGGTACCGGTGACACTCAGCTGACTTTTGCTCAAGAAGTAAAAGTTGATGGAGCAATTATAGTTTCAACTCCACAAGATCTAGCTTTGCTTGATGTTAAAAGGGGAATTCAAATGTTTGATAAAACAGGGGTAAAAATTCTAGGATTAATTGATAACATGAGCTACTTCAAAGGTGATGATGGTAAAGAGTACAAAATTTTTGGTGAAAGTGGAGTGGAAAAAACAGCAAGGGAATTTAATAAAAAATTCTTGGGTCATTTACCAATACATCAAGATTTAAGGAATTCAGCCGATGAGGGTGATCCTTTAACTCATTCAAAACCTAACCATGAAGTTTCAAAATTATTTAAAGATATAGCTGAAAAAATTAAACAATCTTTTCTTTAAAATCGAAAGATATCATTAATTCGTTCCACTCTCTTTTTGAAAGACCTGAATTTTCAAAGTTTACTTTTTCACCTTTAACCATAAGATTAATTATTTTTTTTCCTTTTGCAGAAACATGCACAGCGCCTACTCTATAATCTAAAAATGCAGCATGTGTTATAGGTACCCATTTTTTTACTGTTTTAAGCATAGTTTCAGCGTAGACTCTTATTTCGTATTGAGCATGACTATCAGCTCTTAAAAATAGAAAATTTAACAAATTTAATAAGTCTGTTTTCCAATACCATTGGGTGTAGGAATTTAAAGTAAGATTCATTCTAGCAAGTTCTCTAGCAAGACCAGCTTTGCCCTCATCAATAGTGCTTCCGTCAAATCGTTCATTAAGCATTTTTTCATAATTATCATAAGTTCTTGTAGCATCATCTTTTAAAATTTTTAGAACTTCATCAGCTTGCTCACCAGTTATTAAATCTCCCCTACCTTGCCTATTTGATGTTGATTGTGCTGATAATTGATCTTTTGAAGGTAAATAGAATTCTTTATCTAAAATAGAATATCGGGCAGAGTATTCATTTACATTTGCTGTTCTATGTCTAATCCATTGTCTTGCGATAAAAATTGGTAGCTTTACATGATATTTAATCTCACACATTTCAAAAGGAGTTGAGTGCCAGTGTCTCATCAAATATTTTATTAATCCTTCGTCTGTTGAAACTTTTTTTGTTCCCTTGCCATAAGAAACTCTTGCAGACTGAACAATGGAGCTATCGTCTCCCATGTAGTCAACTACCCGAACGAAACCATGGTCTAAAACCGGAAGAGCCTCATAAAGTATTTTTTCAAGCTCTATTGAGGTAACTCTTTTTGTTTGATTTTTTTGACCTTGTTGATCCGCAATCTCTTGCTTTTGTTCAGGTGTAAGTTTCATTTTGAAATATTTTATTGAATCTCTGCATTATAGTTTTATATTAATAGTGTTGGTTTTCCAACTATGACGATAAACGAATTTCGTAATAAACATTACGGACGTGGGGGCAGTACCCACCACCTCCACCATTTACAACTTATGGGGGTGAATTAGGATCGACGGATGTCTAAAGGCTATTCTTTCGTACGAGATGGTTCCGACGTTACGGGCCAATTTACAAATGCTAACGAAAGTTATGCACTTGCAGCTTAATTAACTTAGGTTAATTAAGTAACGGGGTCCGGGGCACCTGGCAACAGAACGCCCCTTTGAGTTATTAATTTATGAAAAAAAAAATTTCGCTTATTGCCTTGTTGCTGTTTTGCGCATCGTGCGCAACTCCAACTGTAGTTAATGTAATAGGTCCAAATGATAGTAAAATGAATTGTAAAGAATTGAGCGCTGAAATTTTAAAAGCAAATCAATACGCAGATAAGGCTCAACAAGATAAAAAAGTAGGAAAACCTCATAACGTCGGTGCAATACTCTTTTTTTTACCAGGTTATGGGGTTACTTTAAAAAATATTGAAGAAGCAACAAAAGCCGCTAAAGAAAGAGCATTACACTTAAATAAGTTAAAAGAAAAAAAGGGCTGCTAAATTTTTAAACTTTTGTGAAATTAAAATCTCTTGATCTAAAAAATATATTTATCACCTAAATATATTAATATGCCTACAGCAACACCTAATAAAATCCAATAATAATTATCTTTCATCATGATACAAATTTTCCTAAATCAGGTTTAAAGTAATCAGGTCCCTTCATCACTTTACCTTTATCATTATAAATCGGTTTGCCATCTTTACCTAATTTACTCATATTAGAATTTTGTACTTCCTCAAAACATTTGTCTAAATTAATACCAAACGCATGACCAGCTCCGTAAGTAACATACAGAATGTCTGTTAAAGCATCAGCTACCTCCTTTATATTTTTGCTATCCATAGCCTCCTTCAACTCTTCGAGTTCTTCCTTAATCAGATCATACCTCAGAGATGTGATTTCATCATTCGGAAAGCTGGCTTTTTGTTTAATTTCTTGGCCAAATTTTTCCATAAACTTTTTAACTCTTTCAAAATTAGTCATTTACCACCCTTTATATTTTATAATTTTCTAATAAGAGTGTATTATAGCAATGAATCAAACATGAAATACAGAATAGAATTTGATAGTATTGGAAAAATTAAAGTCCCTGGTGATAAGTATTGGGGGGCATCAACCGAGAGATCAAACAAATATTTTAATATCGGAGACTTTTTAGTAAGACCACTCGTAATTCATTCAATTGCGATCATTAAAAAAGCTGCAGCAATCGTTAATAAGAAAAATAAAGATTTAGATCCAAAGATAGGTAAATATATTGTTAAAGCTTCTGATGAAGTTATTAAAGGAAAACTAGATAATCATTTTCCTTTAAAAGTTTGGCAAACTGGCTCGGGAACTCAAACTAATATGAATGTGAATGAAGTCATAGCTAATAGAGCTATAGAAATGATGGGTGGAAAATTAGGTTCAAAAAAACCAGTTCATCCTAATGATCATGTCAATAAATCTCAATCTACTAATGACGTTTTTCCTACTGCAATGCATATAGCTATAGCTTTAAAAACAAAAGAAAAACTTTTACCCTCATTGAAACTTCTAGAAAAAGAATTAAATAAAAAATCAAAGGAATTTAAAAATATTGTGAAAGTTGGCAGAACTCATTTGCAAGATGCAACTCCCTTAACTTTAGGTCAAGAATTTTCAGGTTATCATGCTCAACTTAAAAAATGTATATTGAGAATCGAAAATGCTTTAAAAGAAATTTATTATTTAGCTCAAGGAGGGACTGCGGTAGGAACAGGGCTTAATACTAGAAAAAATTTTGATAAAAAAATTATTAGAGAAATAAGTAAAATAACCAAAATCCCTTTCAAACCATCTATTAATAAATTTGCAGCATTAGCTGCGCATGACGAAATTGTTAACTTTTCTGGAACATTAAATACAACAGCAGTATGCTTGATGAAAATTGCAAACGATATAAGATTTTTAGGTTCAGGCCCAAGAGCAGGATATGGAGAACTAATTCTTCCTTCAAATGAACCTGGTTCATCTATTATGCCTGGAAAAGTAAATCCTACTCAGTCAGAAGCCGTTACAATGGTGTGTGTAAAAGTAATTGGAAATCATAATGGTATAACTATGGCGGGTTCTCATGGGCATTTTGAATTAAATGTTTTTAAACCTTTAATTATACATAATATTCTGCAATCAATAGAAATTATGAGCGACTCTGCAAAAACTTTTGCAATGTATTGCGTAAAAGGAATTAAAGCAGACAAAAAAAGAATAAAATATTTATTGGAAAATTCATTAATGTTAGTCACCGCTTTAGCGCCAAAAATTGGGTATGATAAAGCAGCACAAATAGCTAAAGCAGCACACAAAAATGGTACAACTTTAAAACAAGAAGTAATAAAAGCTGGTTTAATTAAAGATAAAGAATACGATAAGATTATGAATCCGCTTAAAATGACAAAACCTAAGTAATTTAAGAAACATTAAGAAGAAAACTTTTAATTTTTTTTAATTTAAATATTTCCAAAAAACTCTTATCAAAAAGAATATCTTCGAAGGCCTCTTTATAATAGATAAGATCTTCTTTTGAGGCTACGTAATTATTATTAATACTAATAGTTTTAAAATTAATTTTATTATTTAAAATATTTAAATTCCCTTCTGTATTAAGTTTAAAAATTTTATCTTTATCTTTAGATTTAATCGAAAATATCTCTAAAAGTTTTTTTTTATCTTTTGTATGAACAAAACAGTCAAAAAATAACAAGGGAAATTCCTCTAATAAATTAATATCTCCATCACATTGAAAAAAAATTTTTGAAATTAATAATTTTTTTTGGTAATTCAACGTACCGTATGCTAGTTCAATCTTTAAATCTAATTCATCAATTGGGTTACGGTCAAATTTTTTTGATTTAAAGATTAATTCATTTTTACTATTTATTTTCTTTATAATTTTTTTATAATCAAATAATTTTTCATAATTTAATTTTTTGACTGCCTGAAGATTGATATCTTCAATATTAAATTTAGAGGTTATATCTAGAAAAGGATTGAAAATAATTAAACTTTCATTATTAAAAGAAATATTTTTACTTCTAAAGTAAGAATTATAAATATTTAATATTTTAGAGTCGTAATCAAAGTTAAATTTAATATTTGAATTAAGTATCTTTGATTTAAAAATACCTTTAATCGTGTCAGTATTTTCAGTAGTTTCGAAATTTATATCAGCGTTAATTCCAGTATTAAGTAATTTAAATTTCAGAATTTTTGCATTATTTTTTATTACAATTTTGAATTTTTTATCAAAAACACTACCATTTATTAAATCTTTATTGTAACCATAATTAGCAAATTTTATGTTATTTAGGTTAAATATTAATTTTTCTTTGTCTTTAATTTCGATATTTAAATTCTTTAAAAAGATTTTATTTTTCTGATCCAGCAATTTACGAAAAAATAAACTTAGTTCAGAAAATCTCAGGCTCATTTCAATATTATTAAAAATAATTTTTTTTGTTTGAAATTTTTTATCATTGTAAATACTTACAAAGTCTGGATAAATTATTAACTTCTTCGTTTTAGATCGGGCTGAGCCACCAAAATCAATTATTACATTTTCAATCACAAGAGAGGGTAATGGTAAGGATTTAAATTCAATTTTTTCAAATCTTACAATTTCTAAATTATAATCATTTAATAGGTTTTTTTTAATAATTTCAGCCCTTTTTTCAAAATTAAAGAAATTTGGTATAATTAAAAATAAACTGATTGATGCAAGAAATATCAAAAATAAGTATCTTAAGAAAAAAATAAATCTAAAAAAACTATAATACTTAATGTGAATTGTTTTAAAAAATTTATTTAACATTTTTTTTATTTTTATAACTAGTATATAAATGAAAATTCTCTCTTATGAATAACATAGATAACTTAATTGAAAACCTAAACAAAGAGCAAAAAGAAGCTGTTCTTAATACTGAAGGGCCAAATTTAATTGTTGCAGGAGCTGGTTCGGGAAAAACAAGAGTTTTAACAACTAGATTGATTCATATTATTAATAAAAAAAAAGCTTGGCCAAATCAAATATTATGCGTGACTTTTACCAATAAGGCTGCAAAAGAAATGCAGAATAGAGTTATGCAATATGTAAAGGGAAGCTCTAATGCTGTTCCTTGGTTAGGTACATTTCATTCTATAAGTGTAAAATTTTTAAGAAGGCATGCTGAAGCGCTGGGGTATAAAAGCAACTTCACAATTTTAGATACCGATGATCAAAAAAAACTAATTCGAAATATTGTTAAAGGTGAAGATTTAGATGCAAAAAAATTTTCCCCACAATTAATTATGTATCATATTGATCAATGGAAAAATAAAGGTCTATTGCCAAAGGATGTAAAAATTGAAAAATCAGGTTCAATACTTAAATCAATATTAAAGGTTTACAAAATATACCAGGATAAAACTAAAGATTTGAATGCATTTGATTTTGGTGATCTAATTTTGTTCTGCGTGAAACTTTTTGAAGAACATGGTGATATTAAAGAAATTTATCAGAAAAATTTTAAATACATTTTAGTTGATGAGTTTCAGGACACAAATTTTATTCAAAATAAATGGTTAAATCTTCTAGTTAATGAAAATGAAAATATTTGCTGTGTTGGTGATGATGATCAATCAATTTATAGTTGGAGAGGTGCAGAAATAAAAAACTTTCTTACTTTTGATCAAATTTACAAAAATTGTAAAGTATTTAAACTAGAGCAAAACTATAGATCTACTAAAAATATTTTGGACACCGCGTCAAATTTAATTTCAAACAACTCAAACAGAGTAGGTAAAAAATTGTGGTCTTCAGCTAATCAAGGTGAGCTTGTAAAATTAAATTGTTACCGGACTGGTAAAGAGGAGGCGCAAGGGATTAGTGATATAATTGAACAAAAACTTAAAAAAAAATACTCTTTAAATGGTGTATCAATTTTAGTTAGAGCTATATATCAAACACGAGAATTTGAAGAAAGATTTCTTCAAGTTGGAATTGGGTATCGTGTCTTAGGTGGAATAAAATTTTATGAAAGAGCTGAAATTAAAGACGCTGTTTCTTATTTAAGAATTATTAATCAAAAATTTGATGACCTGGCTTTAGAAAGAGTCATTGGTGTACCTAAAAGGGGAGTTGGAGAAAGTACTTTGAACCAAATTTATACTTTTGGTAAATCAAATAAATTATGCCTTGAAGACTCAATTGTTAAATTAATAGAAAAAGGAGATTTAAAGCCTAAGATAAAAACTGCTCTTAGCCAATTAATAAATATCATAAATAAATGGCGAAAAGACTCATTAAAAATGAAACATTTTGATTTGTTAAAACTGGTATTAGATGAGTCGGGTTATTCTTCAATGTTAAAAAATAAAAAAGATTTAGAAAATGAAAATAGATTAGAAAACTTAAAAGAATTACTAAGAGCGATGCAGGATTATGACAACTTACAGAGTTTTTTAGAACATGTGGCTTTAGCTACATCTATTGATCAGGAATGGGAGGGAGCAAAAATAAATTTGATGACAATGCATGCCGCCAAAGGTCTAGAATTTGATGTTGTATTTCTACCAGGATGGGAAGAGGGTTTATTTCCTCATCAAAAATCTCTTGAAGAAAAAGGAGATTTTGCCTTAGAGGAAGAAAGACGACTTGCTTACGTTGGTATCACAAGAGCTAAAAAGGAAGCATACTTATCATTCGCAATGAAAAGGGCTTACCACGGTGATTGGATGGATGCTTTACCATCTAGATTTATAAATGAAATACCTGACGAAAGTGTAGAAAAAAATGAAATAGGTTTAAGCAATAGTGATGACTTTGAGTTCAACCAAGATAATTCAATTGAATTTGATGAAGAATATAGAAGTCCTGGATGGGATCGGTATAAAAAAAATAAAATGCTTAAATGGAAAAAATAGAAAAGTTAAAAAGGATTTTTAAGAAAGAGAAGATAGATGGATATATTATTCCTAAAAATGATGAATTTTTTGGTGAATATGTTCCAGAACACAACGATAGACTAAATTTTATTTCTAGTTTTACTGGTTCTTATGGTTTTGCTTTAGTGCTTAAAGATAAAAATTATTTATTCGTTGATGGAAGATATACTTTACAAGCTAGTAATCAGAGTGGAAGGATATTTAAGATTATTACAATTCCAGATAAAATGCCAAGAGATATCCTTAAAGGAAAAAAATTATCAATTGGTTATGATCCTAATTTATTTACAGAAAAATCGTTATTTATTTTTTTTGGAAAAAATGAATTTAAATTGAAGCCAATTTCTCAAAATTTAATTGATGCAATTTGGAAAAGAAGAATAATAAAAAATAATAATAAATTTTATTTACTACCAAATAAGGCTACAAGTGAAAATTACCAATTAAAAATTGGCAAAATTTCAAAATACTTAAAGAAAAAAAAGTCTAATTTTTTATTTGTTACTGCAAGTGAAAATAATGCCTGGTTGCTAAATATAAGAGGTAGAGATACAAAGTTTACCCCAATACCTTATAGTTATATCTTAATTGATCAAGATAGAAATATTAAATTTTTTTGTAATTTAAAAAAAATATCTTCATCTTTAAGAAAAAGATTTAAAAAGATAAAATTTTTAGATGTCAGAGCCTGTGCTAAAACACTTTTAGGAATTAAAAAGAAAAAATTTATAATTGATAGTAATTCTTGTTCTATCTTTTTTAAGTATATTATAAATAAAAATAACAAAATACTTAACTTACAAGATCCTATTTATTTTTTAAAAGCTATTAAAGGAAAACAAGAAATAGAGAATATTAAAAAAGCACATATTTATGATGGAGTTGCATTAACTAAATATTTATTCTGGCTTAAAAAGAACTTTTATAAAAAAAATATAACTGAAATAACTGCATCACAAAAATTGTTAAAGTTCAGAAAAAAAAATAAGAAATTTAAATTTTTGAGTTTTCCAACAATTTCAGGAACAGGACCTAATGGAGCAATCATTCATTACAAAGCTACGAAAGAAACAGATAGAAAATTAAGAAAAGGAGATATTTATTTAGTTGATTCTGGCGGCCAATACGAATTTGGGACAACAGATGTTACTCGGACCATTTCTCTAAAAAATTCAAATAACAGGATTAAAGATATTTTTACAAGAGTTCTTAAAGGGCATATTGCTGTCTCAAATTTTAAACTTGGAAAAAAAACCTCTGGAGCATTAATTGACTCTAAAGCTAGAAAGTATCTCAAACAAGTCGGTTTAAATTATGCTCATGGAACAGGTCATGGTGTAGGATATTTTTTAAATGTACATGAGGGACCTCACGCAATATCAAAAAGAAACAAAATTAATTTTCAAAAAGGTATGATTGTCTCAAATGAGCCAGGCTACTATGAAAAGAATAAATTCGGTATCAGGATAGAAAATCTTATTTACGTCAAAGAAAATAAAAGAGGAATAGCTTTTGAAAATTTAACAATGGCACCTATTGAAAAAGATTTAATAATTCAAGAAAAGCTAAATAAAAATGAGAAAAATTGGCTTAATAACTATCACAAAACCGTTTTTAAAAATTTAGTAAATTCTATGAATAAAACTGAGGCTTTAGAACTTGAAAAAGCTTGTTCAGCTATTTAAAATTTTATTCCAATCCTTTTCTAAAATTATTTTAACATTAAGTTGCTTGGCTTGCTCAATTTTACTTTTTGTAGGTTTAGATTCACCAACTACTAGATAGTCAAGTTTTTTAGAAATAGATCCTAACACTTTACCTCCATTATTCTCTGCAACCTCTTTTGCTTCTGATCTGCTCATGTTTTTAAAACCTCCAGTAAACATTAATTTTTTATTTGAAAATTTTCCATTACTGTTTTGTGCCACATAATTCTTAATATTAAGTCTATTAATCAAATCTTCAATTATCCTAGTATTTGTCTTATTTAAGAAAAAATTTTCAATAGAGTGAATTTGTGTTTCACCTATCCCATCTAAATCAACTAAATTAATTAGAATTTTTTTTCTATTTTTAGAGTCAAATAATTTTGAGAATTCTTTGATAGAGCTAAAAAAACCTGCCAAAATTTTAGCATTTTCTTGTCCTATATGTCTAATTCCTATTGAGTAAATAAATTTATCCAAAGAGATTACTTGAGATTTCTTTATGGCTTTTTTCAAATTATTTATTGATAGCTCGCCCCAACCCTCTAAATTTTTAATTTTGTTATAGTTTAGGTTAAAAATATTTGATGGCTCTTTTATTAAATCTAGATCCCAGAATTGCTCTATTACTTTTTTTCCTAATCCATCAATATTAAAAGCTTCTTTTGATACAATATGTTTTAATTTCTCTTTTGCAGTAAAAATACATTCGTAACCTTTAATGCACCTTCTTACTGCATCATGTTTTCTTGTACTTTTACTTATCTCTTTTTTAGTCTCTGCACCGCAAAGACATTTTTTTGGAAATATGTATTTTTTTGAATTTTTATCTCTTTTAGAAATATCCACTGAAACGACTTGAGGTATAACATCTCCAGCTCTCTGGATTTTAATTGTGTCTCCAATTCGAATATCTTTTCTGCTAATTTCATCTTCATTGTGTAAGGTCGCATTAGATACCACAACGCCTCCAACCGTTACTGGTTCCACTTTAGCTACTGGAGTGATCGCACCAGTTCTTCCAACTTGAATACTGATATCTTTTATTCTTGTAGTAGCCTTTTCAGCTGAAAATTTATATGCAATAGCCCATCTTGGAGAGTTTGAAGTGTTACCTAATCTTTTTTGTAAAGATAGATCATTAACTTTGAAAACCAAGCCATCAATATCATAGTCTAATTCAGATCGTAATTGCTCTATCAGAGTATGTTTTTTTTCAATCTCACTCTCACTAGTTGTCTTTTCAGATAACGGATTTATAATAAAATTCCATTTTTCTATTTCCCTTAGAAATTCAGATTGAGTTTTAAAAATCATTGGTGAAATTAAGCCAAAACCATAGGCAAAATATTTCAATGGAATTTTTGATGTTTCTGATGGATCTTTTTGTCTTAGAGTCCCTCCAGCAGCATTTCTAGGATTTGCAAATTTGTCTTTTAATTTTAAAAAATCTTTTTTTCCAATATAAACTTCACAACGAATTTCTAAAAGATCGGGTACATTTTTTGAAATTAATTTTTTTGGTAAATTTTTTATAGTTTTTAAGTTTTCTAGAATATCCTCTCCAGTTTTTCCGTCACCCCTGGATAATCCTCTGGTTAAGTTTCCTTTTTCATAAATTAAAGTAGCCGATATTCCGTCGATTTTAGGTTCACAAAATAGATCAAGATTTTTTTCTTTTAAATTCAAAAAATTGTTTATTTTTTTTTTAAAATCTTTCATGTCATCTAAATTAAATGCATTAGCTAACGAAAGCATTGGAGATAAGTGTTTTATTTTTTGGAATTTGTTTAAAGGTTTATATCCGACAATATTTTGTATACTTTCAATTGTTTTAAGGTATGGGTATTTTTCTTCTAATTTGAGGATATTAGTTTTAATTTTATCATATTCAGCATCACTAATTTTCGGATTATCATCTATATAATAACTTTTATTATGTCTTTTAATTTCCTTTAAATTTTTTTTATGTTCTAGAATAATTTTCTTTTTATCTTGCATAAAAATTATTTGATCATCTTAATTATCTTTTTAATAATATTATCATTGTTTTTGAGTTTTTTACCGTCTGAATTTTCTTTAAATTCATAATCTGTATTTAATATTTTGTAAGATTGTTTAAACCATTCACCCGAATTATAATTATATCCTAAAACACTTGCATATTTTTCTGCCTCTTTTTCTAAACCAAGATGATAATGTATTTCCACAAGTCTATGTAATGCTTCCTCTATAAATATAGTTTTATCGTATTTTGTAATAATTATTTTTAATCTGTTAATTGCTGGTATCCATTTTTGGACAGAAATATAATATTTTGCTACAAATAATTCCTTTGCAGCTAGTTGATTTTGAATTAAGTCCTTTTTAAATTTTAAATCTATTGCATAATCTGTGTCAGCATATTTTATTATAAATTTATTTATTAGTTTTTGTGCTTCCAAAAGTGGCTTTATATCTTTTTTTTCATCGTCAATTTGTTCAAAATGAATAACAGCTTTTAGATACTCTGCGTAAATAACATTTTTATCAGCTGGATAAGTTTTTAAATATCTATCCAAACTGTCTAAAGCTTCATTATAAAAATTTATACCATACAAAGAAAAAGATGACATGATTGCAGATTTTGCAGCAAAATTTATGTCGATAAAATTTATTTCAGCCTCAGAAAATTTTTTACTAGCGTTAAAAAAATTATTATTATCAAATGCTTCATATGCTTCATTGTATAATATGAATGGATCTACTTTTTCAGAGGGTAGATATGCTGGTTCATCTTTGGAACAAGAAATCAGAAGTAAACAAAAACTAATAAGAATTAATAATCTAAACTGCATTATTAGATTATTACCAAATTAGTAAAAAAATTATATCTTAAAATTAAATTAAGCGTTTACTGCTATTTTTGTTGTCGGCTCTAAGTTTAGATTTTCAATTATAGTATATTTATCAAGTTTATTGCTTGCTTCAATCACTTTTGAGTCCAGCATTTTTCTTAAAAACATATTTGTTAACTCATGACCGCCTTGATAACATTTTACTTTACCTAATACTCTATATCCAGAAAGTAAAAAGTCACCAACTAAATCCAAAATTTTATGATTAACAAATTCTTTTTCATTTCTTAAACCTTCTTTGTTTAAAACTCTGTTTTCATCAACAACTACTGCATTTTCTAAGGAGCCTCCCTTTGCCAAACCAATTTTTTTTATTTTTTCAATATCCTCAAATAAACAAAATGTCCTTGAATTTGATACATCATCTAACTTATCTGTTTGAAAATTTATATTATTTCTTTGTTTGCCAATGATCTTATTTTTATAATCTAATTGAAAATCAACTTCTAGAGATCTTTTACTCGGCTCTATTGAAATCATTTTTTTTCCATCTTTTAATTCAACTTTATTAAGAATTTTTAAGTATTTTCTTTTACTGGACAAAATTTTTGTCTTTATTTTTTTTAAAACTTCTAAAAAATTTTTTGCAGATCCATCCATAATTGGAACTTCTTCACAATTAATTTCTACTAAAGCGTTGTCAATTCCTGCAATGTAAAAAGCAGCCAATAAGTGTTCTACTGTAGAGACTTTTACTCCGAATTCATTTTCAAGCGTAGTACATAATTTTGCTGAGGAAACGTTTTTATAATTGGCTTCAACAAGATTATTTTTCTCTAGGTCAATTCTCTTAAAAACTATACCTTCATTATCTTTTGCAGGAAAAATACTGATTTTTGAAATTTTCCCCGAATGAAGGCCAACTCCATCAAATGTGATAGGGTTTAAAATAGTTTGTTGATAAACATTGTGCATTGAGGGTTGTTATAGAGAAAATATGTTAAAATCTTAAAACAACTAATGTTTCTAAAAAAAACAACTATCAACTAAATAAAGCATCAAAAAACCTAGCTACAATAGACCTTTTCGCATGAGAAGTTGGTATGGCCTCTTTTTTCCAACCAAAATGGACAAGTTTTTTAATAATCTCAAGCATATCATCTTTAGAGAGGTTATTGTTAAAATATAAATCTCTTTTTTTATCCTCTGAGAAAATAAAGCTAAATAATTCCTTAAAACTAAAAAGATTTGTATCATTGCTGATTTCTAAGAATATGTTTTTTGCTGATTGATTATAATATCTAAGATTAATATTTCTAAATATTATAATTTCAGAGATTTCTTTTATCCTTGCTAAAGCTATATCATAAATTAGTTTTTTCTTTATTTTTCTATTTATGTTTTGGTTCAAATTTTCACTCTCAACAAGCTCTTCTTCTGAGATTTCTTTTTTAAATTGAGTATTTTTTAAAATATTTTTAATATCGTCTATTTTTAATGAAGTAATTTTAGATATATCTTGTAATATTATATTTGTTCCAAATTTAAAATCTTGTTCAAATTTAAGAGAATTATTTTCAAAATAAAATATTTTTGAATTGTCATTGTTTATCTGAATTAAAAAAAAAGTTTCAATATTTTTATTATTATCACTCAAAAATGCACCTTTGATAAAGCTTTTAAGTAATATTTTTTTTATTTTTAAGTTACATTTATCAAAAATATTTTTTAGGTTATTATAATCATTAGTATTAATTAAAGAGAAAGATAATTCATGAGAATAAAAATCTCCAAATAATCCAATTGGTAAATTTTCAATTTTTTTTTTATCAAGATAAAAATTTGAATTAAAAATATGTAGTATTGTTTTTTTTGACTCAACCTTATTCACATTCGATTTTAGTGTATTAAGAATGTATGTGACATTTTCTCTTAAAATTTGAGATCCATTTAAATTTTTATAGCCTGAAATATTTAAAAAAGTTGGGTTAAAATTTTCTAAAATTAGTATTATCTCTTTAAATGTATAATTAAACTTTTGTTCAATTTGGAAAACATTTTCTTTAATTGATTTAAAGACCTGATCAAAATTTATTATGTTGCTGTTTTTAATCCCGCAAATTGGAGCTTCTATTTTAAAGATTTTTTCAATTATATTTTGTTCATTGTTTTTCCCTACTAGAAATATAAAATTAAATTTATTAATCTCGATAATTAACGTTAAGTTTGTATCATTCATAAGTTACTTTAAAATGAGTTGGTTTTTAATTCTATAATCAAATACTTGATATTTTTTAAAACCCTTTTTATTTCTTAAATTTAAATAATTTTTCAAACTTTTTTTATAATTTTCTATTGGGAGTTTAATAATCTTCTCATTTTTAGTCTCTAAATCCCACCTATTAGATTCAAATAAAGTATATTTTTTTATTATGTAAAAAGGAAAGTCCATTTTTTTTAGATCCAAATAAAAATTCTTGAAACTTTGATAATCACTAAAAACATGAGGTAGCTCTTTTTGATTTTTTAACTTATTAAATTCAATTAGATCTATTTTTTCACTCAAATAAAACTTATTAGTTTTATCAAATAAAATTGCTATCGGTTTTTTTTCATAAATTGTTATATTTAAAGTACCCGGGTAGTTTTTCCTAATATTGAAACTTTCGATCAAACTATTGCTCGCTAATATTGTCTCTATTTCACCGCTCCTCAAAAACAAGAGGTTTTTTTCATAAATTGGAAATAGTAACTTCTTTATATCCTCATCACTTAAAAGGACATTATTTTCTATATTTATTTTTTTCAAATTGAACGTAGAAAAAACTAATTCTTGTTGAGTAGTAATTGTTGATAGCAATAATAATAGTGCAATAGAAACTAATGTCCTTTTTTTCATTTATTAATACTTGCGTCCAATAAAATTTTCTCAACTAAATTTTCAAAAGATATGCCTTTATAACTAGCTATTTCTGGTACTAAGGATAAACTTGTCATTCCAGGTTGTGTATTAATTTCCAATAAATAAAATTTATTTTTATAAAATTTAAAATCTGATCTAGTTACCCCTCTGCAATCTAAAGATAGATGAGTTTTTTTAGCAATCCTTAAGACCTCATTATACTTTTTCTTTGATAATCTTGCTGGCATCACATGCTTAGTCATTGCTTTCTTTGTGTATTTGGCTTTGTAATCGTAAAATAATCTTTTTGGAATAAGTTCAATGGCACCTAAAGGTTTACCATTAATTACTGCTACCTGGACCTCTTGCCCTGCTATATACTCTTCAAGCATTAGCTCATTATATTTTTTTAATAAATTTTTAATTAATTTAAATAATTTTTTTTTATTATTACAAATTACTACTCCAAGGCTAGAACCCTCATTAATAGGTTTAGCTACCACCGGAAATTTAATTTTTTTACTTAATATATTTTTAAAGATTATGTTTTTTTTGAAATCTGATTTTTTGATTGAAAAAAACTTAGGTGTTTTTATATTATTTTTTTTAAAAATTTCTTTTGAATTAAGCTTATTCATTGCATTAAATGAACTTAATACACCAGAATGAGTATAAGGTATTTTTAAATATTCAAAATATGTTTGAGCTACACCATCCTCTCCATTTCGCCCATGCAATGCATTAAAAATAACGTCAGTATTCTTTTTATCAATTAAATTTAAATTTTTTTTTTTGGGATCAAAAATTGAAACCTTATAACCTTTTTTTTTAAGGGCTTTGAAACAAGCTTTACCAGTCTCAAGACTTACGGGTCTTTCACCTGAAGTCCCACCCAAAACAACTAAAACCTTTTTAAATTTTTTCTTTTTCACCAACAATATTAATCTCAAGTTCTAAATTTACACCAGTTTTTTCGTGAACTTGCTTTTTTACCCTTTTTATTAAATTCTCTATATCTTTAGATTTTGCATTACCGTTATTAACAAAAAAATTACAATGCTTTTGTGAGATCATTGCATCACCTTCAGTAAATTGATCGCAACCCGCCTCTTTAATTAACATCCAAGCCTTTCTTTCCTCACTATAATTTTTAAAAGTGCTACCACAGGTTTTTATTTGACTTGGTTGAGATAATTTTTTTTTCTCTATAAGATCAAGTTGTTTTTTTTCAATTTCATTTTTATTTTTTTTTAAACCTTTCAGCTTGGCTGATATAATAATTAAATCATTTGATAAATTTGTTCCTCTATAAAAAAATTCTATATCTTCTTTTTTAACTTCAATCTCACGAAGATTATTTTTGTTAATTGCTTTAAGTGATATAAAAACTTTAGAAATATCATTTTCATAACAACCACTGTTCATGGTGATCGCCCCACCAATTGAACCAGGTATACAGGATAAAAATTCTAAATTTGCCAAATCATTTTCTTTAGCAAAATTAGCTACCTTTCGATCTAATGTTGCAGCGCCAACTTCTATAATATTATTATTAACTAAACTTATGTGGGAAAAGTCTGGTCCTAATTTTATTACCACACCTTTTACACCACTGTCTCTAAACAATGTGTTTGAACCGGCACCTAATATTGTTGTTTTCAAATTATTATTATTTGCATCCTTTAAAAATTCAATTAACTGATCTTTGTCTTTTGCTTTGTAGAAATACTCTGCATTACCACCTAAATTAAACCAGCTATAATTAGAGAGCTTAATATCTTTATTAAAATTATTTCCAAATTTTTTTATAAAATCAACATCTATATTCATAATGAAAATTTCAGTTCCTCCATCCATTTTGATATTTTTCCAGCTCCCATTCCAATTATAATTTCGTTGCTTACTAAATTTTTTTTAAAATAGTTTCCTAACTCAATTTCATCCTTGACTATTATAACTTGAGTTTTTGAATTGTGAGCAATAGAATTTGCAAATTTAATGAGATTAAATTTGTTGTTTTTTTTCTCACCTGCAGCATACAATGGACATAAAATTACTGATTTTGATTTAGAAAAACATTTTGAAAATTGATTTTTTAAGTAAATTACTCTTGAATATCTATGCGGCTCAAATACACTAATAATCTTTCTTTTTGGATTAACTTTATGTACACCTTCTAAAATTGAGCTTATTTCTGTTGGATGGTGAGCGTAGTCATCATAAAAATCATTTTTATTTTTAGAAAAAACTTTTGTCATTCTTCTTTGAACACCAGAAAAACTTTTTAAAGATTTCTTAATAGTATTAATATTTGCACCAAGATTAACACAAACTAAAACTGCTGCTGCAGTGTTAAGAACGTTGTGTTTACCTAATAACTTTACATTAATATTTTTGATTTTTTTTTCAGAACTAATTTTTTTTCGGCAAATTATATCAAAGGTAGTGCTATCAAAGTTATACCTGATGTTATTAATTCGGTAGTCAGCTTTTTTATTTTCTCCATAAGTAATTATATTTTTATTTTTGATTTTATAGATTAATTTTCGGATATTATTACTGTCTATACAAATTATTGATTTGCCGGTAGGAGGAGTTTTATTAATAAATTCTAAAAATGATTTTTCGAGATTTTTGTAATTTTTATAATAGTCTAAATGCTCATAGTCAATATTAGTCACTATTGAATAATTAATAGGTAGTTTTAAAAAGCTACCGTCTGACTCATCCGCCTCAAGAATAGCCCAATCACCCTTTCCAAGTTTAGCATTGCTTTTGAATGAATTGATCACTCCACCATTAATAATAGTTGGGTCCAATTTTTGATCAATTAAAATTTTTGCCACTAAAGAGGTTGTGGTTGTTTTGCCATGAGAACCTGTAATTATTATATTTTTTTTTAGCGATACAACATCAGCTAAAACTTCAGCCCTTAAATAAATGGGTATTTTATTTTTCTTAGCATATTTAATCTCTACATTATTGTTTTTTATTGCAGTAGACTTTACCAAAATAGTTGCTTTTTTAATATTACTAGTTGAATGACCGATAAATACTTTAATTCCAGATTTAGAACAACTAATCGTATTTTTATTTTTATTTTGATCACTCCCTTGTATCTTAAAACCCATATTCTTCATAATCTGGGCAAGGCCGCTCATTCCAATGCCTCCAACACCAACAAAATGAATTATATCTTTTTGGCCTAAATTAATTTTTTTCATTTATAATTTTTTCTAATTGAATGTTTAAATTTTTAAAAATATCTTTGTCAGAAATCTGTTTTTGATTAGATAAAATTTTATTTATTTTGAATTTATCGTTAAAAATCGACTTAATTAAATCATATAATTTTTGCTCTACATCTTTTTCTTCCAATAAAAAGCCATAACCTTTTCTATGGTAAAACTCGGCATTTTTGAGCTGGTGGTTGTCCGCTGAGGATGGCAATGGTATTGAAATAAAAGGAATGTTAAAATTAATCAGCTCGCCCAATACAGAAGCTCCTGCTCGTGTAATTACCAAATTTGCTTTAGTGTAATAATTAACAATTTTATCTGTAAAGTTAAATATTTCAAAATCTATTTTAGCATTTTTATAAAAAATAGATAACTTATCATTTTGTTCTTCAAGACATTGTTGATAAACTTTAATTATAATTTTTGAGTCGTTTAATTTTTCAAAAATTTTTGGCAATATATCCGCAAAAATTTTAGCTGCTTGACTTCCTCCTAAAACTAGAATTTTTAATTCATTGAATTCGTAAGATTGATCTTTAGAAGTTTTTTGGCTAAATATTTCTTCTCTAATTAAATTTCCAATCTCAAGAACCTTATTTTTGTAATCAACAGATATACCCTCAAGTTCCTTGTAAGAAACAAAAACCTTCTCTGCAAAAGGTAAGAGAAATTTATTTGCTTTACCAATGATCATATTATTTTCATAAATTATAAACTTTATTCTTAAAATTGATGCTGCAGCACAAATAGGGAAAGAGGAATAACCGCCCATACCAAAAATTAGCGATGGTCTATTAAACGTTAAAAATAATAATGATTTAATAATCGAAAAGATAATTATAAATAAACTAATAAAGAGTTTAATTAAATTTTTTTTTACTATAGGAGACGAAGATATTTCTATTAGATCGAGATTTTGGTAATTTTTTAGATATCTTAATCCTCTCTTGTCTGAAGTAATTTTTACTTTAAAATTTTTATTAATTAAGTAAGTTGCTAAGCTGTATGCAGGAAAAACGTGACCTCCGGTTCCTCCAGTAGCAATTACAATTTTTTTGTTAATCATATAAGTAAGTCTTATTCTTCGTATAATTTAAAACTAATCCAGCTAAAATTGCGCTTCCTATTAAAGAAGAACCGCCATAACTTAAAAATGGCAAAGTCATTCCAGTTGTAGGCAATAAATTTGTATTAACACCAGCGTGGATAAATGTTTGAAAAATCAATAATGTTGCTAATCCACTTAGCGAAATTTTCATGAATTGATCATCTTGATTAAAACAGTTTTTAATTATTCTAAAAGAAATATACAAAAAAATAATCAATATCATTATAGAGACCAAAGAACCATATTCTTCAGATATAACTGCTATTACGTAATCAGTATGCGCCTCAGGAACGCTTTCTTTTAAAATACCTTCACCCATTCCCTGACCGGTTAAACCTCCTAGCTTTATAGCATCAAGAGCGGAAGAAGATTGAAATTTATCTCCCTGACTTGGGTCAAAAAAAGTAATTAATCGATTTATTACGTAACCAAATTTTTCAGGAAAAAAAAATATTAAAGAGCCTATTAATAATACAAAGATTGAAAAAAAAATGAAAATATAAAACAAACTCACACCAGAAACAAAAACCGTTGCAACCCAACTACATATTAACAATATAGATTGTCCTAGATCTGGTTGATCAATTAATAAGATTATTACTGAAGCTAAAAGAAAAAAACTTAAAATATATTTTACTTGCGAATTCTTAAATTGATCAAAAGTTAATATTTTTACTGTCATCAAAATAAAAAAAGGTTTTAATATTTCAATAGGCTGTAATCTAAAAAAATAAAGATCGATCCAACGTTTAGCACCTTTAACCTCTACACCAATAATTGGCACTAATGTTAGAAAGATTAACGATAATAAAAATAATGGCACTGTAAGTTTTATAAGTAATTGAGTATTAATTGCTGAAATTATTATCATAATCATTATAGCCAAAAATGAAAAAAAAAAATGTTTTGTGAAAAAAAAATAATAGTCTTTATTTAATCTTTCTCCGGCAAGAAAAGAAGTGGAAGAGAATGAAAAAAATAAACCTAAAAAAAATAGAATAGAAAAACAAATAAAAATTTTTTTATCTATATTTCTCCAATAGTTTATAAATATAAATTTAATTGAATTTTCTAACATAATATCTGCACAATTTTTTAAATTCTTCTCCTCTTTTTTCAAAATTTTTAAATTGATCAAATGAAGCAGCGGCTGGGCTGAGTATTATTGATTTATCTTGCTGCTTATTAGATTTGATATCTTTAGATATTTGAAAAATAGAATTTCTCAAATTTTTTGATATTGAAAAAGGTAATTTATCTTTAATTTGATGTTTAAAGAAATTTATGTTTTTGCCTATCAGATAACATTTTATAATATTTTTTTTAGATTTTGATAACTTTAATTTATCCCCTCTTTTAGGTAAACCTCCTAATATCCAGTAAATATTTTGAAGACTAGATAAGGCTGATTGGGTTGCTTTAAAAGAAGTTGCTTTTGAATCATTGATAAATTTTAAATTTCTTTTTCTTAAAAAAATTTCAAATCTATGAGGTAAACCCTTAAAAGATTTCATTGAGTCAATAAAAGATTTCTCTTTTATTTTTAACAATTTTGCAAAAGTATAAATAAAACTCATATTTTCGTCGTTTATATTAGACGTCAAATATTCATTTTTAATTTTAAATTTTATTTTTTTATAACTTTTAATTTGTGAAATAATTATTTTGCTCAAATATTTCTTCTTTATGAAAATTTTTTTAAATTTTTTATTAATTATTGCGTAATTATATTTTGTTTGAAAACGAAAAATTTTAAGTTTTGAATTTAAGTAATTTTTCATTGTTCCGTGCCAATCTAAATGATCATTAGTAAGATTAAGAAAAAAGGCGTAGTCTGGTCGTATGAATTTTGAGTGTGAAAGCTGAAATGAAGACGCTTCAATAATCACAAAATTATTTTTAATTTTTTTTAGATTTAAAATTGGAATTCCAATATTTCCACCGAGCATACACTGGAATTTATTTTTTTTAAGTAGATGTGATAATAATTTACAAGTTGTTGATTTACCATTTGTGCCAGTAACTACAATGCTTTTGAAGTTATTATTATGTAAAAAAAATAAATCAATGTCAGTAATTATTTTATATTTATATTTTCTAAGAACTTTATTTTTAATTAAACTTATTCCTGGAGTTAACACGATATAATCGACAAGATCTAAGTCTTTTTTTAAATTTTGTGTCTTGTATTTTTTAAATATATTTTTTTGTTTATCGTCCCAGATCCTAAAATTTGTTATTTTATTTCTATTAAAAAATTCAACTACTGAGCGTCCAGATATACCTAATCCGTAGACAAGGAACGAAAGTTCTTTGAGGTTTGTAGTTTGGCACATTTATTACCTCAGTTTTAATGTTGCAAGTCCAACTAACGCTAAAATAATAGCGATGATCCAAAACCTAATTACAATTGTTGACTCTGCCCATCCTTTTTTTTCAAAATGATGATGTATAGGAGCCATCTTAAAGAATCTTTTACCTGTTAACTTAAAAGAAACTACTTGTATAATTACTGAAACTGTCTCTAAAACAAATAATCCTCCAACTATTGCTAAAACAATTTCATGTTTAACTATAATTGCTATAGCGGCTAACGAGCCACCTAAAGAAAGTGAACCTGTATCACCCATGAAAATTTTTGCTGGAGGGGCATTGTACCAAAGAAAGCCCAAGCAAGCACCAACCACTGACCCACAAAAAATAGATAGTTCTCCAACATCTGGTATATATTGAATTTGTAAATATTCTGAAAAAATTGTGTTACCTACCACATATGAAATTAGTGTAAACGAAAATGCCACTAACATAACTGGGACGGTTGCTAATCCATCTAAGCCATCGGTCAAATTAACTGCATTTGATGCGCCTATAATTACAAATAAACCAAATGGTATAAAAAGAAGATCCATTTGCAAAATTAAATTTTTAAAAAATGGAAAATATAAATTGAATAAATATTCATGGTCTGAATACTTTATCAATATAAATAAAGTTAATAATCCAATTATAATCTGACCAAAAAATTTATAGCTTGATTTAAGACCTCTCGAATTTTTAAATTTAATTTTAAGTACATCGTCTAATAATCCTAAAGCTCCTAAAGACAGAGAGACGAAAATTAAGGTCCAAACATAAATATTTGTTAAATCTGCCCACAAAAGAGTGCTTGATATGATACCTATTATTATAATTACACCACCCATTGTTGGCGTACCAGACTTTTTAATTATATGATCTATTGGGCCATCTTGCCTGATAGGTCCAGTAATCATTTTTTCGGAAAATAATTTAATCAATGGAGCTCCAATTATAAATACCACAGCCAAAGAAGTTACTACTGACAAACCAGTTCTAAATGTTAAATATTTAAAAACATTTAAAAATGAATACTGATCAATTAAAGAAGTTAAAAAACTAAATAACACTTATGCCCCTTTTATCATTTTTTTACTAAAATTATTAAGTCCTGTTGCATTTGATCCTTTTATCATCAGATAATCATTATTCGATATAATATCTCTCAAACTCAGATCTATATCTTCATTATTTTGCAAAATATTTCCTCTTTTTTTCTTATTAAGATGTTTATATGTGATAATTGTTTTTTTTCCTTTAATGAATACTTTATCAATATCAGAATTGTTAATAACTTTTGATAAATCTTTATGATATTTTTTTGATTTAGAACCTAATTCAAGCATATCTCCAAGAATTAAATATTTTTTAAATCTTATTTTTTTAATTGAGTTTAGCTTTTTTATTGCGTTTTTTACAGATAGTGGATTAGCATTATAGCTTTCATCTATTAACTTAAATTTTTTATTATACCTTGAGATATTATGTCCTCTTCCTCTTCCATCACTTAGTTCAATATCTTTAAATTTAGTTTTAATTTTTGATAGGTCTATCTTTAATTCTTTCAAAACGGCAATCGAAGCAAGCACATTATAAATATTTAATTCCCCAATTTCTAAAGCAAATTTATGGTTATCTATATTTACGACAATTTTTGAATTACTTTCCTTCTTAAATACTCTTTGAACGCGTATATCTGATTTTTTGTGTTTTCCAAAGGTTATGGTACCTAGGCTATGTAATTTAGCTTTATTTCGTAAAAATTTAAAATATTTATCATCCCTATTTAAAATAATTTTTCCTCCGATTTGCACATTTTCAATTATTTCTGATTTAGCTTTTGCTATACCATTAACGTTCTCAAAATTTTCTAAATGAGCTTCACCTATGTTAGTGATTATCCCTATATGAGGTTTAATTAGCTTAGTAAGATTTCTAATTTCACCTGGCCTACTCATGCCAACCTCAAAAACTCCAAATTTGTGGTTAAAATTTAAATTTGAGAGACTTACAGGAACACCGTAATGATTGTTGAAAGATTTAGGAGAATGATAAGTGTTACCAATATTTTGTAGTAGATTTTTTAGCAAATTCTTTAAGGAGGTTTTGCCAGCACTTCCAGTTATAGCGATTATTTTCGCTGAGGAATATTTTCGCTTTAACTTAGCAAATTCATTTAAAAAAGAAAAAGAGTTTTTTACTTTTATTATTTTTTTTCTATTTTTTTTATTTGTTGTATCTGAAACTACACATTTAGCCCCTTTCTGAAAAGCGTGTTTTACAAATTTATTTCCGTCTTTTTTTTTTCCTTTAATTGTTAGGAATAAATTATCATTTTTTAATGTTCTGCTATCGATCGAAAGACCACTAAAATTAATAGATTTAGGTTTACCTAAAATTTTTCTCAAAATTTTTTTATTTTGAAGATAAATTTGATCTATATCTTTTAGCTTTTTTAGTTTAATTTTTAATTTATTAACAATTTCTTTATCAGAAATATTTAATATTTTGTTTTTATAAATTTGTTTTTTTTCATGACCTTTCCCTGCAATTAAAACCACGTCTCCCGGCTCAGCGTTTTGTATTGCCTTTTTTATAGCTAGACTTCTGTTTCCAATATTAAATTTTTTCTTTTTACAAATATGTTTTGAAATTTCATTTCTTATTTTTTTTGGGTTTTCGTTTCGAGGATTATCATCTGTTATATAAATTTTCTTACAGTTATTATTTGCTATCCTGGCCATTAATGGTCTTTTCTTTTTATCTCTGTTACCGCCACAACCAAAAACTAAAGTAATTCTTTTTCCAAAATTATTCTGTAAAGAATTTAAAGTTTTTATTAAAGCGTCTGGGGTATGGGCATAATCTATAAAAACATTAATGTTATTTGGATATTTTTTGATTAGTTCGAGTCTGCCGTTTACATCTTTAATTTTATTTATTGATTTATTAATAAGTTTTTCTCCCAATCCACAAATTTTCGTAGCCTCGATTGCCATTGATAAATTTTTAATTTTAAAATCTGTTGTAACATTTAAAGAAATATTCTTAATTTTTTTAAATTGCCCTGCTATATCAATAACTTTTAAATTTCTATTATTAGCTATTTTTTTAATAAGATTAAAAATTTGATTTTCATTGTCCGATATGATTGTTGATCCTTTTTTTAAAATCTTTTTAAATAGTATTAGCTTTGCTTTTAAGTAATTTTGCATAGTTTTATGATAATCTAAATGATCTTGACTGAAGTTAGTGAATATTCCTGCCTTAAAATTTATATGATGTAATCTATGCTGATCTAGACCGTGACTCGATGCTTCAATTATTACGTTATCTATTTTTCTTTTTTTTAAAAAATTTAAATGCTTGTGTAATGAAATTGTATCTGGAGACGTAAGATTAGTCTTAATAATCTTATTCTTAAATTTTATACCTAGAGTTCCAATATATGCCGCAGGAATTTTATTAATACTTAATAGTTGATGAAAAATATCTGCAACTGATGTTTTGCCATTTGTTCCAGTTACTGCAATAATATTTTTTGGTTTGAGAAAATAATACTTAGAAGCTACCAAACTTAAATAGTTTCTTAAATTTTTTTTTTTTATTAAGAGAATATCTTTATTTGGAATTTTAATTTTACAGTTTTTTGAGCAAATAATAACTGAAGCTCCTTTTTTTATTGCTGATTTTATAAAATTTTCACCATTGGTTTGATTTCCTTTAATTGCAAAAAAAATATAATTTTTTTTAACTTCTTTACTATTTATTGAAATACCAGAAACTATGACATTCTCCTTTTCTTTTGGAATATCTTTAATTAAATTTTTCAACAACATGCTGATTAGTAAAATCTTTATTATTTATGGCTAAAATTGGCCCAATTTTTTCTATTATTTTGCCTGTGACATAAACAGAATTCCAACCAGATGTATTATATGGAGCTTTAGTTTTAACACCTTTATAATCGTAAATTAAATCCTTATTAATTTTTGGATTCTCTAACATTACAAATAAAGTATAATTTGGATTATTTGTAGGAAAGACTGAAATAAACGTATTTAACCTATTTTTTTTGTCACCATAACTCTCTGCGGTTCCTGTTTTTCCACCTACCAAATATCCATTTTTATCAGCCAAACTAGCTGTGCCATGCTTACTGCTTACAACTTTTCTCAACATGTTTCTTAATTTAAAACTTGTTTCGCTGGAAATTATGTTAGGATTTTTTTGATTTTTCTTTTTAGATATAAGAGTTGGATTAATAAGTTTCCCTCCATTAGTTATTGCTGCATATAAAGATGTGGCTTGAAGTGGTGTGGTTGTAATACCATGACCAAAAGCAATAGTTTCCAATTTACAATTATTCCATTTTATCGAATGTGGTACTCCAATTTCCTCTAATTCAATAATAGGATTTTCTGTTAGTTTTGATTGTTTAATAAATTGCCTATATTTTTTTTCTCCTATTTTTTTTGCTAAAAAAACCGAACCAACATTTGAAGATCTAACTAGAATTTCTTCTACGGTTAAATTTTTTGGATGTTCTTTCATATCTGTAATTTCATGAATTGAGCATTTAATTTTCTTAGGAATGCTCTCAATTAACGTATTTGTATCAACTAACTTGTTCTCAAGTGCCAGTGCAACTGTAAACGTTTTAAAAATTGATCCAAGTTCATATACGCCTTTGGTAATTTTATTTATGTATTTTTCATCTTTAATAGTATTTCTTTGGTTAATATTAAAATTTGGTAATGAAATTAAAGAAATTATTTCTCCGCTATTAACATCCATTAATAAAGCTCCTGCGCCTGTTGCGTCAAAGGTAATCATAGCATTTAATAATTCTTTATTAATAATATGTTGAATATTGCTATCTAGAGTTAATACTAAAGGTTGATCTAATAATTCTTTTTTTTTTAATTCTCTATCAAAATATTTTTCAATACCTGATATTCCATAGTTATCATAATCAACTTGACCGATTACATGACTAAATAAATTTCCATGGGTGTACATACGTGCTTGAAATGGTTCAAACTTAATTGCTTTTTCACCAAGTGCCCAAAATTTTTCTTTTTCAATTTGATCTATTCTTTTTTTTAATCGAAAGTATTTATTTTTATCTAACTTTCTACTAATCTCATCTATTGATAACTCAGGAAAGTTTAGTCTTAATTTTAATAAAAAACT
>CACNTN010000008.1 GCA_902623395.1 uncultured Pelagibacteraceae bacterium | reverse complement strand
ATTTACATAAACTTAAAAAAATTACAAAGAATAAAAATATTGTGAGAGCCATACCCTTGCCTCCAATTGAAATTAAAAAAGGACCAGTTATTGTATGCCCGCCAAGTAAACTTGCTAAGAATATTTTTAAACATTTAGGGCGAGTACTAGAGGTAAGAAATGAAAAACTAAGCTATAAGTTTTGGTCTACCGCCTCTTTAATGGCAACATATTATGAGATACTTAATACGAGCTCTAAATGGCTAAGTAAAAAAGGTATTAATAAAAAACTAGCTGATACTTATATAGCTGAATTATTTTTAGCTTTAAGCCAGGATGCTCTAAATAAATCATCTCAAGGATTTAAAAAACTCGTAGCGGATTCGCAGACCCCAAAAGGCCTAAATATGCAGGTTCTTAATGAATTGAAAAAAGGAAAATTCTTTACTAAGTTCATCAAAGCTCTTGAAAATGTAAATAAAAGAGTAAGTAAGTAAATCATGGAATATTTTATACAACAATTAGTTAATGGGATTACTTTAGGTTCAATCTATGGACTTATCGCAATTGGTTACACCATGGTCTATGGAATTATTGGAATGATTAACTTTGCTCACGGTGATATCTTCATGATCGGAGCTTTTGTGGCTTTAATTTCATTTATTATTTTTGGTTTAATTGGGGTAGCATTACCAATTATTTTACTTTTAGTTTTATTAATAGCTATGCTTTTCACGGCTTGCTACGGATGGACAGTTGAAAAATTAGCTTACAAACCATTAAGAGGATCTTTCAGATTAGCTCCACTTATTTCAGCATTAGGTATGTCAATTGTTTTACAAAATTACGTTCAAGTTGCTCAAGGAGCCAGAGTAAAGCCAATGCAGCCGTTGATTAGTGGTGGTTTAGAATTTTTTAAGAATTCTGAATTTATTGTTACTATAAGTTATCTGCAAATTTTTATCGTTATCTTAACAATAATTTTAATGGGTATTTTTACTTATCTTATTACAAAAACAGATTTAGGAAGAGCTCAAAGAGCTTGCGAACAAGATAGAACAATGACTGCATTGTTAGGAATAAATGTAGATAGAACAATATCAATAACGTTTATTATTGGTTCCTCACTAGCATCAGTAGCTGGAATGATGTTTGTTCTTTATTACGGTGTAATTGACTTTTACATTGGGTTCTTAGCTGGAATAAAAGCTTTTACTGCAGCAGTGTTAGGAGGAATTGGGTCATTGCCTGGAGCAATGTTAGGCGGTTTGTTAATTGGACTTATAGAAACCTTCTGGGCTGGATATGTTTCACTTGAATATAAAGATGTTGCAGCTTTTAGTGTATTAATTGTAGTTTTAATTTTCTTTCCAACTGGATTTCTTGGAAAACCTGATATCGAGAAAGTTTAATGGAAAAGAAAGATATCATTCAGTCGTTTAAAGATAGTTTATTTACAGGCTTAATTGCTTTAGCTTTGTTTGGCCCGATAGTTGGTCTTAGAACTGCATCTAAAGGAGAAGGTTTATTTATCACTCCTCAATGGGGCGTTGTCTTTTTACTAGTTGGACTTTGCATTGTAGGACGATTTTTAATTAATTTAAATTCCGCTAGAAAAACTGAAATTACTTTTTTTTCAAAGTTCACATCTAAGTTTTCAGCGATAACTGAAGATAAAGCAAAACACTTTGCAATTACCGCAATTTTATTTGCTGTTGTATTTCCTTTTCTTCCTTTTACCGACAGATACTTTATGGATGTTGCTATAATGATTTTAACCTACATCATGCTTGGCTGGGGTTTAAATATTGTAGTTGGTTTAGCTGGTCTTCTTGATTTAGGTTATGTAGCTTTCTATGCTGTTGGTGCATATTCATATGCGCTAATCGCTACAACATTTGGTTGGTCTTTTTGGATTTGTTTACCTTTAGCAGGAGTATTTGCAGCTTTTTTTGGAATTTTACTTGGCTTTCCTGTTTTAAGATTAAGAGGAGATTATCTTGCGATAGTCACTTTAGGATTTGGAGAAATTATAAGAATTATTTTAATTAATTGGTATGAAGTCACTAATGGCCCTGATGGTATCACAGGAATACCACGACCATCTTTTTTTGGATTACCTTTTAAAAGATCCCCAGATGAGGGGGAAACAAGTTTTCATTTGTTTTTTAACCTTGAATATTCAACAATGCACCGAATAATATTTCTATATTATTTAATTTTAGTACTAGCCTTAATAACAAATTATTTTACTCTGAAGATAAGAAAACTTCCTGTTGGTAGAGCCTGGGAGGCTTTAAGAGAAGATGAGATCGCTTGTAAATCTTTAGGTGTAAATCCTACAAATACAAAACTTACTGCTTTCGCAATTGGTGCTATGTTTGGTGGATTTGCGGGGTCATTTTTTGCAACTCGACAAGCATTTATAAGTCCAGAAAGTTTTACATTTATTGAGTCTGCAATCATTGTTGCTATTGTTGTATTGGGTGGTATGGGTTCACAAACTGGAGTAGTTCTTGCATCAATCTTCCTAATCGGAATCACAGAGATGTTTAGAGACTTAGAGCAGTATAGGATGATTGCTTTTGGAGGTGCCATGGTTTTAATTATGGTGTTTAAACCAAAAGGAATATTAGCAAACAGGAAGCCAACTATTCTTATGCACGGAGATAAGAAATGAGCAATTTATTATCAGTAGAAAATTTGACAATGCAATTTGGTGGTTTAACCGCGATTGATGATTTAAGTTTTGATGCAAAAAATAATCAAATCACTTCTATCATAGGACCTAACGGTGCAGGAAAAACCACTGTATTTAATTGTTTAACTGGATTTTATAAACCTACCAATGGTCAAATGTTCTTACATAAAGAGGATAGCAAAATTTCATTAAGAAAATACACAGACTTTAAAATTGCTTATGTAGCGAAGGTGGCTAGAACTTTTCAAAATATTAGATTATTCCCAGCAATGTCAGTTCTTGAAAATCTATTAGTTGCTCAACATAATGAATTAATGGTTGCTTCAGGTTATTCTTTATTTGGCTTACTAAACCTTAAAACCTATAGAGACAAAGAACAGTTAGCAGTTGATAAAGCGAAATATTGGCTTGACATTATTGGTTTAACACACCGAGCAGATGACAACGCTGGAGACCTACCTTATGGCGACCAAAGAAAATTAGAAATTGTTCGTGCAATGTGTATTGAACCAAGGTTATTGTGCTTAGATGAACCGGCTGCTGGATTAAATCCAAAAGAGTCAGCTGAATTAAATAAATTATTAAAATTTATCAAAACAGAAAAACAAACGGGAATTCTGTTAATTGAACATGATATGAGTGTAGTAATGGGGATCTCTGATCATGTTGTTGTTTTGAATTATGGTAAAAAGATATTCGAAGGAACAGCTGATCAAACTAAAAATAGTAAAGAAGTTATCGAGGCTTATCTAGGGGTAGATGAATAATGCTTAAAATTTCTAATGTTGAAACTTTTTACGGCAAGATACAAGCATTGAGAGGAGTTGATCTTGATGTGAAAGATGGTGAAATCGTTTCTCTAATTGGTTCTAACGGAGCAGGTAAATCAACCCTACTTATGACAATTAGCGGAGTGAATAGAGCTAAAAGAGGAAATATAATTTTCAACGGTGAGAATATTGAGAACCAACAGCCCCACAAAATTGTTGATATGGGTATTTGTCAAGTACCAGAAGGAAGAAGAATTTTTTCAAGATTGACCGTAGAAGAAAATTTAAGATTAGGGGCTCATGCCAACGAAAAAGGAAAGTATTTTGAAAATGACATTAAAGAAGTTTATGATTTATTTCCAGTATTAAGCGATAGAAAAACTCAGAGGGGTGGAACACTTTCTGGAGGGGAACAGCAAATGTTAGCGATTGGAAGAGCACTGATGAGTAAACCTAAAGTACTTTTATTAGATGAACCTTCACTAGGAATAGCACCTAAATTAGTTAATCAAATTTTTGTTTCAATAAAAAATATTAATAAGGAAAAAAATGTTACTATTTTTTTAGTTGAACAAAATGCCAAAAAAGCTTTGGAGCTTGCAGACAGAGCATATGTTTTAGTAAATGGAAAAGTGACTATTAAGGGTTCCGGTCAAGAGTTGCTCAAAAATAAAGACATACAAGCCGCTTATCTCGAAGGTGGGGCAAAAAATTAACTTTTTTTCATATTTACAAGATTGTAATTAAGGTGTTCAATATCAATAATTAATTAATTAACAACAAAGGGAAATAATATGTTAAGAACGTTCAATAAACTTCTTTCATTAATTGCCGGAACATTAATGCTTGCAACAGTATCAGTTAAAGCTGACGTTGTTGTTGCTTCTGCTGGTCCTATGTCTGGTCAGTATGCTTCATTTGGTGCTCAGTTAAAAGCTGGTGCTGAAATGTGGTTAAAGCACGTTAATAAAAAAGGTGGAATTAATGGTGAGAAAGTTAAATTAGAAATCGGAGATGATGCTTGCGATCCTAAACAAGCTGTTGCTGTAGCCAACAAATTTGCTGGTCAAGGTGTAGCTTACGTTGCAGGTCACTTCTGCTCTGGTTCTTCAATTCCAGCTTCTGCGGTTTACAATGAAGAGGGAATTATTCAAGTTTCACCAGCTTCAACAAATCCAGCGTTAACGGATAAAGGTGGTAAATATACTTTTAGAGTTTGTGGTCGAGATGATCAGCAAGGTGAAGTTGCTGGTAAATTTTTAGCTAAAAACTACAAAGGTAAAAAAGTAGCAATTCTTCATGACAAAACTGCTTACGGAAAAGGTTTAGCAGACGCGACTAGAAAAAATATGAAGAAAGCTGGCCTTAAAGACGCTATGTATGAAGCTTATACAGCAGGTGAAAAAGACTATTCAGCTTTAGTTTCAAAACTAAAATCAAATAACATTGATGCAGTATATCTTGGTGGTTACCACACAGAGGGTGGTTTGATCGTAAGACAAATGAGAGACCAAGGTATGAAAACTAAATTAATTAGCGGTGACGCATTAGTTACAGCTGAGTATTGGGATATAACAGGAAATGCAGGTGAAGGTACGTTAATGACTTTCTCTCCAGATCCGAGAAATAACCCTGCTGCTGCAAGTGTTGTGAAAGAATTTAAAGCTGCTGGTATTGAACCAGAAGGTTATGTTCTTTATTCATACGCTGCGTTACAAGTATTCGAACAAGCTGCTAAGCAAGCTGGAACAAACGATCCTGCTAAAGTTCTTAAAGTTATGAGAAAAGGCAAGTTTGATACTGTAATCGGTTCACTAAGCTTTGATAAAAAAGGTGACGTGAGCTTACCAGGTTATGTATTTTATGAGTGGAGCAAAGGTAAATACAAAGAACTGTAAACCAATTGCTTAACCAATTTAAAAGGGGGCTTATGCCCCCTTTTTTATTTATAGAAAGGAAATTATGGAAATAACTTATGATGATTTTAAGAAAGTGCAGATAAAAGTTGGTACTGTTTTAGAAGTTAAAAAAAACGAGAAAGCTAGGAAACCTTCTTTAATAGTTAAGGTTGATTTTGGAAAAGAGATTGGAATTAAACAATCTTCAGCGCAAATCACTCATTACTACAACGCTGAAAGTTTAGTGGGTCAGCAAGTAATAGGAGTTTGCAATTTTCCAACGAAGAATATAGCCGGTGTAGTTTCTGAGGTTTTAGTGCTTGGAGCTATTGAAAAAGATGGAAAAGTTGTCTTAGTGCACCCATCTCAGAAAACTGATAATGGTTTAGATATAGCATAATGAGTTCAGAAATTTTTCATTGGAGCTGTAAACATACTTGGTCAAGAAGCGCGAAGAATACTTTTTGGTGTTTACTCGGATGTTCAATAGGAGATTTTGGAACTATATTATTTTTTCAATTAACTAAAATTCCTTTTCCTGTTCTAGCAATCATGATTTTAGCGATTATTAACGGAATAATTACAAGTATAATCTTAGAAACAGTTATTTTATTAAAGCAAAATTTCTCTTTCAAACAAGCTTTCAAAACTGCTGTTGGTATGAGTTTAATTTCTATGGTGAGCATGGAAATTGCAATGAATGCAACTGATTATTTTTTAACTGGTGGAGCAATTTTAACTTGGTGGGTAGTTCCTATAATGTTAGCTGTAGGATTTGTTACTCCTTGGCCATATAATTATTGGAGATTAAAAAAGTTTAATGAGGCATGCCATTAACTAATAACTATTGATATAATCCTTTAAATTTTTATTTTCCTCTTCAATTTTATTGATTAAATGTTTGACCACATCGCCAATAGAGACTATGCCAAGAAGTTTTTTATCTTCCATAATTAAAATATGTCTAATTTTTTTTTCCGTCATCTCATCCATTAATTCAGTGACAGAAGTATTTAAATCACAGGTTACTAATGATTTTGACATTAATTCTGAAACTGGAAGAGTTAAGTTAAATTTTTCAGCATATATGAATCTTGATAGATCTCTTTCTGATAGTATACCTAAAACTTTCTTGCTTTCATCAACTACAGGCATACATCCAATTTTTTTTTCGTGAAATTTTTGACTGGCAGATTTAACGGTATCTTTTTCACTGAGTGTGAAACATTCTCTTTTTGACATCCTGCTAACAAGTTTACCAGGCATAGTTTCATTTAATTAAAATAACAAACGTTAGTCAAATCAATTAATAAAACATTAAGTAATTTTATCTAGAATTTTATCCTTAAAAATGAAGTGATGAACAATCACTGCTAGAATATGTAGTGCTACTAAAACAATAAGCAAATAATTAGCATAGATATGTACTTCATAATATAAATCAGCTAATTGGAAATTATCTTTATCAAACCCATACCTAAAAAATAAAAAATTAAGTTCTTCACCCATATAAAGTTTCTTTAATACTCCTGAAATAGTTATAGTTAAAATACCCAGGTAAAGTAAAAAATGATTTACTTTTGCTATAATTACTTGACCTTTAAAAAAACTCTTCCCATCAGTAGGGCTTGAATTGAAAAATTTCCAAATCAATCTAAACAACGTGATATAAAAAATTATAATCCCAACTAGAATATGTATATTTTCTAGATCTATTCTTAGGTCAGAAAATTCTAAGCCTACTAAGTAAAAACCAAAGGGTATTTGAAGAATTAAGATAACAAAAGTAATCCAGTGAAACAATTTAGCTAGTAGACCGTATTTGCTAAAACTATTAAAAACTTGCATACTATCATTCTAACAATTTATGAAAAAATTCAAATTGATTATTATCGCATTAACTTTTGTTCTTAATTCAACGTTTGTTTATGCCCAAAGTGTTGAAGAAATTATCAAAGGAAGAAAAGCAATGTTTAGTGAAAATTATCAAAATGGTAAAAAAATTTCTATTTTATTAAAGTCGGGTAAAAAAGAGGAAGCTAAACCTATAATGAAAAAAATGTCTGAAAATTATAAAAAACTTTTAGACTACTTTCCGGAAAATACTAAAGAGGGCTTCAAAACAGAGGCGCTACCAAGTATTTGGGAAAATAAAGATGAGTTTAACGCTTTAATGCAAAAAGCCTCAGATGATATGCTCAAACTTGCAAAAGCGATAGATACTGCTGATGATCTTAGAGGAATTCAAAAAGAATTAATGTGGAGTAATTGTTCAGCTTGTCATAATAGATTTAGAGCGCCGCACTAAATGACATCTCAACTATTTCCAATGATCCTATTTGGGATCGCAACGGCCTTTTCACCTGGACCGAATAATATCATGACATCTTACACAGCTTTTAATTTTGGAGTGAAAAAAGCTATTCCAACAATGTTAGGTGTTATTATCGGATGGACACTTTTAATCATATTATTGCAACTCGGATCTGTTTCAATTTTTCAAAAATATCAGTTTATTCAAACCATTATTAAAGTTTTAGGATCAATTTACCTTTTATATATGGCATATAAGTTATCTTTTGGAGGGCAAAATAAAGATAAGAAACTTGATCCAAAACCTGTAACTTTTTTAAATACTTTCTTTTTTCAATTCGTTAATCCAAAAAGTATAATTGTTGGTCTTACTTCAATATCTTTATTTGTTGATACGGAGAATAATTATTTAAGAGACTCAATTGTTTTAACTATTCTTTGGTTCTTAATGGCTGTAGGAAGCCAAACGGGCTGGTGTTTGATGGGAAAATACATGAGAAAATTCGCCACAAGTGATAAATTTATAAAGAATTTTAATTATACAATGTCTTTTTTACTTATCGTTTGCGTGATTTTGTTCTATGTATAGCGCATGAAATTTAATAGTAAAGATTCCTTTAAATCATTAGATACTCTTAATTCATCTGGTAAAGATTATAAATATTTCAATCTAAAAACTGCAGAAAAAAATGGTTTAGAAGGCATATCTAAATTACCAAAGTCACTTAAAGTTTTATTAGAAAACCTTCTGAGATATGAAGACAATGTAACAGTAGATAAAAAACAGATATTAGCTTTAAAAGATTGGCTTAAAAATAAAAAATCGAATACCGAAATAGCTTACAGGCCTGCACGTACTTTATTGCAAGATTATACGGGCATTCCTGCTATTGCCGATCTAGCAGCAATGAGAGACGCTGTAAAAGATAAAAATAAAAATCCAGAAAAGATTAATCCATTATCTACTGTCGATTTAGTTATAGATCATTCTGTAATGGTAGATGAATATGCTTCAGGAAAATCTTTTAATCAAAATGTTGAAAGAGAATTTTCAAGAAACGGTGAGCGTTATTCATTTTTAAAATGGGGTCAGAAAGCATTTGATAATTTTAGAGTTGTGCCTCCTGGTACAGGAATTTGTCACCAGGTAAATTTAGAATATTTATCTAAAGTTGTTTGGTCATCAAAAAGCGGAAATGATTTATATGCTTATCCAGATACTTTAGTTGGAACTGATAGTCATACTACTATGGTCAATGGTTTATCTGTTTTAGGTTGGGGTGTTGGCGGAATAGAAGCAGAGGCCGCAATGTTAGGTCAGCCTATTTCAATGTTAATTCCAGAAGTTATTGGAGTTGAACTTAAAGGAAAATTAAAAGAAGGAACAACTGCAACAGATTTAGTTTTAATTATTGTTGAAATGCTAAGAAAAAAGGGTGTGGTTGGAAAATTTGTAGAATTTTATGGTGAAGGTTTAAAAAATTTAACTTTAGCTGATAGAGCAACAATTGCAAACATGGCCCCTGAATATGGAGCTACATGTGGTTTTTTCCCAGTAGATGATGAAACTCTTAAATATTTACAATTATCAGGAAGAGATAAAGCGACAATTGACTTAGTGGAGAAATATTCAAAAGAGCAAGGGCTTTGGGAAAGCAACGATGTTGTCTTTACTGATACTCTTTCATTAGATGTTAGCAGTGTAGTAACAAGTATTTCTGGACCTAAAAGACCACAGGATAAAGTTTTGCTTACAGATGCTTCAACTGCTTTTGCAAAAGTTTATAAAGAAAATGCAAATAGAGATAAAGCTATCGAGACCAAAGTTGAAGGCACTGATTTTAATGTTAAAGATGGTGATATAGTAATTGCAGCAATAACATCTTGCACAAATACTTCTAATCCAAGCGTAATGATTGGTGCAGGTCTTTTAGCGAAAAAAGCATATGAAAAAGGGTTAAAAGTTAAGCCTTGGGTAAAAACTTCATTAGCACCAGGATCACAAGTTGTAACAGACTATTTGGAAAAAGCTGGCTTAAACAAATATTTAGATGAACTTGGTTTTAATTTAGTTGGTTATGGTTGCACAACTTGTATCGGTAACTCTGGTCCTTTAAATCAAAACATTTCAGATGCAATAAATAAAAACGATCTTTATGCAGTTTCAGTTTTATCTGGAAATAGAAACTTTGAAGGAAGAATTAATCCAGATGTAAAAGCTAATTATTTAGCTTCACCTCCACTTGTTGTTGCTTATGCTCTAGCAGGTAATATGAATTTTGATATGTATAAGTCTGCTCTTGGAAAAGATAAAGATGGAAAAGATGTTTTCTTAAAAGATATTTGGCCAAGTAATAAAGAAATTGAAGATTTGATGTTAAGCTCTTTGAATGCAGATATGTTCAAACAAAGATATTCAAATGTTTCAGAAGGACCTAAAGAATGGCAGGCTATTAATACAACAGATAGTGATATTTATAACTGGGAAGCAAATTCTACTTACGTAAAAAGACCACCATTTTTTGATGATTTACCTGACCAACCAGAAGGTTTTAAACCAATCAATGATGCTAGAATTCTTTTATTGTTAGCTGACTCAGTAACAACGGATCATATTTCACCAGCAGGGAGCATTAAAAAAGAGAGTCCAACGGGTGATTATTTTATGAAGCACCAAATACAACAAAAAGATTTTAATTCATATGGTGCTAGAAGGGGAAATCATGAAGTAATGATGAGAGGAACTTTTGGAAATATAAAAATTAGAAATGAAATGGCTCCTGGTACTGAAGGTGGATTTACAACGTTACAGCCAGATGGAAAAATAATGAGCGTTTACGAAGCTGCAATGGAATACAAAAAAAGAAACAATGATTTAGTTGTAATAGCTGGAAAAGAATACGGAACAGGTTCATCAAGAGATTGGGCAGCTAAAGGAACTAAACTTTTAGGAATTAAAGCTGTTTTAGCAGAGAGTTTTGAGAGAATTCATAGATCGAATTTAATTGGAATGGGAGTTTTGCCACTTCAATTTAAAGAGGGTTTTGACCGTAAAAAATTAAATATTACGGGAGCAGAATTAGTTTCAGTTATTAATATTGATAAAGGTGTTAAACCAAGACAAGAAGTAACTTGTGAAATTAAATATCAAGACGGAACTAGTAAAAAAATTCAAATGCTTTGTAGAATTGATACCGCTAATGAAGTGGAGTACTACAAAAATGGAGGAATTTTGCAGTATGTATTAAGAAATATGCTTGCCAATTAAATGAGAGATATAAAAGTAAAAGTTCATCCGTCAAAATCAAACCTTAAAAAAGAAGATCAATTAGCCTGGAAAATCGCAGAGATCGCATCAGATAAAGCTAAAATAGATAAAGATGCAGTTGATATGGTTATCAATAGAATAATTGATAATGCTTCAGTAGCTATAGCTTCGTTTAATAGAAGACCTGTTGTTTCAGCGAGAGCAATGGCTTTAGCTCACTCTAGAAAATCTGGAGCAACTGTTTTTGGTTTGAACCCAAAAATTAAAGTGGATTGTGAATGGGCTGCATGGGCAAACGGAACTGCTGTGAGAGAGCTAGATTATCACGATACTTTTTTAGCAGCAGATTATAGTCATCCAGGTGACAATATTCCTGCAATTCTAGCAGTAGCACAACAAAAAAGTTGTAATGGTAAAGACTTAATTAAAGGAATACTTACAGGTTACGAGGTGCAAGTTAATTTAGTTAAAGGTATTTGCTTACATGAACATAAAATTGATCATATAGCTCATTTAGGACCAAGCGTTGCTGCTGGTTTAGGAAGTTTATTAAATCTAAAAACAGATCTAATTTATCAATCCGTTCAGCAAGCATTACATATAACTGTTTCAACAAGACAATCTAGAAAAGGAGAAATTTCTAGCTGGAAAGCCTTTGCACCTGCTCATGCCGGTAAGCTTGCGGTTGAGGCTGTTGATAGATGTATGAGAGGCGAGGGTGCACCATCACCAATTTACGAGGGAGAAGATAGTGTTATTGCTTATGTTTTATCAGGACCAGACAAAGAATATACAGTTCCATTACCAAATGTTAATGAGCCTAAAAGAGCAATTCTTGAAACTTATACAAAAGAACACTCAGCAGAATATCAATCCCAAGCTTTAATAGATTTAGCTAGAAGCCTTCATAAAAAGATTTCTAATGTTAGTGACATTGATAAAATTGTAATTGAAACTAGTCATCATACTCACTACGTAATCGGAACTGGAGCAAACGATCCTCAAAAAATGGATCCAAAAGCGAGCAGGGAAACTTTAGACCATTCTATAATGTACATCTTTGCGGTGGCACTTGAAGATGGAGCGTGGCACCATGTAAAATCTTATACACCTCAAAGGGCACAAAGAAAAAGCACAGTTGAACTTTGGCAAAAAATTTCAACAAGAGAAGATGCAAGATGGACAGAAAAGTATCATGATCCAAATCCTGATAATAAATGTTTTGGTGGAAAAGTAATAATTACAATGAAAGACGGATCTACAATTTCAGAGGAAATAAATGTTGCTGATGCACACCCAGCAGGCAAAAGACCTTTCAAACGGAAAGAATATATTAATAAATTCAGAACTTTAACTAATGGAATTATTTCTAAAAAAGAATCAGATCGATTTTTAAAATGTGTTCAAAATCTTCCAAAATTAAAAGCTAAAGATTTAACGGGTTTAAACGTTGAGGTTAAAAGTTCAATAAAAGATAAATCTAAAAGTAGTAAAGGTATTTTCTAATTATTTTATTTTTTTTGCAAGATCATTAGCACTCAGCCAGGCATTTTCAACTTTCGGACCATTTAACCAATCTCCACAAACGCCTAAGTTAATTTTTTTATTCCAAATACTTAAGAAAGGTGTTTTCTCATAATTATATGAATATTTCCAACCGTGAATTCTTTTAAAAATTATTTTAGTTTTTTCAAGTCCTGTTAATTTTATAAAGCGCATGATTAACTGACCCATAACTGTTTTATCAACTTTGTATCTATTAATAGTTTTTTTTGACCATTTAAGAGTAGCTTGTAGTGTCCACAAATTTATATTTGATTTAAATCTTTTTTTACTATTTTCATTAGCAGCCCACGCTAAAATATCATCATTAAATTTTATTGAACTAATAGGTAGAGTTTTTTGATTTTTTAAAGCCAGCATTACCGTGATATTAGGCTGCATTTGAACTTTCAGTTTTAAGATATTTTTATATAAATAATTCTTTGCCAACTTTTTTAATTGAGGAAAAGGACAAGTTATTATTAATGATTTAAACTGATGTTTTGATTTATTTTTCAAAGTAATTTCCCAAAAATATTTTTTAAAATTAATTTTTTCGATTGGCGATGCGAATGATTGCTTGATATTTTTTAAATTATATTTAACTAAATCATTATTAGCTTTTCTACCTATGTATTTTTTTGAAAAAGGTTTTTTTTCAAATGTAAAATCTAAATGATTATCGTCCCAATTTTTTAATATCTTATTCTTATAAAGCTTATGGATATATTTGGTAAATGATTTTGATTTTGGAGATATATATTGAACTCCATGATCAAAGCTTAAATTATTTTTAAATCTTTTATTTGATGATCTTCCTCCAGGACCTCTAGCTTTATCGAAAACATGAACTGAGTATTTTTTTGATAAAAGATTTGCTATTGTAGAGCCAGCAATTCCTGACCCTAAAATACAAAAATCTATCATATTGCAAATAAGAACTTAAATTTTTCGTTTATTGATAGGACTTCGTAATTTACAAGTCCACCAATAATTAGCTGTAAAGCAATTATTAAGATTACAAATAAACCTAAATAGCCAAGCCATTTATGTTTTCTGATAAAGTCTGCAAAGTAACTAGCAAGAGTAGCGATTAAAAATACTGACAATAAAAGACCAATTACCATTATATGAAAGTTTCCTTTAGAGGCTGCTACAACAGCTAATACGTTATCAAAGCTTAAAGTTAGATCGGCTATTAAAACTTGATAGACGCCAGTAGAAAAACTTTTTGGTTCTTTTGATTTGAGTTGAGGAGATCTTACTTTATTAAGTCCAAAGAAATCCTGCCTTAAGTTATTAATAACCCAAATTAAAAGTACCCCACCTAAAATTTTGACCCATGCAAAGTCAAAAATATAATTTGCTCCGGTAGCAAAAAAAATTCTAAAAATAAAAGCTCCAGCTACACCTAATGCGATAATTTTTTTTCTATTATCAGGTGCAAAGTTTGCTGCGATTATGCCTATTATGATGGCATTATCTGCCGCCATGACAACATCAATTATAAGTATTTGAAAAGTAATTAATATTTGCTCTAACATTGTCCTATGAGGTGTATATAAGCTAAATAATAAATTTTAAAGCAGAAAAATGAAATTAGCAAAATATTCACAAAAATTTTCAAAAAAACAAATCATATTATTGTCCATTCCAGTGTTTTTTTCAAACTTGGCGATACCTCTAGTTGGAATCGTCGATACTGGCTTAATGGGAAATCTTGGAGAAACAAAATACTTAGCTGCAACAAGCATAGCTACATCTTTTATGACTATGATAATTTGGAGTTTTGGATTTCTAAGAATGGGCACTGTTGGAATTGTTTCTCAAGCTTACGGAAAAGGTGACTACCGGGAAATTGTAAGAACTTTATTAAGAAATTTTGTAATTGCTGTGGCGATAGCCCTAGTTATTATAACTTTAAAACCTATAATTAATATATCTATTCAACATTTTTTTAGTACTTCTGTAGAAACACAAAAATTAATTAGCACTTATTTAAGTGTTAGAGTTTTTTCAGTTCCTGCAGAGTTGGTTATCTATATTTTGGTTGGATTTTATCTTGGAATACAAAAAACTAAGATATCAAGCTTAATGATAGTAACCTTATCTATTTTGAATATAGTTTTTAGCTCAATTTTAGTCCTGTCTTTCAATCTAGACGTATATGGCGTTGCTCTTGGAACTTTAATTGCAAGTTTTATAACCGTAATTATTTTTACTTTTTTTACTTATAATTTTATAATTAAAAAATTTAAACTAATTCCTAGATTTGAAAAAATAGTTATAAAATCTAAGCTTTTAAGATTATTTAACATTAATTTTGATATTTTTGTAAGAACTTTGTTTGTAACTTTTTCATTTTTATGGGTTACATATTTAGGCTCAAAACTTGGTGAAGATTATTTAGCCGTAAATACTATATTAATGCAATTTATAGTATTAGCTGCTTTTTTTTTAGACGCTTATGCATTCTCTTCAGAGGGTGTAGTTGGTTTTACTATCGGCAGAAAAGATAAAAATTCTTTTTTGTCTGTAGTAAAAAATTCTATTCAAATTAGTTTTATCACTGCATTAATTGTATCATTTATTTATATAATTTTTTTTAAACAAATAATAAATATTCTTACAGATATAGAGATATTAAGATTTATTTCCTACAAACATTTTTTTTGGGTGATAGTAATACCTCCAGCAGCGTCTTTTTGTTATCAGCTTGATGGTATTTTCATTGGCGCTTCACAAACCAAAGAAATGAGAAATGCTATGATAATTTCTGTTGTAAGTTTCATAGTTTTATCTACTTATTTGACTAAAAATTTTGGTAATCATGGATTATGGTTTTCACTTATGTGTTTTATGATATTAAGGTCTTTAACATTAAAAATTTACTTTAATAGGATACTAAGAAAGTTTTGAATGCTATTTTTATATAAAATTCCAGGGTACATACTTCTTTTGTTTGGAGGGTTTTGTTTAAGTTGGGGTGGTTTTATTATTAGATCATTCGAGGAAGCAACAGTTTGGCAAATTTTATTATTACGATCTGTTTTCTTTATGATTGCATTAATGATTTTCTTAATTGGAACTTACAAAAAAAATACGATTAAAATTATTAAAGATGCTGGATTTCCTGCTGTGCTTGGTGGATTAGTAATGTCTTTGAGTTTTATTGCGTTTGTAGTTTCGATGAGCATTACCACAGTGGCTAATGTTGTATTTATTATAAGCACTCAAACAATGTTTTTAGCAATTTTTGGTTATTTTTATTTGAAAGAGAAAGTTTCATTAATAAGTTTCTTTTCAATAGTATTAGCCATGGGAGGAATTACAATAATGGTTGGAGACTCTCTTTCAACCAGTTCCTTTTTAGGAAATATTGTTGCGTTAGCAATTCCAATAAATTTTTCAATATTAGTAATGATCATAAGAAAAAATAAAAATTTAGATATGGTACCTGCTATTTTTTATTCAGGAGTTTTTAGTATTATTTATGGATTAATTCTTTCTGAGTCTTTTATATTCACTAGTAATGATATACTAATGGGTTTCTTTCTTGGTGTTCCTCAATTAGCTTTTGGATTTATCTGCATCACTATAGGATCAAGAACAACCCCTTCAACTACAATTGGTCTTTTAATGTTAACTGAGACTTTATTTGCCCCTATCTGGGTATGGTTATTTTTAAATGAGATACCACCTTTGAGTGTGCTTATTGGGGGAAGTGTAATAATTACTGCAATTATATTAAAAAGCTTAGATAAAAATAAAGTCACATCATAATAATTGTATTTGACATTTTAGGTCTTTTCGATGAAAGTCTCAATCGTAACGGGAGAGACCAAAATTTGGCGCCGAAGGAGCAACCACCCCGGAAACTCTCAGGCAAAAGGACCGTTACCGTAATAACTCTGGAAAGCAGGCGTAAGCCTCACCGAAGGATTAAATCTCTCAGGTACAAAGACAGATGGGGTTTGAAGAAAAAAGAGTTATTATGGAAGTGCAAAAGACAGCTTTATATAATTATCATAAGAACTTAGGAGCAAAGTTTGTTCCGTTTGCTGGCTATGAAATGCCTATTCAATATAAAGATGGTATTGTTAAAGAACATATTTCTACAAGAACACACGCTGGATTTTTTGATGTCTCACACATGGGGCAATTTTTTTTAGAAGGGGATGAAACATTAATAGAGTCATTAGAGAAAATTATACCAGCAGATTTAAAAAATTTGAAAATTAATCATTCAAAATATTCTTTTTTACTTAATAATGAAGGTGGAATAATTGATGATTTAATTATTACGAGAACAGAAAAAGGTTTTTGTATAATCTTAAACGCAGCTTGTAAGGAAAATGATATAAAACAAATTTCTCAATTTTTAAAAAAACATCACAAACATCTTTTAAACAACGATTTATCTTTAATAGCGTTACAAGGACCAAAATCTGTAGAGATTTTAGAAAAATTAATTCCAGGCGTTGCAAATTTAAAATTTATGACAGGAAACAATTTTGAGTATGATGGTGAAAATCTATATGTAACAAGATCTGGATATACAGGTGAAGATGGTTTTGAAATCTCAATTTCAAATACAAAAGTTGAAAAGCTTATCGATTACTTAATTTCAAATAAAGTTAAACCGATAGGTTTAGGAGCTAGAGATACATTAAGATTAGAGGCAGGTCTGTGTTTATATGGTCATGATTTAAACGAAAAAATAAATCCAGTAGAGGCTAATTTAAAATGGGCTATAGCAAAAAAAAGGAAAGAAGTTGGCGGCTTTAATGGCTGGGAAAAAATTAAAAATTTATTAGCAAACGGAAGTAAAAAAATTAGAGTTGGTATAAAGCCAGATGGAAAAGTTATAGCTAGAGAAAATACGAAAATCTTTTCGTCAGATAATAATGAAATTGGATTCGTAACAAGTGGTACTTTTGGCCCGAGCGTGAACGCTCCAGTTGCAATGGGATACGTTAAATCAGAATTTTCTGAAGTAGGTACATCTATTCAGCTTGAAGTAAGAGGAAAAAAATATGGGGGTAAGATTTCTGAACTTCCATTCTATAAAAAAAGTTATGTTAAATAAGGGGAAACAAATATGAGTGAAAAAAAATTTTCTAAAAAACATGAGTGGGTTTCATTAGATGGAGACGTTGCTACAGTAGGAATAACTAAGCATGCAACAGAAATGCTAGGTGACATTGTTTTTGTGGAGGTTCCTGATGCAGGTAAAGCTGTAGAAAAAGAAGGCCAAGCAGCTGTTGTAGAGTCTACTAAAGCTGCGAGTGATGTTTATTCTCCTATTTCTGGAGAAATTACTGAGGGAAATAAAGCCATTGCAGATGATCCTGGAAGCGTAAATACTGACCCTGAAGGTGCCAGTTGGTTTTTTAAATTAAAGATAAAAGATAAAGGCGAGTATGACTCCCTTATGTCAAAAGACGAATATGATAAATTTTGTAAGGAGAACCCTAGCTAAATGATTGACGATAATTCAAAAGAATTTATTAAAAGACATATTGGTCCTTCTGAAGAAGAGCAGTCCAAAATGTTGCAATATGTTGGGTATAAATCACTAGATGATCTAATGAGCAATACTGTACCAGAAAAAATCTTATTAAAAGATGATCTTAAAATCGATCAGCCAATGTCAGAAAATGATGCTTTAAAAAAATTAAAATCTATATCTAAAAAAAATAAAATCTTTAAAAATTTTATTGGAATGGGATACTATAATTCTATTACACCTAATGTAATTCTTAGAAATATTTTAGAAAATCCAGGATGGTATACATCTTATACACCTTACCAACCTGAAGTGGCGCAAGGTCGTCTTGAAATGCTTTTAAATTTTCAACAATCAATAATTGACTTAACGGGCATGGATATAGCTAATGCTTCTTTATTAGATGAAGCAACAGCAACAGCAGAAGCAGTAGGATTAAGCCAGAGATTAGATAAGACTAATTCAAAAAAAATATTTATTTCAAGCAATTGTAATCCTCAGACAATTGATCTCATAAAGACTAGAACAAATCCTTTTGGTTTAGAATTGATCATTGGTGATGAAAAAAAAGAACTTTCAAAAATTAATGAAGATATAATTTGCGGTGTTTTATCTTATCCGGGAACTTTAGGTGAGATAAACGATCCTAGTGAAAGCATCAGTCAAATCCACAAAAAAAACGGAAAAGCTATTTTGGTTTGTGACTTATTGGCTTTAGCTAGATTAAAAACTCCAGCTGAACTAGGAGCTGACATTGCTGTCGGTAGTGCTCAAAGATTTGGTATCCCAATGGGTTACGGCGGGCCTCATGCTGCATTTTTTGCTACAAAAGAGGAATTTAAAAGATCAATGCCAGGAAGAATAATAGGTGTTTCAAAAGATAGACACGGAAAAAAAGCTTACAGGCTTTCTTTACAAACTAGGGAGCAACACATTCGAAGAGATAAAGCAACAAGCAATATTTGTACTGCCCAAGCTTTATTAGCTATCATTTCTGCTGCTTTTGCAATTTATCATGGACCTGAAGGAATACTTAAAATTGCGAATAGAACTTCTAAATTAGCAAAAATCTTTGCTGATAATATTAAAGCAAGCGGTTATAAAATTCTATCAGATCATTTCTTCGATACCGTTACGATTAAAACCAATGAAAAAACAAACCCTATTTTTGAGGCTGCACTAAAAGAGAATATAAACCTTAGAAAAGTTGATAAAGATCATTTATCTGTTGCGTTTGATGAAGCAAAAAAACTTGATGATGTAAACTTATTGTTAAAAATATTTGGAATCACTAAAGTAATTAAACAAGACGTTAAGGTTGAACTAGATAATCTTCCAAAAAATCTTTTAAGAACTTCAAAATACTTAACTCATCCAGTTTTTAACAAATACCATTCCGAAACTGAGATATTAAGATATTTAAAGAAACTCGAAGATTGTGATATTGCACTAAATAGGTCAATGATTGCTTTAGGATCCTGCACAATGAAACTCAATGCAACAGCAGAATTAATTCCTATTACCTGGAAAGAGTTCTCACTTCCACATCCTTTCGTTCCTACAAATCAAATGGAAGGTTATAAGATTCTCTTTAATGATCTAATAAATGATTTGAAAGAAATTACTGGATATGATGCAGTTTCTTTACAGCCTAACTCTGGAGCTCAAGGAGAGTATGCAGGTCTAATGACTATAAGAAAATTCCATAAAAATAATAAACAAGAAAATCGTAATGTTTGTCTTATTCCAGACTCAGCTCATGGAACTAACCCAGCCAGTGCCCAAATGTGTGGAATGAAAGTGGTTGTAGTCAACTGTGACAACGATGGAAACGTCGATATAGATGATCTTAAAAATAAGGCTGAGAAACACTCAAAAGATTTAGCTGCCTTAATGGTTACATATCCTTCCACTCATGGCGTATTTGAGGAAAAAATCATGGAAATTTGTAATGTTATACATAAACACGGCGGTCAAGTTTATATGGATGGAGCAAATTTAAACGCACTTGTAGGTATTGCAAAACCAGGGCAATTTGGACCTGATGTTTGCCATATTAATTTACATAAAACATTTTGTATACCTCACGGTGGTGGTGGACCAGGAATGGGACCAATTGCTTGTGCAAAGCATTTAGCTGACTTTTTACCAACACATGAAATTATTAAAGAAGCTGGGCCAAAGAATGGAATGGGAGCTGTCTCAGCCGCACCTTGGGGTAGTTCAAGTATACTTCCAATATCTTGGATGTACATAAAGATGATGGGTGCTGAAGGGTTGAAAAAAGCCTCACAAGTTTCAATTTTAAATGCCAATTATATATCGAAGAAATTATCAAAAGATTATAAAGTTCTTTATACCGGCAAAAATGGAAATGTTGCACATGAATGCATAATTGATATTAGACCAATTAAAGCAAGCTCAGGAATATCTGAAGAAGACTTAGCAAAAAGACTAATTGATTTTGGTTATCATGCACCAACTATGTCATGGCCAGTGGCAGGTACAATTATGATTGAGCCTACTGAAAGCGAAAATTTAGAGGAGATTGATAAATTTTGTAACGCCCTTATAAAGATTAAAAAAGAAATTAATTTAGTGGAGTCTTCAAAATACGATAAAATTGACAATCCGCTAAAAAATGCTCCTCATACTTACGTAGAATTAGCATCAAATGAATGGAAACACGCTTACTCAAGAGAGGAAGCAGCTTTTCCAACTGAGTATGTTAAAAATAATAAATATTGGGCGCCAGTTGCAAGAGTAGATAACGTGTTTGGTGATAGAAATTTAGTTTGTTCATGTCCTTCCATGGATGAATATAAAGATGAAGCTGCTTAATCTCTTTTGATGAAAGTTGCTGTTATTGGCTCAGGTATTTCTGGATTATCTTCTGCATATTTTCTTTCGAAAAAGTATAAAGTTGATTTATACGAGAAAGACGATCATTTTGGAGGGCACTCGTTAACCTATGAGATTAAAGAAGTTGATAAAATAGTTCCAGTAGACTTAGGTTTTATTGTTTTTAACAAAGCTACCTATCCAAACTTAATTAATTTTTTTGAAGAATTAAATATTCCTTATGAAAAAAGCGATATGTCTTTTTCTGTCTCAATTAAAGATAGTAATATTGAATATAGTGGAAGCGGATTAGGCGGTATTTTCGCCAACAAATCAAATCTATTAAATTTTAAATTCTTGAATATGATTAAAGAAATTATCACATTTTATAAAACTGCACCAAAATTACTTGATAGTGAGATAAAGGATCAAACACTTGGAGATTTTCTTAACAAAAAGAATTTATCAAAATTTTTTATTGAGTATCACCTAATACCTATGGTGGCGGCGATTTGGTCAATGCCTTTCAAAAAAGCAAAAGAAATGCCACTAAAATTTTTTTTAAATTTTTTTACTAATCATGGTTTATTTAAACTAAAGAATAGACCACAGTGGTACACGGTTACGAATAGAAGTAGAGCTTATGTCAAAAAAGTTACAGACAAAATAAGTGGAGAAATATTTAAAAATTACAAAGTCGATAAATTAATAAGAAGCGAAGACAATATTAGAGTTATGATAGGAAACGAGTATGTTGATTATGATCAAGTAGTTTTAGCTTCTCATGCAGATGAAAGTTTAAGTATGATAGATAAACCAACTGATCAAGAAAAGAATATTTTAAGTAAATTTAATTATGTGAAAAACGAAGCATTTTTGCATACTGATGACAGGTTAATGCCTAATAAAAAAAGAGCTTGGTCTAGTTGGAACTCAATTTCAAATGGAAATAATACATGTATAACTTATTGGCTAAATAGACTTCAAAACTTAAATACTTCTAAAAATTATTATTTAACGTTAAATCCAATTATTAATATAAATGATAGCTTAATTATTAAAAAAATTAATTTTACACATCCATACTTAAATTCAGAGAACACAGCTTTACAGGAGAATTTGCACTCAATTCAAGGTAAAAAAAGAACATGGTTTTGCGGCAGTTATTTTGGTTACGGTTTTCATGAAGATGGATTAAAATCATCTTTAGAACTAGTTAATAATTTTAAAATGTGATGAATTCTTGTTTATATAATGGTGAAGTAACTCACACAAGGTTTAAACCTGTAAGACACTTTTTAAAATATAAAACTTTTTCACTATTAGTTGACTTAGATGAAATTAGTCAATTAGATAAATCAGTAAGTATATTTTCACATAATAAGTTTAATATTTTTAGTTTTTATGACAAAGATCATGGAGAACGTGACGGAAGTAGTTTAAAAGATTGGGTATTTGCAAATATCATTAAATTTAATATAGAAGGAAAAATTAACAAAATCAAAATACTTTGTTACCCAAGAGTGTTTGGTTACGTTTTTAATCCTTTAAGTATTTTTTATTGTTATGAGGATAAGAAATTAAAGGTAATTTTTTACGAGGTAAAAAATACTTTTAATGAGCAGCACACATATATTTTTAAGATTAAAGATAATGAGAAAATATCTCAAAAATGTAAGAAAAAATTTTATGTGTCTCCTTTCATGGATATGGAAACTTTCTATAATTTTAAATTGTTAAATCCAGATGATAAACTTTCAGTTTTTATTAAACAGACTGACTCTATTGGAACTATTTTAACAGCAACTCAAACAGGAGAAAAAAAAGAATTTAGTTCCAAACAACTTTTAATCAATTTTTTTAAATATCCCTTAATGACAATTAAAATTATTAGTTCGATACATTATGAAGCATTACTATTGTGGAAAAAGGGAGCAATATATCGAAAAAGAGATAATAAAACAAAAAATAATCTTAGTTACGAGGAATATTAATGAGTATCAAAAAATTATCAGAAAAATTTGTTTTAAATAAATTAAAAACATTAAAAAAGGGTAATTTAAGACTGGTTAATTATGATGGAAAGGTTTTTCATTTTGGTGACTTAGAAAGCAATTTAACTGCTGATATAAAAATAAATAATCCAAGTTTCTATATTAATGTAATCCTTGGAGGCAGTTCTGCGTTTGGAGAAGCGCACATTAACAAAGATTTTTACACTTCAAACTTAACGAATTTAATCGAGCTTACCGCAAAAAATATAAAGTTAGTTTACACTTTTTCTGGAAGCTTAAAACTTCAAAAAATAAAAAATTTTCTTAAGAAAGTTTTTGCATCTAATACTAAAAGTAAAAGCAAAAAATATATTTCAATGCACTACGACCTTGGTAATAAATTTTTCGCAGAATGGTTGGATCCTACACTAACTTACTCCAGCGCTATATATGAAAACCAAGATGATAATTTAGAGACAGGTCAAATTAATAAATATAAAAAATTAATAGAACTATTAAAAGTAAAGGATGGAAATAAAGTATTAGAAATCGGTTGTGGGTGGGGCGGGTTCTCAGAATATCTTGCTAAAAATTATGATGTAAATATAGATTGTATTACAATCTCAAAAAAACAATTTGAATTTTCGAAGCAAAGAATATTTAAAGCAGGGCTAAATAATAAAGTTAACGTTAAATTTCAAGATTATAGGGACCTGAAAGAAAAATACGACAACGTGGCATCAATTGAAATGATAGAAGCGGTTGGAGAAAAATATCTTAATCAATATTTTAGTAAGATAAAAAATTCACTTAAAACCAATGGCTCATCAGCTATACAAGGTATAACGATTAGCGACCATTTATTTGACAGATATAAAAGCAATGAAGATTTTATACAAAAATATATTTTTCCTGGTGGTTTTTTACCTTCTGTGAGCCAAATAAAGAAACTAATTAAAATGAACAATTTAAATCTAATTAAAATTAATACCTATTCAAATGATTATGCAAAAACTCTTTCGACTTGGAGAAAAAACTTTATCAATTCATGGGACAAAATAGCCCCATTAGGTTTTGATAATTCTTTTAAAAGAATGTGGGAATTCTACTTATCTTATTGTGAAGCTGGATTTAAATCAAAAAACATTAACTTGATTCAATTCTCTATGTTTAATAAAGAAATATAATGAAAAAATTACTAATATTTATTTTAGTACTATTTTTAAATGGATGTGCAAACAATATGAAACCAACAGATTTTAAGGGCCAAAAACCTAGACTTGTAATTGAAGACTATTTGTCTGGAAATGTCAAAGCCTGGGGCGTTCTTCAAAATAGATCTGGTAAAGTAACTAGACAGTTTAAAGCAGATTTGAATGGTAAGTGGGATGGTACAAATCTTGTGTTAGACGAGATATTTGATTGGAATGATGGCGAAAGACAAACAAGGCAATGGACAATTAAAAAAATTAATGAAAATAATTACGAGGGTACCGCATCAGATGTTGTGGGGACTGCGAAAGGCTATTCATATGGTCCAGCTTTTAAGTTTGAGTATGTGCTGCTCGTACCTATTAAAGGTAAAAATATAAAAATAACTTTTGATGACTGGATATTTATGCAAGATGAACGAGTGGCAATAAATAGAGCAACAATGACTAAGTTTGGAATTAAAGTTGCAGAATTGACTGTAATGTTTATAAAGGAATAGTATGTTTGAATTACCAAAATTAGATTACGCTAATTCTGCTCTCTCACCAATAATGTCGGAGCAAACTCTAGACCTGCATCACGGAAAACACCATCAAACATATATCACAAATTTGAATAATTTTATAAAAAGCACCGACTACGAAAAATTATCTTTAGAGGAAATAATAAATAAATCTTCTAATGAAAACAAAGCTGGAATATTTAATAATGCAAGCCAACATTGGAATCATAATCTTTTTTGGAAATGTATGAAACCAAATGGTGGCGGTAAAATTCCGCCAAAACTCGATAGTAAAATTAAAGCTGATTTTGGTAATTTTGAAAAGTTTAGAGAAGAATTCATAAAAGCTGGTACTACTCAATTTGGTTCAGGTTGGTGCTGGTTATCAATTAAAAATGACAAATTAGTAGTAACTAAAACTCCTAACGCTGAAAACCCTATTATTAATGGCATGAAACCAATACTAGGTTGTGATGTTTGGGAGCATTCATATTATTTGGATTACAAAAATAAAAGACCTGCTTATTTAGAAAACTTTTTTGATAAGTTAATTAATTGGGAATTTGTAGAAGCAAACTTATAATATCAAATATTTTATTGATCCCTCATTTTTCTAGCAAAAATAAATGATCTCACACATTGTAATGAAAAAAAGAAACCAGTTAATAGCATCATAACCTTAGAAAGGTCTGCCCAAAAATTTTCAAATGCGTAGCCTCCTATAAGTGTCCTAATTACGTCTAATCCACCAAGAAAAATAATGAGTCCAAAAACTACAACAATATGCATGAACAATTTCTTTTTTGATGAAAACTTAATAGCTAAATATGAAAAAACTATTAAAGGTACACCAAGAAAAGATGGAATATAAGAAGTCGCAGATGTACTTCCACTAATAAAACTAACAATGATACCCCAGGCGATCAAAAATATACCATAATAAAGTGAAAACTTTTCAATTGTTAAATTTAAAACCTTAAATTCTTTATTTAAGTTTTCGTTATCCATTTTATAAAACCCCCTCGAAACCCTCAAAATTGGGATGACCTAAGTATAAATCCTGATGTTGGCCAGCGTTCTTATGAGCAAGCCTAAAAGCTTCAGATTTTGTCCAATTAATAAAATCTTCTTTTGAATTCCAAATACTATGAGATGCGTAAAGTGTATGATCATCTTTTTTATCTCCTTTAACCAAATTAAATTTTTTAAATCCAGGAACATTTTCCAAATGAGTTTCTCTGTTTTTCCATACGTCCTCAAAAGCTTTTTCTTTACCAATTAATATTTTAAATCTGTTCATCGCAATATACATATTAAAAAAAATTACCAATTCCTAAAGCAGCTGCACCAATCAACACGAGCCATATTAATCCCTTAATTAGAAAAAAGTAAAACCCTCCTACAAGTAAATTTTTATATAGCTTTTTTTTCATAGTCAATATTACGAAATTTTTCTTTAACTTGTTCAAGACTTTTTGTCTCAAGATTATCGTTTTACTAATTTATCTACTAAAAATAAGTATATTTTATAAGGTAAAATCCTTAAGAATTTTAAGGTGAGTGTTAAACCTTTTGGGAAATGAATTTCGAACGATTTACTCTTAACTAAACCATTAAAAATTTTTTCTGCAGCATACTCGGGAGTTTTTAAAAAAGGCATCGGAAATTCATTCTTATCAGTCAAAGGAGTTTTAATAAAACCAGGTGAAACAATTGAGACCCTCACTCCAAATTTCTTAAAGTCAAAATAAATACTCTCACTAAAATTAGTTAAAGCAGCTTTAGAGGGACCATATCCGCTTGAATTGGGTAGTCCTCTATAGCCAGCAATAGATGAAACGATAGAGATGTGACCAGATTTTTTATTTTTAAAGAATTTTTCTATAGCCTTTACACAATCAATAACACCTAAAAAATTTACATGTATTACATTTTTTATTTTATCAGGATCTATATTTTGTTCATCTTTAGGCTCATATGTTCCGCTAGAAAATAAACATATGTCCAAATCACCGAATTCACTTAAAATATTTTCGAACACATTTTTTATCTGTGTACGATCAGTTACATCTAAAGGAAAAGATGATATATTTGGGTTTTTAGCTAATTCATCAAGCAATTCTTTTCTTCTGGCTGATACGGCAACTTTCCATCCCTCATTTGCAAACTTTTCAGCAACAGCTTTTCCTATTCCACTTGATGCACCGGTTATCCAAATTTTTTTCTGATTTTCAGACATTAATTAGTTATATCTTATATTATGACAAAGAATAAATATTTATCTTTAGCTATAATTACATTTATTACCTTTGTAGCGCCTGCAATAGGAAGCTATGCGACATCATTTTTTAAAGAGCCTTGGTACTCAGAAATAACATTGCCAAGCTTTAATCCTCCAAGCTGGGTGTTTGCGCCTGTGTGGTTAATTTTATATTTTTTGATGTCATTAGCGATTTGGAAAATATGGGCAAATACATTTGATAGCAAACTTCTCAAAATATATTTTGTTCACATATTTTTTAACAGCACATGGACAGTTGTATTTTTTGGATTTCATCAGATCGGTTTAGCGTTGCTTAATCTTATTATAATTTTAATTTTTATAACAATTTTAATGAGAGAATATTTTACTAAAGATAAAATTAGTTTTTTTCTAATGACACCTTACTTGATCTGGTCAAGTTATGCTTTGGTTTTAAATAGTGCAATATTTTTACTAAATTAAAACCATCTTTTCGGATAATCTCTTTTTAAAATAAACTTATTAATTAAAACTGTTAAAAAAATAATTGCAATACTTCCAACTAAAACTGGAAAAATTATATAATTTAAAGAGACATCAGCAAATAAAGCTATTAAAGGATTAGCCGCTGCAGGAGGATGTATAGCTCTAAAATATATCATTAGTGTAACAGTTGTACCAACCGACAAACCTAAAGTAATAAATGAGATGCCAAAAAATTCGTTAAATAATACTCCGATAACTATTCCTAATAAGTGGCCAAAAAAAATATTAGATGGTTGCGCGAATTCACTTTCATGAAATACTAAAACTATAAGAGTAGTAGAGCCAAAAGAAAAGATTAACCAAAATCCTGTGGACGTTTCAAAGCTTAAAAATGACAAAATTCCTATAATCGTAGCGGCAGCTATACCAGCAACTAAAGGTTCAAATTTTTTGGATATTTTCATATATATTTTTTTTTAAATTAAGTTATATACACATAATGAATTATAAAAAATCATTCAACTTTTTAAAAAGTTTACCATCAAAATTAAACTCATTTTACAAAAGAAAATCAATTTCAGGCATAAGAGTGAATAACAAATCTAAATCTAAAAAAGATTTTGATCCAGTAACTAATTTTGATAAATCATTCGAAAAATATATTAGATCACTTATAAATAAAAATTTCCCCAAAGACTCAATTATTGGTGAGGAGTTTAAAGATAAACTTTCTTCAAATAATTTAAAATGGTCAATTGATCCTATAGATGGAACTCGGGCATTTGTTATAGGAGCGCCAACGTGGTCGAATTTGGTTAGTTTGTCTTATTTTGAAAAATCCATATTAGGATTAGCTAATTTTCCGGAGTTAAATAAGTACTACCTTAATGATAAAATAAATTCCTATGTTTTCAAGAATGGTAAAAAATCTATTTTAAGGTCCTCAAATAATAATAATTTAAAGACTATAAAAATTATTGGAAATTTTCATGGCACTTTAAGTTATGAAAGACAACGAAAAGTTATAAAAAAATTCGGATGGTCTTTTAGATTAGCTGGTTTCGATGCACTTAATTATTGTCTACTTGCTGAGGGTAATGTGGATGCAGTTATCGAGGCAAATTTAAAACCTTATGATATACTTCCTTTGATACCAATTATGAAAAATTCTGGAGCAATTGTCACAAATTGGAAAAACGAACCAGCAGAAAAAGGTGGAAATATTTTAGCAACATCTAATAAAATTTTACATAATAAAATTCTTAAATTATTGAAACCATTTGCAAAAAAATGATTAATTTATTTTTAAATAGGGTATTCAGAGCAATAAAAATTGACATAGAATTGTTTGAAGAAGTTGAAAAAGATAAGAAAGCAACTTTCCAAGCGGGTGTCGTAGTTGTGCTGTCCAGTTTAGCAGCTGGTGTTGGGTCTTTGCATTTAGGTGCATCTAATTTTTTAATCGCTCCTGCATTATCATTACTCAGCTGGTATGTTTGGGCTTATGTTATCTATTTTGTAGGTGTCAAACTTTTTGGAGGAGTTAAAACGAAAAGTAATCATGGAGAACTTTTAAGAACTATAGGTTTTTCAAGTGCACCAGGTTTAATAAGAGTTTTTGGAATTACCCCGGAACTTATGACGGTTACATTCATTGGTTCAGCTTTTTGGATGCTCGCTTGTATGGTAGTGGCTGTCAAAGCTGCTTTAGATTATGATAGCTTATGGAAGGCATTTGGAGTAGTTGTAGTTTCTTGGTTATTTCAAGCTTTTTTCTTATTTTTGGTTATAGTTTTATTTAGAGGAGCTTAAATTGGAAATATTGTCTTGGCTAAATTACAACTTTTACAAATTTTATAACCATGCATAATTAAATTTTGCTTAACACTTTCATCTTCTTTTTTACATTCTTCACAAAAATTGTTAGTTTTTTCTACACTATTATCTAAGACAATTTGATCATCGTTTTCCATAGTTTTTAAGATAACATATTTATATGAAAAAAGTTTTAATAATTTTGGTATTTTTATTTCATAATAACTTGTATTCAGGTGAAAATAAAAAAGCTTATTTCGCCGGGGGCTGCTTTTGGTGTATGGAAGAGTCCTTTGATCAAGTCGAGGGTGTAGTTTCAACTATCTCAGGTTATTCAGGAGGTCATTTAAAAAATCCAACTTACCAAGATGTTATTTACAAGGATACTGGTCACGTAGAGGCTATTGAAGTCGTTTATGATCCGAAGATAGTAAACTATCAAAAACTTTTAGATATTTATTGGAAAAATATTGATCCTTTTGACTCTGCAGGGCAATTTTGCGACAAAGGAAAAAGCTACAGATCTGTAGTTTTCTTTCAAACACAACTAGAAAAAGAATTTATAGAAAAATCATTTAAAAAACTGGAGAAAGCATTTAATAAAAAAATAGTTACTTTAGTTTGGAAATTTGAGAAATTTTACCAAGCTGAAGATTATCACCAAGATTATTACGAAAAAAACTTTATTCGATACCTTCTGTATAAAAAGGGGTGTAAAAGAGAAGAGACCTTAAAAAAAATATGGAATTGAAAAAAATACTTTTAGCGATTTTTTTTGTTGGTTTCGTAATCTCTGCTAAAGCTGAGATGATTAAACCAGCAGAAAACTTATCTGCTTATGATGTAATTAAGATTCAGTTAAACGCTCTTAAAAATAATGACGATAACGATGCAGGAATAAGGCAAACGTGGTTATTTGCCCATCCAGACAACAAAAAGATGACAGGGCCTTACGCACGATTTAGAGTTATGTTGTACGATGTACATTATAGAATTCTTTTAAACCATTTTTCGCATAAAATAGATTTAATTATGAATACTGATAAAAAACATGTTTATGGGGTAAAAGTTTTAAGTGAAGAAAAAAAACAATTTTATTATTTATGGCATGTTGAAAAAGGTAGCGCAAAAGATTGCAATAATTGTTGGTTTACTTCAGGAGTTTCAATGCCAACAGATCAAGGTAACTCCATTTGAAAAAACCCCCATTTGTAGTTAGGTATTTTATTATAGGAGCTATTTTAGTTTTGCCTCCAATTCTAAGTACTCACTATGGAACAATTTTTTTAGGAAAAGATAATGGAGTTCTTTTAGGGTTTAGCGTAGGGATAATTTGTGTTTCATTCGCTTGTTGGAAGCTATTCATCGATGGCTGGAGGGATGACGAGGACTAATGAAATTCGAAATCTCGAGAGAAGGAGCCTTAAAACAGCTCGATGCTTTTATAAACAGTGAATTATCAAATTATAGTTTCAAAAGAAATTTTGATTTAGGACCAAATGACAAATCAAATGTATCTTGTTTGTCTCCTTATATCTCTCATAGATTAATTACAGAGTATGAAGTCGCAAAGACAGTTTTAGCAAAGTTTCCATATCAAAAAGTTGAAAAATATATCCAAGAAATATTTTGGAGAGTTTATTGGAAAGGTTGGTTAGAACTTAGACCTCAAGTTTGGACTGACTTTACTGAGGATCTTAAAGGTATAGAGGAAGATAAGAACTATCAGAAAGCAGTATCCGGAAAAACTGAAATACAATGTTTTAATGATTGGGTGAATGAGCTTAAAGAAAACAATTACTTACATAATCATACTAGAATGTGGTTCGCTAGTATTTGGATATTTACTTTAAATTTACCTTGGCAAAAAGGTGCAGAGTTTTTTATGAAACATTTATTTGATGGCGATGCTGCTTCTAACACATTGAGCTGGAGATGGGTTGCTGGACTTCAAACTAAAGGAAAGCATTATGTTGCTCAAGGATGGAATATTGCTAAATTTACGAAAAATAAATACAAAGATGTTAGTTTAAATGAGGACGCTGCACCATTAGTTGATAGAAGAGAGTATAAACTATCATCTCTAGAAATTAATAAAGATGATTTAGAAAGCAAAACACTTGTATTTTTTGAAAGCGAACTAAATATTGAAACTCTAAATCTTAAAGATTATCAAAATATTTATTGTGTTTTTCTAAGTAATGAAAAACGAAAAATTAAATTTGATGAAAAAGTAATCAATTTTAAAAAAAAAATTATTGAAGACCAAGTTAACAGATTTTCAAATATTAAAGTAATTGATGAATTCGGTCTCGATAAATTAACAAATGAAATAAAAGCTATGGATGTAATTTACCCTTCTGTAGGAGAAAATTTATCATTTTTAAAAAGTATTAAAAAAAAGAAGAATTTGAATTATAATTTTATTGTGAGAGAAGTAGATGAATTTTGTTGGCAGTTTTCAAATAAAGGTTATTTTAATTTTAAATCAAATATACCAAAAATAATTCAAAAAATTACTTAGAGGCACATCTTTTTGAACAGTATTTTACTCTATCCCAGTTCAATCTCCATTTTTTTCTCCATACAAAAGGTTTATTACACTTTGGGCAAATTTTCTTTGGTAAATTATTTTTTTTCACTATCTAATAAATGTTTATTTTTTATAAAAAGAAAATAAGCTGCTATTTCATAAAAAATATTTAGAAAGAAAAACAAAAGTTTTATTTTAAAGATTTTATACAAGAAATTATATTTAGGTATATTTTTCCAAATAATTAAAAAAGACTCTGCTCCATCGATTACTTTTCCATCTTGAATTACATGCATTCGTCTTAATAAGTCCTTGTATGATTTTGAGGTTAATTGTTGAGCATCCTGATTATCAGTAACATCAACCCATTCCAAATTACTATCAGAGTGTTTCTTATAATGATTAATTTCAGCTCTACATATGTTACATGAATTATTAAAAAAGACTTTAACCATTAGTATTTTCTTTTATAAAATTATTTGCCGCTTTAAAAATTCTCATTTTTCTCTCTTTATTCATTTTCTCAGAAATTCTTACCATCATAGCAAGACGAGGATTTTTTAAGAAAAATTTTTTATGACAATCTATAAATTTCCAATATAATCCATCCATGACATCACACCATGGACCTTTTTTAAAATGCATCATTTTTAAAAAATAACTTGAGCCACAAATATAAGGTTTGGTTGCAAATATTCCACCATCACTAAATAAACCCATTCCGTAAACGTTTGGAGCCATCACCCAGTCTGAAGAGTCTACAAACATTTCCATAAACCATTTATAAACTTGTTTTGGATTTATTTCACAAAGGTTCATGATATTTGCTAAAATCATTAACCTTTCGATGTGATGAGACCATCCATAATCTTTAGCATTATTGATTGCATGATCAAGGGGATCCAAACCTGTAGTGCCTTCATACCAAGATTTTTTCATTTTTCGATTATGATTAAAAAAATTTGTTTTTTCTAATCTTTGATCATAATTTTGATAAATTCCTCTCATAAATTCTCTCCATCCAATAATTTGTCTTACGTAACCCTCTAAAGAATTCATTGGAATTTTATTTTCAACTTTTTTTAATTTAGTAATAATTTCCTCAGGTGTAATTAAACCCAAATTTATAAGAGGGCTCAAAGCGCTATGAAAGACAGTATTTGATTTATCAGTTACAGCGTCCTCATAATCTCCAAAAAGTTTAATTCTTTCTTTAAAAAATTCATCCAACCATTTATTTGCGTCTTTCCTTGTTGTAGGAAACCAAAATTTATCTGTATTACCCGGATGATCTTTAAAATTAGAATTAATAAATTTTTTTAAAATAGTAGTATCTTTTGTATCTTTCACTTTAGATATTTCTGGAATTTTTATTGTACTAGGTAGTTTTTTTCTATTTTCTTCATCAAAGCTCCATTTATTTCCTTTGGGTGTTCCATTTTTATTCATTAATAAATTTGTTTTAGCCCTAACAATTTTATAAAAGTTTGCCATGAAAGGTCGCTTATTCTTAGAGAGATAGTTTTTAA
>CACNTN010000007.1 GCA_902623395.1 uncultured Pelagibacteraceae bacterium | reverse complement strand
AAAACTTATTCAGGATTAATAGGAGCTATATTTTTAACTTGTTTATTTGTAACAATTTCTTTTTATTATTTTACCAATCAAGTAAATTATTTAACAATTATTTTATCAATAGTTATTTCTCTGAGTTGTCAAACAGGTGATCTATTTTTTTCTTTCTTAAAAAGAAAGGCAAAGATTAAAGATACAGGTAAAATTCTACCTGGCCATGGCGGAATACTTGATAGAATTGATGGAATATTATTTGGTGTTCCTATAGGTTTTATAACATTTATATTTTTATATTAAATGAAAAAATTAATTTCTATACTCGGTTCAACTGGATCTGTTGGATTATCAACATTGAGTATTATCGATAAAAAGAAAAGCTATTTCAAACCATATATTTTTTCTGCAAATAAAAATTATAAACTAATAGTAAAACAAATTAAAAAATACAAACCAGAAATTTTTATTATTAAAGATAAAAAAATTTTTGAGAAAATTGCCAAAAAGTATAAAAAAAATAAAATAAAGATAATCAATAATTTTGATTTGAAAAAAATTAAAAAAAATTCTAGTACAACTGTTTTAGCTATACCAGGTATAGCTGGATTAGAACCTACTTTAAAAATGGCAGAACGTAGTAATAGAATTTTATTAGCAAATAAAGAATCTATAATTTGCGGATGGGAATTAATTAAAAAGAAATCAAAAAAACATAACACAATTTTAGTACCAATCGACTCAGAACATTTTTCAATATTTAAATTATTAGAAAAAGAAAAGAGGAGCGCTGTTAAAAAAATTTTCATAACAGCTTCTGGAGGACCTTTCCTAAATTATTCACCTTCAAAGATGAAAAAAATTAAACCGTATCAAGCTTTAAAACATCCAAAATGGAAAATGGGTAAGAAAATTACGATAGATAGCTCTACACTTATGAACAAAATTTTTGAGCTTGTAGAAGCACAAAAATTATTTAATTTACCTTCAGAAAAAATTGACATTATTATCCATCCTAATTCCCTGGTTCATGCAATTTTAGAACTAAAAAATGGTCTTAAAAAATTTATTTATCACGAAACTTCAATGAAGATACCTTTAGCTAATGCAATATTTAATGATGAAGTAGATATAAAAAAATTTTATATGAATAATAATTCTTATAAATTTGAAAATTTAATTTTTAAAAAAGTTGATAAAAAAATTTTCCCTACAATAAGTTTAAAAGAGAAAATAAATAAATATCCCTCAACACCAATAATTGTAAATGCAGCTAATGAAATTTTAGTTGATCACTTTCTACAGAAAAAAATAGCTTTTTTAGACATTAATAAGACCATTATAGCCATTTTGAAAGATATCAATTATAAAAAATATGCTATAAAAAAACCAAAAAATATAAATCAGATAAATTTTATTGACTTATGGGCAAGAACAATCACTTTAAAAAAAATAGAAAAAATTAAAAATGCTTAGATACATATTTATAATATTTTTTTCAGTATTATTAAATTCAAATTTACATTCAGAAATTGTTAAGAAGTTTTCAGTTGAAGGGAACAAAAGAATTTCTGATGAAACTATCAAAATTTATGGTGATATTAAATTAAATCAAGAATACAGTGAGAATGATTTAAACGAGATTTTAAGAAGTTTATATGAAACAGAATTTTTTGAAGACATAAAAGTTAATTTAAAAAACAATGTTTTAACTATTAGTGTAAAAGAATATCCATTCATTAATCAACTTGTTATAACTGGAGAAAAAAGTAAAAAATATATAGAGCAGATTAAAAAAATTATTAAACTGAAAGAAAAAAGATCTTTTATCACTTCTTATCTCGCAAATGATATTGAAAGAATAAAGAATTTATATTCCTCAGTAGGTTTTAATTCTAGTAAAGTAGAAATTAAAACGAGAAAAATAGATAGTAATAGTTTTGATCTTCTTATTGAGATTGATAGAGGAAATAAAACAAAAATTAAATCAATTAACTTTATTGGAAATAAAAAGATAAATAATAGAAGATTAAGAAGCGTAATAGCAAGTGAGGAGACTAAATTTTGGAAAGTGCTATCAAGGAATACAAATTTTACTGATAACTTATTAGAATTAGATACAAGATTATTGAAAAATTATTATAAGTCAAACGGTTTTTACGATATTGAAGTTAATTCAAAAATAGCAAAAATTAATGAAAACGATGAAGCAGAAATTTCCTTTTCAATAAATGAAGGTCAGAGGTACACTATAAATAAAATTTCAACAAAAGTTGACAGTGTTTTCGATAAAAATATTTTTTTTCCTTTAGAAAAAATTTATAAAAAATATGTTGGGGAATATTATTCGCCCTTCAAAGTAAAAAAGCTACTTGAGGATCTTGATATGTTGATTGATAAAAACAACTTACAGTTTGTTGAACATAACGTAAAAGAGGAAATTATCGGTAATGGAATTAATATTACTTTAAATGTATTTGAAGGCGAAAAAAAATTAATTGAACGTATAAATATTTTAGGTAATTCAATAACCAACGAAGATGTGATTAGAGCAGAATTGATTATAGATGAAGGGGATCCTTTCTCTAATTTAAATCTTGAAAAATCTATATCTGAGATTAAGGCTAGAAAAATTTTTAAAAGTGTAAAATACGAAGTCTTAGATGGATCACAAAATAATTTAAAAATAGTTAATATTAGAGTTGAGGAACAGCCAACTGGTGAAATTACTGCAGGTGCTGGCATCGGAACTGATGGAGGGCTATTTGCTATAGGTGTAAAAGAAAACAATTGGCTAGGAACTGGAAAGTCAGTAGCTTTTGACCTTGAAATTGACAACGAGTCATTACAAGGTGTTGTAAATTACACTGATCCAAATTATGATTTTTTAGGAAACTCTTTAAGCTACTCTTTATTAAGTGAAACAAACGATAAACCTGATCAAGGTTATGAAAACTCACTGACCTCTATTGGTGTTGGGACTGCTTTCGAGCAGTATAAAGATGTTTATCTATCCTTAGGATTAAATGCAAACCATGATGACTTAAGAACAGACAGCACAGCTTCATCAGCCCTACAAAAGCAAAAAGGCACATATAGCGATATAACAGGAAATTATGGATTTTCATTTGATACTAGAAATAGACCATTTATGCCGACTAGCGGCTCAGTCATAGGCTTTGGACAGTCATTACCATTATACGCAGATAATTCTGCCATAGGAAATTATCTTACTGCTAGTAAGTACAAATCTTTAAATGAAAATGTTGTTGGAGTAGGTAAATTGTATTTATCCACTATAACTGGCGTTGGCGAAGATGATGTTAGGTTAAGTAAAAGAAAAAGCTTATCTACAAAAAGATTAAGAGGCTTTGAAAAGGGTAAGATAGGACCGGTAGACAGTGATGATCATATAGGGGGAAATTATACTGCTGCAGTTAATTTTGAAGCAAACTTACCTAACGTTTTGCCCGATGATACTAATGCAGATCTAAGTCTTTTTTTAGATTTCGGTAATGTCTGGGGAGTAGACTATGATAGCTCAATAGACGAAAGCAATAAAATAAGATCTTCAACAGGTTTAATAGCTAATTGGATGTCACCTATCGGCCCTATGAATTTCGTTTTATCTCAAAATTTATCAAAAGCTGATACTGACAAAACACAAGGATTTAGTTTTAATCTAGGAACAACATTTTAATTTATGAAAAAAATTGTATTTGTTTTATTTTTATTAACTTTAAGCCCTAAAGCAATAAATGCTCAATCACCTTTTTTTATTGACTTTAAGTACATTCTTAATGAGAGCGATGCAGGAAAAAAAGCTCAAAATTATTTAAAGTCTAAACTAGAAAAAGGTTTAAAAAATTTAAAAACTAAGGAAGTCAAAATACAAGAAGAAGAAAAAAAAATTATCCAACAAAAAAAACTTATAACACCTGAAGAATATAAAAAAAAAGTCACAGAACTTAGAAAAAAAGTTTCTTCTTTACAAAAAGAACGTAGTAAGCTTTTAGAGGAAGTTGCAAAAGAGAGAACTAAAGCGCGAAATGAACTTTTGAAAAATTTAAATCCTATTTTAAAAGACTATATGAAAGAAAAAAAAATAAGAATAGTTCTAGATAAAAAAAGTATATTACTCGCCGATGAAAACTTAAATATAACACAAGATATAATGAAATCTCTTAACGCAAAACTTAAATCGATTAAATTAAATTAATTGAATGAGCTCAAATATTTTTTTTAAAAAAAAAAATATCAAGATAAAAAACTTATTTCCAAAAAAAAAATTAGAATTTAATTTTCAAGTTAAGGATATAAAACCACTACATTTAGCTAGAAAAAACGAGATTACTTTTTTTGACTCAATCAAATATAAAGAAATAGCAGAAGTAACCCAGGCATCACTTTGTATTACAACAAATAACTTAGAAAAATATTTACCAGTAAAGTGTGAAAAAATTGTTGTTAAAAATGTTTTATTCGAATTAGCTAGAGTTACTCAGCTTATTTATCCAACGGCTGATAAAGATACTCCTGATTTATCTTTAAAAATACCTAATAAATCAAAATATAAAAAAGTTAGATTTGGTAATAATGTTTTAATTGGTAAAAATGTCAAAATAGGTAAAAACTCAATTATCGGATCCAATAGTATAATTGAACAAAATGTTTCAATTGGAAATAATTGTTTAATAGGTTCTGGAATTGTAATTAAAAATTCACTTATCGGAGAAAACGTTGTGATACAAGATGGATGCAAGATAGGGCAAAAAGGTTTTGGTTTTATTCCAATTCAGGGAAAAAATATAAAATTTCCTCACATTGGAAAAGTTATTATTAAAGATAATGTTGAAATAGCTGCAAATTGTACAATTGATCGAGGATCTGTTGACGATACGGTTATTGGTATAAATACTTATTTAGATAATCAAGTTCATATAGCTCATAATGTTCAGATAGGATCAAATTGTATGATCGCTGGTCAAGTAGGTTTTGCAGGTAGTTCTAGATTAGGGAATAATGTTTCAATAGGTGGTCAAGCTGGGATTTCAGGACATTTAAAAATTGGTAATAATGTCAAAATTGGTGGCGGGAGCGGTGTTGTAAAAGATATTGACGATAATGAAATTGTAATGGGTTATCCTGCAGTTCCTCTAAAAGAATTTTTAAGAAAAGAAAAAAAAGGTAATGAGTAAATCAGAATTAAATAGAAAAGAAATTGAGTCTTTATTACCCCATAGAGAACCAATGCTTTTAATTGACAAATTAACTAATATTGTTCACTTAAAATCTGCAACTGCAATAATGCATGTGAAAAAAAATGGTTTTTACGTTCAAGGTCATTTTCCTAATCAACCTGTTATGCCAGGAGTTTTAATTGTTGAAGCTTTTGGACAAGCTGCAGCAGCTTTAACTGCACATGGTATTGATCCAAAAGAATATGCTAACAAGCTAGTTTTTTTAATGGGTGTTGATAAAGCTAGATTTAGAAACCCTGTAATACCAGATTGTGAATTACATTTAGAAGTTGAAGCTATCAGATCTCACGGTAGAGTTTGGAAATATAAAGGTACGGCAAAAGTTGAGGGAAAAAGAATGGCTGACGCTGAGTGGTCGGCTACAATTGTGGATAGGAAATAATGATACATAAATCTAGTATAATTGATAAAAATGCAAAAATTTCAAAGTCAGTTAAAATTGGACCTTTTTGTTATATTGGACCAAACGTAGAATTATCAGAAGAAGTGGAATTGTTATCAAACATTCATATCGAAGGTAATACTAAAATAGGCAAGGGCACAAAAATTTTTCCATTCGCGAGCATTGGTACACAACCTCAAGATCTTAAATACAAGAATGAAAAAAATAGTTTATTAATAGGTGAAAAAAACATTATTAGAGAATATGTAACTATCAATCCTGGTACTGAGGGTGGAGGATCTACAACAGTAATAGGTAATAATTGTTTGTTTATGATTTCTTCTCACATAGCCCATGATTGCAATATTGGTAATAATGTAATTATAGCAAATAATGTTCCACTTGGAGGACATGTTACAATTGAAGATTCGGTAGTAATTGGTGGCAATTCAGCTGTTCAACAATTTACAAGAATTGGGAGATTAGCAATGATTGGTGGAATGACAGGTGTACTTAAGGATGTAACACCTTTTGGTTTATCAATAGGAAATAGAAACTATTTACAAGGTTTAAATCTCATTGGATTACGTAGGAAAAAATATGATAATAAAAAAATTATGGGATTAGATAAGGCCTATAAAGAAATTTTCTCTTCAAAAAATCTACATGAAAACTTAGGTAAAATTAATGGAGAGTATAAAGATAATGAACTAGTTTCAGAAGTAATAAGATTTATCGAGAAAGATAAAAAAAGACCTATTTGTTCACCACAAAATTAAATTATGATTGGCCTAATTTTTGGAGAAACTGATTTTCCAAAGTATATATATAAAAAAATAAAAAATAAAAAAAAATATACAATAATTGATTTAACTAATAAAAATTTTTTTAAAAAAGATAAAAACTCACACAAAGTTTCAATTGGTCAATTCGGAAAAATAATATCTATTTTAAAAGAAAAAAATTGTAAAAAGGTGTTATTTGCTGGCAAAGTTAGCAAACCTAACTTTTCAAAACTAAAATTAGATCTTAAAGGAGTTTATTACATCTCTAAGATTATAAAAAAATCAAAAATTGGTGATGCGGCAATTTTAAAAGAAATAATTAACATTTTTAAAAGAGAAGGCATTAAAACAATAAGTTCGACTTTTTTTACTCCTGAGCTTAATCTTTCAAGAGGGAATTACACAAAATATAGGCCAGATAATGATGATAAAAGGAATATTAAAAATGCTATTAAAATTTTGAATAAATCTAAACCTTACAGTTATATTCAAGCTGCTATTGGAAGAAACAATTCAGTGATTTTAGAAAAGCGAAAAGGCACGCAAGATATGCTTAGACATATAAACAAAAAAAAAAATAATGGTGTGTTAGTTAAATTTCCAAAAAAAAAACAGGACAAAAGATTAGATCTACCAACAATAGGCTTAGATACTTTAAAACAATGTAAATTTGCTGGTTTAAAAGGAATAGTCTTAAAACATAAAAATAATATTTTTCTAGATAAGGCTAAGGCAATCAATTATGCAAACAAAAATAAGATGTTTATTTTAGTAAAATGAAAATAATTATTTCATTTTTAATTATTATTTTATTTCAGACTTTAAATCTTAAAGCTGAAGATTTTAAATTAAATCAAATAATTTCAGGATTAAATAGCCCATGGAGTTTAACTTTTAAAAACCAAAACGAAATTCTAATGACTGAGAAATCTGGTCAAATTTTATTTATTGATATAAAAAATAAAATAATAAAAAATATAAACCATAATTTAGATATATTAGAAGATGGGCAAGGTGGATTACTTGAAATACTTTATCACAACGAAATAATTTTTGTTTCCTATTCAGAAAATAGAGGAAATGGCAAATCAAGTACCTCAGTAGCTTCCGCTAATTTTGATGATAAGAATTTAAATTTTAAAAATATTTTTAGAGCTGAGCCAGCTGTAAATTCTGGTTATCATTTCGGATCTAGGCTTGTTATAAAAGATAATTTTCTGTTTATAACAGCAGGAGAGAGAGGAGAGGGAATGATTGCACAAGATCCCACAAAACACCCTGGAAGTATTATAAAGATACATTTAGACGGTGAGATTCCTAAAGATAATCCCAAATTTAATGGTAAAAGTAATTGGCTACCAGAGATTTACCAAATAGGAGTAAGAAACCCTCAAGGCATGGATGTATCTCCTTATGACAATAAAATTTATATAACAAATCACGGTGCACGAGGCGGTGATTGGTTTGGTGAAGTTAAGTATGGTGAAAACTATGGTTGGAAAATTTTAGGATGGGGTGGAACAAATTATTCAGGAACTAAAATTGGACCTAAATGGAAACCAGGATTTACAAAAGCTATAAAATATTGGGTGCCTTCAATAGCAGTAAGTTCAATGATTATATACAAAGGAGAAGAATTTAAAGAATGGAATGGTGATGCTTTGATAACTTCACTTAAAGATAAATCACTTAGAAAAATAATATTTAAAGATAATGAATTTATTGATGAAAAAATTATATTTAAAGGAACTATCGGAAGAATAAGAGATATTGAAATTCAGAGAAATACAGGAAAAATTTTTCTCATAACAGACGATGGTTCTATTTGGAGATTGCAAAAGTGAAAAAAATATTTGTCCTTACAGGTGAACCATCGGGAGACAAACTAGCGTCAAAAGTTATAAGTGAATTAAATAAACTTAATTCGAATATAGAATACTTATCGGTTGGAGGTGAAAATTTAGGAAAGTTGGGTATAAGATCTATTTATGATCTTAAAGAAATAACATACTTAGGTTTTACCAACGTATTATTTAATATTTTTAAGATTAAGAAAAAAATCAATGATACAATTACGGCTATAGAAAAATTTAAACCTGATATATTATTTACAGTCGACAGCCCTGATTTTACATTAAGAGTAGCTGAAAGAATTAAAATAAAAAACCCTGAAATTAAAACTATACACTATGTTGCTCCTCAAGTATGGGTTTGGAGAGAAGGTAGAATTAAAAAAATTAAAAAATTTATTGACCACATCCTTTTGTTATTTAATTTTGAAAAAAGCTATTTTGAAAAAGAAAATATGAGCCATGAGTTTGTTGGACACCCTTTGCTTGATTCAACCACTGAAAGTGCGATTGATATCAATCAAATTTTAGGAAAGAATAAAGCATTAATTTCTATTTTTGCGGGCAGTAGAAAGTCTGAAATAGATATTTTAACTCCGATACTTTTAAATTTTATTAAACTTATGAATGAAAAGTATAATGATTTTTCCTTTGTTTTTCATGCCACAAAAGAATATTCAGATTTAATTCAATTTCACATAAAAAAGAATAATTTAAATAATTGTGAAGTTATAAATGATAGTAAAATTAAAGATCATATTTTAAAAAAATCAGTATTTGCTGTTTCTAAATCAGGAACAATATCTCTTGAAATATCTAAAGCCAAAATACCCTCAGTAATATTATACAAGATGGGTTTAATAAATTTTTTTATTATAAAGATGTTAGTAAAAACTAAATTTGCAAATATTATTAATATTGCTGCTAAAAAAGAAATTATACCAGAATTACTCCAATCCAATTGCAATCCACAAAAAATATTTGAAGTTGTTTCTAATTATTTAGATAATCCAAATAAAATTAATGAACAAGTATCAAACACACAGAAGATTTTAAAAAGTTTTAAAACTAATACTTTATCCTCAACCCTAGCTGCTAATGCCATAAATAAGTATCTATGATAATTTATACTCATAATGATTGCTTAAAAAAATTTAATGGTCATACCCATCCTGAAAGAAAAGAAAGATTAGAGAGTATCTTAAGTTCAATAAAATCATCAAATTTAAAAGTAGAATTTAAAGAAGCACCTTTAGCTGATTTAGAAACCATTTCATTAGTTCATCCAAAACAACATATAGAGCAAATTTTTTCTAAAATTCCTAAAGAAGGAATAGTAGGTGTAGAGAAAGAACCTTATGCTGATACTATGCTTTGTCCTGACAGTAAAAACGCAATTCTAAGATCATGTGGAGCTGGCATTGCAGCAGCTAAAGATCTTATAGATAAAAATGAGAGAGTGTTTTGTGCTGTAAGACCACCAGGGCATCATGCTGAAACTGTAAGAGCTAATGGTTTTTGCTTCATTAATAACATTGCAGTAGCTGCAAGATATCTACAAAAAAAATATAAAATAAATAAAGTTGCAATAATTGATTTTGATGTTCATCATGGTAATGGGACTCAAGAAATTTTCTATAAAGATCAATCAATAGCATATGGATCTTCTCACGAATTTCCTTTATTTCCAGGAACTGGAGCAGAAAATGAAACTGGGGCGGGAAATATTTTCAATGCAACTTTAAAAGCCGGTACTACAAGTAAAGAATTTATATCAATATTTGATCAAAAAGTTCTTAAATCTATAGATAAATTTAAACCAGAGGTAATTTTAATCTCCGCAGGTTTTGACGCTCATAAAAGGGATCCTTTAGCTAACATTAATTTAGAGTCTAAAGATTTTTTTAAAATCACCAAAAATATTGTTGATATTGCTAACACACATTCTAAAGGCAGAGTAATGTCTTTTCTTGAAGGTGGTTATGATTTACAAGCTTTGTCTGAAAGTATTATAGAACATTTAAACGCCTTAAAACCCCATATTTGACCAGTTATCTGGGTCATTAAATTTTTTTATTTCTTTCTCAGTTACTGGTCTGAAAAGATAGTAAGCAATATATATAGTTAGAAAAAACAAAAAAATTGTTTTCATTTATTTAATATATTAAACTAATTTTATGAAATGCAGTAAAAGAAAATTTACTAAAATCCTTAGTTTTTCGGCTTTTATATTGCTATTTCCAATCAAAACCCTATTAGCGAATACTAAAAACATCATTAATCCCAACTTATCTAATGAACAAAAAAATATTATGTTTAATGAGGGGACTGAAAGACCGTTTACTAGCGATTTATTAAAGGAAAAAAGAAAGGGTTTTTATCATTGCGCTAATTGTGGAAATAAACTCTTTGCATCAACTGCTAAATTCGATAGCGGAACTGGCTGGCCTTCTTTTTCTGAAGCTTTACCAGGGGCTTTTAAAACAAAAATAGATTATAGCTTTGGCATTGAGAGAGTAGAATACCATTGTGCAAAGTGTGGCGCACATCATGGACATGTTTTTAACGATGGTCCAAAAGAATCAGGTAAAAGATTTTGTAACAATGGACTTTGTTTAATTTTCAAACCAGAGTAAGTGATTAAATTATATAAAAATATCATATAATTTAAGCTTTTTTGTTCACAGTCAGCACCCAATTCGTCCATGTTTGTAAGTGAATTTTGCAAATTAAAGTTTAAAAATGAGTAATGGATCTTATTACAGTAATTATTATTGGTGTAATAGTTGCGGCTACGGGTGTAATCAATCCAAAAGATCAAGATTCAGAAAAAGTAGTTAAAGCTCCAGAAACGCAGGTAACAACTCCAGAAGTTAAGGAGCCTGAACCAGAGCCCAAGCCTGAACCAGAGCCAGCTAAAGAACCAGAACCTGAGCCAGAACCGCAACCAGAACCAGAACCTGAGCCAGAACCGCAACCAGAACCAGAACCTCAAAAAGAAGAGCCAAAAGAAGAGGTAAAAGCTGAACCAACTCAGGAGCAAGATGCAAAACCTGAAGAGGAAGAGGTTCAACCAGTTACAGAAGAAACAACGCAAGCAACAGAAGAAAAAGGGTTAAGTATGGTAAACATACTTCTTTATATATTAGGAGCAATTGCAGTAATTGCAGCCGGAATATATTTCTTCATGAGAAGAGAACCATCAACTCAAAGTGCAGCAGATATAGCTAGAGCTAAGTCTCAACAAAATCCAACTCCAGAACCTCAAGAAGAACCAGCACAAGAAGAAACATACTCAGAAACTGAACCTCAATCAGAACCTGAGCAACCAGTTCAAGAGGAGACACCATCAGAAACTACTGAGGAAGAGTCACAAATAGAAAATAACGATCAATCATCAAATAACGATGATGAGAATAATAACAGATAATTAGCTAAAATTTTTTTCCTCCTTCTAGATACGCACACTTTTCACAAGTTTTTTCAATATTAGGCGGTTCGTCAAGATTTAAAACATCTTTCATTTCAATCAATTTCCCCTCAATCCATGATGTATTTACACGGTAGGGTATTAGTGAAGTTTTGAAGTCTATTTTGTTATCAAATTTATCATTTGTTTTTTCTCCATTACAAACATAAAAAAATGTTCTATCTGAAACCTCAAAGTTCATTTTTCTTAAAATATGTACATAAATATCCATTTGTAATTTATAACTAAGATGCCATTCAGCATCTAGATAAGAGGAAACTGTAACAGGATAAGTTGAAGATTGAGCTTTGTAGTCTACTACAACTATTTTTTTTTCAATTAAATCAAACCAAAGATCATCAATTCCTCCATGAATAATTAAATTAGTTTTTTCATCTAAATATGAAATTCCACCTTTTAAAGAGTTTCTCCATGTATCTAAATTTTTGTGCTGATAAGGCACAAAATTTAAATTATGTTTAATCATAATTGGATGAGGTTTTTGTTCTTTCCTATACTGATCAAATTCTTTCTTTAATAATTCATCTACAGCAACATTCAGAGCCCATCCAGGCATTGAAGGTTCTTTTAGCCCTTTAACACGATCTAAATAGAAACATCTTTTACAACTAAGAAAATTGAAAAATTTAGACCTACTTATTTTAAAAGGAGTGTTAGATTTCTTGTCGTAAATGGATGTTTTTCTTGTTCTGAAAGATACTGCGTCTTTCATTTAAATTTGTTTAAGTCTTTTAACAACTTCGTTTTTATCCAAAGACAAAATAACGTCATATAGGCCTGGCCCAAATCTTGAACCCACTAGCGCTATTCTTAAAGGTTGACCCACACCTTTAAAATTAGTCTTATATTTATTTATTAAGGATTTAATTATAGGTTCTAAAACTTCTCTAGATAAAGAGGACAGTTTTTCATATTCACTAATAAAGTCGTTAATTACCTTTTTTGACAAATCATCAATTAGTTTTTTATCATCTGCATCAATTTCAATTTTATCATTAATAATATATTGAGCATTATTCCAAATATCCTCTAGGGTTTTTGCTTTATTCTTTAAAAAGTTCATTGATTTTAAAAGCACTTTCTCTTTTGATTGATCAATAGATTGTTTGTATTTCGAAACATATTCTTTTAAGAAATTAAATAGATCTTTTTCATCTATTGTTTTTATGTATGTCTCATTTATTGAATAAATCCTATTCATATCTAATTTTGAGGGCGATTTACCAACCCCACTTAAATCAAATAAGTCAATACTTTCTTGCTTAGTAAAAATCTCTTTATCTTTATAAGACCATCCCAATCTTAGTAAATAATTTCTTAATGCGTCTGAAATAATTCCAATTTTAACATAATCTTCAAGGGTAGAGGCATTATCTCTTTTAGATAATTTTTTTCCTTGTTCACTATGAATTAATGGAATGTGAGCGAATTTTGGAACTTCCCAAGTCATAGCATCATAAATTTGTTTTTGTTTAAAAGAATTAATCATATGATCATCACCTCTAATTACATGAGTAATTTTCATCTCATGGTCGTCCACTGTTGCTGATAACTGATATGTTGGTGATTTATCTTTTCTTAATATTACAAAATCCTCAATTGTGGAATTAGAGATATTCCTTTCTCCTTGAACTAGATCTTTTATAATTGTGTTCCCTGAAATTTTACTCTTAAATCTGATTACTGGTTTTACACCTTCTGGAATTTTAAGGTCTTTAGCGTCTCTCCATTTTCTATTATAAACATACGGTATACCTTGTTTTTTACATTTCTCTTTTTGTTCATTTATCTCTTGTTCAGAACAATAACATTCATAGGCGAAACCTTTTTTAATAAGTTCTTCGGCAACAGCAACGTGTTTATTAATGTTTTTAGATTGAATATATTCCTCTCCATCATGTTTAATGCCAAGCCAAGATAATGAAGAAATAATTTGTTGTTTGAATTCTTCTTTTGACCGTTCTTTGTCTGTATCTTCAATTCTTAAAAAATATTTACCTTTATTTTTCTTTGCTAATAACCAATTAAATAAAGCTGTTCGTACTCCACCAATATGAAGAGGCCCAGTAGGAGAGGGCGCAAACCTACAATTAAAAGACATTTCTATTAATTAGACTATTTTAGTGAAAGTTTCTATATAAAGAAACAAGTTTACCTTGAATTTTTATTCTGTCGGCAGCGTAAATTTTTGTACCGTAATTTCTATTAGCAGCTTCCAAAGCAATAGTGTTTCCTTTTTTTCTTACTCTTTTTAAAGTTGCTTCTTGATCGTCAATTAAAACTACTGCAATCTGTCCACTATCTACATTTGAAGCTTTCTTTACGATTACTGTATCACCGTCATTGATACCAGCCTCGATCATCGAGTCACCTTTTACTTTTAATCCATAATGCTCACCATTATTCTGTAAGTCTTCAGGTAAAGCCACCCTATCAACTTCTTGTTGTATTGCTTCTATTGGAGTTCCAGCTGCAATACTTCCTAAAATAGATACATCAGTTGATTTTGTTTTTTCTTTATCAAGTCCACCTTTTATAACGCTTGGTGTGAAAGTATTAAAAATATCATTAGCACTAGCGTTTTCTGGTAATTTTACAACTTCTAAAGCTCTTGCTTTATGTGCCAATCTTTTTACAAATCCACGTTCCTCTAAAGCTGAGATTAATCTATGTATCCCTGATTTCGACTTAAGGTTGAGTGAATTTTTCATCTCTTCATACGATGGAGATATTCCAGAAGATCTGATCTTCTTATTGATGAATATTAGTAAGTTTTTTTGTTTTTTTGTAAGCATAGAACAAACCTTGTACATCTATGTTCTATAAAAGTTCTATTTAAATTACAACTTGAAATAAGCCCCTATTTTATTGAATTATTTGAGTAAATTTTTTTAATAATTCAGCAGGATTGTCGGATTTTAAAAGTGATTCACCAATTAGAAAATTTTTTACTCCTGTCTTTTCATAAATATATTTAGCATCAGTTTCATTTTTAATCCCACTTTCTGAAATGATAGGGCTTTTATGTCCTTTTAAAGTTTCAAAAATAGAAATCGTATTATTTATAGAGATGTCTAATGTTTTTAAATTTCTATTATTTATCCCAATTAAAGCATTTTCGTACTTTAAAGCATTTTCAGCTTCTTTATTATCATGCACTTCAACTATTACTGAAAGTTTATGCCTTATCGCTTCAGCATAAATTTCATCTGCTAGCTTAGTATCTAAAGCAGCAAGTATGATTAATATGCAATCACTGCCATAACTTTTAGATAACGCGATTTGGAAAGGATCAATAAAAAAATCTTTAGCTAAAACAGGAATGTTGAAACTATTTTTTATATCTCTTATATAATCAAGTTTACCAAGAAAGTGTTTTTCCTCGGTTAAAACTGAAAGGCAAGAAGCGCCGTTATCTACGTACATTTTTGCAATATTTAAATGATTAAAATCCTTTACTAATTCTCCAGCAGAGGGGCTTGATTTTTTTATCTCTGCTATTAGCGATACCCTTTTGTTATTTGCTATAACTTCTTTAAAATTTAAAAAGTTGTTTAAAGATTTAATTGTATTCTCGATAGAATCTAAAGAATTTGTCTTTTTAATTATTTTCAAAGACTCTTTTTTATCCTCTATAATTTTATCTAAAACATTAGCCATTATTTTGATTGTAATTTTGTCAAATGCTTAAAAACTTTTCCAGAATTTAGATGTTTAGTAGTTTTGTCAAAAGCATTTTTAAAATCATCTTCTTTTCCTGAAACGATTAATCCGGCGGCGGCATTAAGGGCAACAGATTGTGAGAATTCATTAGAGGCTCCTTTATAGATATCAATAATTTTCTCAGCATTATAGTCTGCGTTTTTTCCTTTTAAATTTTCTTTTTTACCGTCACTAATACCAAGATCTTTTGGATTAATTTTAAATTCATTTATTTTACCCTCTTTCAATTCTACAACATTTGTTTTTGCAAAAGGTGAAATTTCGTCCATTCCATCATCACTATGAACAATATAAGCGTGCACAACATTATTTTCTTTTAAAGCTTCAGCAAAAGGTTTCATCCATTTTCTATCAAAAACACCAACTACCTGTCTTTTAACTTGAGCTGGACTACTTAAGGGCCCAATTAAATTAAAAATAGTTTTTTTACCCATTTTTTTTCTAGCAGGCCCAACATGTTTCATAGCCGAGTGGTAATTTGGGGCAAACATAAAAGCAAAATTAAAGTCTTTTATACTTTCCTCTGCTTCATTTGGTTTTAAATTGATATTTAATTTTAAAGCCTCTAAAACATCTGCTGAACCACAGTTAGATGAAACAGCTTTATTACCATGTTTTGCTACTTTAACTCCCATACTAGCTAAAAGAATTGCAGCGGCTGTTGAAATATTTAATGAATTTTGACCATCTCCTCCGGTTCCACAAGTATCAATAGTGTCAAGGTCACAAGAAACTTTTGTTGCTTTATCTCTCAAAACAAAGATACCACCTGCTAATTCATCTTTTGTTTCACCTTTATTTACTAAAGCCTCTAGAATTTCAATAATTTGATTTTCTGCGTGCTTACCATTCATTAAATCTGAAAATAGAGATTTGCTATCCTCAAATGAAAGATTTTGACCTTTTTTTAATTTAGCTGCTATATCAGACATATTAATTAATGATAAAATTTTTAATTAGCTTCATACCCATTTTAGTACTTATACTCTCAGGATGAAACTGAAACCCATGAATATTATAATTTTTATGCATCAACCCCATAATAGTCTTATTCTTGGTTTCTGCAGTAATTATCAAGTCTTTTGGAAACTTTTTACGATCTACTATAAGACTGTGGTATCTCGTTGCTTCAAAATTATTTTTTATGTTTCTAAATAGACCTATTTTTTGATGCTTAATTTTACTAGTTTTTCCATGCATTAAATTCTTAGCTCTAATTATTTTTCCACCAAAAACCTGACCAATGATTTGATGGCCTAGACACACTCCAAGGATGGGTATTTTTTTATGAACCTCTTTGACTATTTTCAAACAATTACCAGCCTGATTGGGATTACCTGGTCCAGGAGAAATAACTATTTTATTGTATTTTCTTTTTATAATTGTTTTACCGTCAATTTTATCATTTCTTACAACTTCAACATTTTTTTTAAAATTAGAAATGTAATGATATAGATTATACGTAAAGCTATCGTAGTTATCTATTAGTAAAATTTTCATTTAATCAACTGCTCTCATCAATGCTTTGGCTTTGTTTACAGTTTCAACATACTCTTTTTCTGGTTTACTATCTGCGACCACTCCAGCACCAGCCTGTACATAAAATTTCTTATTTTTGATTAAAGCTGTTCTTAAAGCTATGCATGTATCAAATTCACTGTTAGGAGTAAAATAACCAATTCCTCCAGCATATAATTTTCTTTTATTCTTTTCTAGTTCATCAATGATTTCCATGGCTCTAATTTTAGGTGCACCGCTTACTGTACCAGCTGGAAATCCTGATAACAAAGTTTCAAATAATGAGACTTTATTATTAAATTTACCTATTACATTTGAGACAATGTGCATTACATGAGAGTATCTTTCTACTTTAAATTTTTCAGTTACTTTAACCGTATTTACTTTAGAAACTTTTCCAACATCATTTCTTCCGAGATCTAACAACATTAAATGTTCTGCTAATTCTTTTTTATCCTTTAAAAGATCAAATTCATATTTTTTATCCTCTTTATTATTTTTTCCTCTAGGTCTAGTACCAGCGATTGGTCTAATTGTTACCTCTCCCCCCCTAAGTCTTACTAGTATTTCAGGACTACTACCTAAAATATTGAAATCTTTATAATTAAAATAAAACATAAAAGGTGAGGGGTTAGATTTTCTTAAATGATTATAAATTTCAATTGGCGTTTTATTTATTTTTCTTTCAAACCTCTGACTTAAAACCACTTGAAAAATATCACCTTTTTCAATGTATGTTTTTGCTTTTTTAACAAGTGATTTGAATTTTTCTTTAGAAGTATTTGATTTTATTAAATTTTTATTAGGTTTAAATGTGAATTGTTCCGGAAGTTTAATCTTCTCAAAATCCTCGTACAAATCAAACCTTTTGTTTATTGCTTCATACTCTTCTTCAAAATTTTTAATTTTAGTATCTGCATAAACATTCTCAACGTAAAAAATCCTTTTTTTAACATTATCATAAATAACTAAATTTTTAGGCCTCGATAATCTCACATCAGGTATTTTAAGATCATCTTTACAATTATTAGGTATTTTTTCTATAAAACGAATAACATCATAAGAAAAATAACCTACAAGCATAGAAGACATTGAAGGTAATTGATTTGGGATTTTAATTTTAAATTCCTTGATGAGTTTATTAATGTATTTTAGAGGATCAGATTTAATTTTAGTTTTTTTCTCTAGACTATCAATTGTAATAATGTTCTTATTAATATCCCATATTTTATCAGGATTAAGACCAATTATTGTATAACGACCTTTAATTGTTCCTTTTTCAACCGACTCAAAAATAAAGCTGTTTTTATCAGCTAAGAGAAATCTAAATAGGTTTTCTACTTTATAATATTGATTACAAGATCTCGATCTAAATAAAATTTGATGTTTTTTTTTAGAGTAATTATTTTTAAATTCTTTAAAACTTAAATTTATCTTCATTGAAATGAATTTTTGACACGATCTATAGTTCTTTGATTAATTTCTACTTTATACTTCTGATTAGCATTTTCATCATAAGATTGATATATTTTGTTAATCAAATTTAAGCGTGCTTTAGCTTCGTATTGATCAAATTCATTACTTTTTTTATCTAATTTTTTATACTCAGTTTTCTTTGTTAATATTAGAAAACTCTTTGTTAGGGTACTATTTGTAATTAAATTAACGTCACCATCTTTTGTTAAAAAAATTCGCTTAACCAATCCTTCATCAAATACATCGTTTTGTTTTAAATTAGTAATTTTATAATTTTTGACGAGCAGCCCATTATCGTCAGCAAATTTTTTGTAATTACTGCCTTCGAAGGAACCCAAGCTAATTTCTTTAGCTAAAGAGGTGTTTTTTTCAATTTTGTCTTTAAAACTCAATTGAGCATTTAAAGCTTTTAACACTTCAGGATCGTTCATAGGTTTGTTTCTTTTTTCTACATCTTTAATTTCTGCCAAGTAATATTTACTTTCTATGTTTATTATCTCAGGAGATTGAGGTATTTTTATATTGTAAATTTTTTTAAAAATATTATCTGGTAAACTTTTTACTTCATTTTTTGCTTCGTTCTCTTTTTTTGCATTTATTTTTTTAAATTCTAAAATTTTTAAGTTATTTGCTTTTACTGCTTCTTCAAAAGATTGACCGTCTAAAATATTGTTTTCAATAATATCTAATTGTTTGAAAAATTTTTCATCATATTCTTTACTACCGCTGATTAACTCTGGTTTAATTTCTGCGTATCTTATTGATTTAAATTCAGTAAAAAATATATTCTTATTTCTCTCGTAAAGTTCTTTAATACTCTCTTGGGAGGGTTTATTTTTTAAATGATATTTATCTAAATCAATATACTGTATAGTTTTAGTTTGATTTTCTTTACCAAATTCTCTTACAACTAAAATTTCTGGGATAACTATTCCCCCTGCCAAAGAACTTAAAAAATGCCTTCTTTTTTCTTGGTCAACAATATTTGCTTCAAATTGAGGAGCAGTAATTCCACTTTTTAATAGAAATTTTTCATATTCCGTTCTTGAAAATTTGCCATCTTTAAAAAAAGATTTATCATTTTTAATAATATATCTTAAGGCATTGTCGCTTATAATAATACCAAGCTTTTCTATTTCTAATGACATTACTTTTTTTCCAATAAAATCAGATAAAATTTGTTCAACAAGATCTGTATTAGACAAATTTTTCAACTGTTCTTCATTCAAGTTTAGTCTATTAATATAATTTACAAATTCTTGAGTGCTTATTTTATTAGAGTCTATAGTTGCAATTACATTTTGATTTCCACCTCTAAAAACATCACCCATTCCCCAGAAGACAAAAGGTAGAATGATTATTCCAACCAAGAGCTTAAGAAAAAAAGATTTTGATAATTTTCCTATTGATGTTGTCATTATATTAATTTATTAAGTTCAAAATTATACACCTATAAATTAAAATTTATATTAAGGCAAATTATGAAATATTTTATTGGAAATTGGAAAATGTTTGGTGTGCCAAAATCTATCAATATTCTCAACAAAATTAATTCATATCACTCTAAAGACAAAAATAGAAACAAATATAGAGTGATTATTACACCTCCATACACTCTTATTGAAAGTTATTCTAAATATTTCAAAAATAAGAAGATTTCCATAGGTTCTCAAAACTGTTACCAAAAAGAACAATTCTCATCAAATACTGCAGCTGTTAGCCCTTATATGCTAAAGCATGTAGGAGCTAAATACACCTTAGTAGGTCATTCAGATAACAGAGGGGAAGGGGATACCGACGCAATGCTTAAAGATAAAGTAAAATATGCTCTAAACAATAATTTGAAAGTAGTTTTCTGTATCGGGGAAAATAAAATAGAGAAAAAAAATAAAAAAACATTAAAAGTTTTAAAGAGACAATTAACAAAAGTATTAGAAAGAAAATTTAATAAAAATAATATAATAGTAGCCTATGAACCTATTTGGTCAATTGGAACTGGAAAAATCCCAACTTCAAATGAATTGTATAAAACTACTGCGCACATTAAAAAAGTTTTAAAAGGAATATTTAAAAAAAGTAGTCCTGCAGTTCTTTATGGTGGGTCTGTAGACGGAAGCAATGTTAAGATGTTCAAAGAAATTAAAGAAATCGATGGTTTTTTGATAGGGGGAGCTTCAAAAACTTCTAAAAAATTTATTGATATAATAAAGAATTACTATAGATAATCCTCATGGAAAGTTTACTTATATTTGTAAATATCGCATTAGCTGTCATCTTAGTGGTAGTGATTTTATTACAAAGATCTGAAGGTGGAGCTTTAGGTTTAGGTGTTTCACAAGATAATTTTACATCAGCAAGATCAGTAGGTACTTTTTTAACTAAATTTACCTCAATTGTAGCTGCTTTATTTATAATATGTAGTATTGCAATAGTTGCCATCTCTCGTGACGAGTTTCGTGAAACACAATCAGTCCTCGAGAAGGAAGAGGAGCAGAATTCAAATCTTCCACAAATACCTCAATCTAAATAATTAAGACTTTGTAATTAAGAAAATATAAAGTATAACATACTTCCATGGCGCGATATATATTCGTAACTGGCGGCGTGGTTTCATCATTAGGTAAAGGTTTATCATCAGCTTCACTAGCCTACTTACTTCAATCAAGAGGATATAAAGTTAGAATTAGAAAATTAGATCCATATTTAAATGTAGATCCCGGAACTATGAGTCCTTTTCAACATGGAGAGGTTTTCGTTACAGACGATGGAGCGGAAACTGATTTGGATTTAGGACATTATGAGAGGTTTTCTGGAATTTCTGCAAAAAAATCAGATAATATTACTACTGGGAAAATTTATAGTGATGTTTTAAAAAAAGAACGACAAGGTAAATATTTAGGTAAAACAGTACAAGTTATTCCACACATAACAAACAGAATTAAAGAATTTATAAGACATGATGTATCTAAAGAGGACTTTGTAATTTGCGAAATAGGAGGAACTGTTGGTGATATTGAAAGTTTACCTTTTTTAGAAGCTATAAGACAATTTTCAAATGAGGCTGGAAAAAAAAATACTTTATTCATTCATCTAACTTTAGTTCCATATATGAGAGCTTCAGATGAGATTAAAACTAAACCAACACAACATTCTGTTAAAGAGCTAAGAAGTATTGGTATTCAGCCAGACATAATTATTTGTAGGTCAGAAAGATCTATTCCATTAAATCAAAGAAAGAAAATTTCTTTATTTTGCAATGTTTCTATTGACGATGTAATTGAAACAGTTGATGTAAAAACAATTTATGAAGCACCTATAAGCTTTAATAAAGAAAAGCTAGATGAAAGAGTTTTGAAATTTTTCAACATCAAATCTAGAAAAAAAGTTGATCTTTCTCCGTGGAAAAAAATTACTTACTCAGTTTTAAATAATAAGAAAAAAGTTAATATTGCTATTATCGGAAAATATGTTGAATTAAAAGATGCTTACAAATCTTTAGATGAGGCCTTAACTCATGGTGGAATAGCTAATAATTTAAAAGTAAATTTAGTAAGAATTGAGTCAGATTATTTAAAACCAAAAGATGTAAAAGATAAACTGAAAAATGTTTCAGGAATTTTAATTCCTGGTGGATTTGGTAAAAGAGGAACCGAGGGCAAGATTGCGGCAATTACTTATGCGAGAAATAATAATATACCGTTCCTTGGAATTTGTTTTGGTATGCAAATGGCCGTAATAGAATTTGCAAGAAATAAACTAAATATTAAAAAGGCAACATCTAGTGAATTTGGACCTTCTAAAGCTTCGATTGTTGGTTTAATGAGTGAATGGATTAAGGAAGGCAAAAAGATGAAAGGTACCGATAAAGATTTAGGTGGCACAATGAGATTAGGTAGTTATGAAGCTAAATTAAAAAAAGGGTCATTAATAAGCAGCATATACAATTCAACTAAAATTAATGAGAGACATAGACACAGGTATGAAGTCAATATAAATTTTAAGGAGAAATTTGAAAAAAAGGGTATGATATTTTCTGGTTTATCTCCAGACTTAAAATTACCTGAGATTATAGAACTTAAAAATCACTCTTGGTTCATAGGAGTCCAATTTCATCCAGAATTTAAATCTAGACCTTTGGCTCCACATCCTTTATTCTCATCATTTATAAAAGCCGCAAAAATCAAATCGAATAAATAATGACACACCAAAAAGTAAAATGTTCAAATTTTGAAATTGCCAACGATAAACCTTTTACTTTAATAGCAGGACCTTGTCAGTTGGAAAATGAAAATCATGCTTTAAAGATTTCTTCAGAGCTTAAAAAAATTACTAGCGATCTTGGAATAAATTTGATTTACAAAACCTCTTTTGACAAAGCCAATAGAACAAGCATTAAAAGTAAAAGAGGAATGGGACTAGAAAAGTCTTTACCTATATTTGATAAAATTAGAAAAGAAGTTGGCTTACCTGTTTTAACCGATGTTCACACAGCAGAACAATGTTCAATAGTTGCAAACCACGTGGACGTATTACAAATTCCAGCATTTCTTTGCCGTCAAACTGATTTATTAATCGCTGCAGCTAAAACTGGAAAAATAATAAATGTGAAAAAAGGACAATTTTTAGCTCCTTGGGATATGGAAAATGTAATAAAAAAAATAGAAGAATCCGGAAATAAAAATATTTTAATTACAGAGAGAGGTGCTAGCTTTGGTTATAACACTCTCGTTTCAGACTTGAGAGCATTACCAATCATGTCAAAATTTGGCTTTCCGATTGTATTTGATGCAACTCACTCAGTGCAGCAACCAGGAGGTATGGGTGAAAAAAGTGGTGGACAAAGAGAATTTGTTCCTTACTTAGCTCGTGCTGCAATAGCTGTTGGAGTTGGAGCAATTTTCTTAGAAACACATGAAGACCCTGACAACGCGCCATCAGATGGTCCCAATATGGTGCCATTAAATGAGGTAAAAGTATTATTAAAAAAATTAACTGAAATAGATAAGTTAGTTAAATAAAAAAAATGACAAAAATCAAAAGCGTTAAAGGGCGACAAGTTTTTGATAGTAGAGGAAATCCTACTATTGAAGCTGAAATCTTTTTGGATGATGGTTCATCAGCCACAGCAATATCTCCTTCTGGAGCATCTACAGGCGCATTCGAAGCCCACGAATTAAGAGATGAAGATCAAAATAAATTTTTAGGTAAAAGTGTTAATACTGCAGTTCAAAATATAAACAATAAAATCTCAAATAAATTGAAAAATTTAGACATCAAACAGCAAAAAAATATAGATAGAATTTTGCTTGAGTTAGATGACAGTGAAAATAAGACTAACTTAGGTGCAAATGCAATATTAGCAGTTTCATTGGCTTATGCAAAGTGTGTAGCGATAACAAATAAACAATCACTTTTTAAAAGTTTAGGTAAATCTTACTCTCTACCCATACCATTAATGAATATCATTAATGGGGGCGCACATGCTGATAACGATTTAAATATCCAAGAATTCATGATCAGACCTGACTCTGCTAAAAATTTTACAGATGCTATAGAAAAATGTTTTCTTGTAATACAAAACTTAAAAAAATTATTACAATCAAAAAAAATGTTAACAAATGTTGGAGATGAGGGTGGATTTGCTCCATCAATAAATTCTAATGAGGAAGCTTTAGACTTAATAGTTCAGGCTATTGAAAAATCAAAATTAAAACCAGGTAATGATGTTGTAATTTGTTTGGATGTAGCTGCAAATGAACTCATGAACGATAAAGGAGAATATTCAGTTCAATCATCTAACTTTCTGCCTGTAGATGATGTTATAAACTATTACAAAAAATTAATATCTAACTACCCGATTAAATCTATTGAAGATCCATTTGCAGAGGAAGATTGGCAATCATGGAAAAAGATTACTAATGCAATAGGAAATAGTGTTCAAATTGTTGGAGATGACCTATTTGTAACGAATTCTAAAAGACTAGAAAAAGGTATAAAAGAAAAATCTGCTAATAGTATTTTAGTTAAACCTAATCAAATTGGAACTTTGACTGAAACTCTAGAAGTTATTTCAATGGCAAAAAAAGCTAGTTTCAGTACTATCATTTCTCACCGATCTGGGGACACTGAAGATACTTTTATAGCTGATTTGGCAGTGGGCACTATGTCTTCTCAAATAAAAACAGGTTCATTAGCAAGATCAGAAAGAGTAGCTAAATATAACAGATTATTACGCGTCGAAGAAGAACTTGGCAATCAAGCCAAAATGGCTAGAATCTAACATATGACGTTAATTAAAAGTTTAAAAAAAAAAAAATTTCTTTTATTTAATATTTTTTTTACCCTATATATAGGAGTCAATCTAATTGGAGGCGAAAGAGGATTGATTTCGTATTTTGATAAAAAAGATACTTATGAAAAATTGATTGAAGAAAAAAAAGCTTTGACAGCAAAATTAAAAAATTTAGATCATAAAATTTCATTGATAAACAAAAATGATCCAGATTATTTAGATATGTTATATAGGCAAAAATTTAACTATGTGACTGAGGATGAAATAATAATTAAATTAAAATGAGCGTAAAACCAAGACACCCAGAAAAAGTAAACAAACCGATTAATCCAATTAAGAAAAAGCCAGAATGGATAAGATCTAAAATTGTAGACTCTCAAATATTTTTTCAAACAAAAAAAGTTGTTAATCAGAACAATCTTGTAACTGTTTGCCAGGAAGCTAACTGTCCAAATATTACTGAGTGCTGGAGCAAGAAACATGCAACTTTTATGATTATGGGAGACACATGCACTAGAGCTTGCGCATTTTGTGATGTCAAAACTGGTAAGCCAACAGACCTTGATATTTTTGAACCAATAAAAATATCTAATGCAGTAAAAGATCTCAACTTAAAACATGTAGTAATAACATCTGTTGATAGAGATGATCTTGAAGATGGTGGATCAGAACATTTTTTTAAAGTTGTCAAAGCAACAAGAGAAAAAAACCCTGAAACTTCTATTGAAGTTCTAACACCAGATTTTTTAAGAAAAGGTGATGCTTATAAAAAAGTTTTGGAAGCAGACTTAGATGTTTTCAATCATAATATAGAAACAGTTCCTAGACTTTATACAAAAGTAAGACCTGGTGCACGTTACTTTGCTTCATTGGAATTACTTAAAAATGCAAAGTTATTTAATAAAAAAGTTTTTACTAAGTCAGGTATTATGGTTGGCTTAGGAGAAACAAAAGAGGAAGTAATACAAGTAATGGATGATTTAAGATCAGCAGAAGTTGATTTTATTACAATAGGTCAATACTTGCAGCCTTCAGCAAAACATCATCCTTTAGATCGATATTATCATCCAGATGAATTTAAAGAATTTGAGAATATTGCAAAAATAAAAGGCTTCTTACTCGTCTCTTCGTCACCACTAACTAGATCATCATATCATGCTGATGAGGACTTTAGAAGATTACAGGACGCAAGAAATAAAAAGCTTGAATGTCATCCGCAACACTAAAAAAAATTATTCCATGTAAAAAAAATCAACTTGTCGAGATGGTTCTTGATATTGAAAAATATCCTGAATTCGTTCCTTGGTGCATAGAAGGTAAGATTTTCGATAAGAATGAAAGTTCAGATCTAATTACTTTCAATGGAGATTTGAAAGTTGGTAAAAGTATTTTAAATGAAACTTTCTCAAGCCATGTTTCTTATCATAAGGAAACTGATAAAATTATTGTTACGAATTTAGACGGTCCCTTGAAGCACTTAAAAAATGAATGGCATTTCAAAGAAATAAATAACAATACACAATTAGAATTTTTTATTGATTTTGAATTGAAAAATCCAATTTTAAATGGAATAATGAAAAAATCTTTTGAGCTTGGTTTAAATAGAATTGCAAAAGCTTTTGAAGAAAGGGCAGTTCAGTTATATAAATAATGTTAATTATTACAGTCTTATTAGTAGTTTTTATTTTTACATTTAAAAGTTTAGCTAGTTATATTAAAAAAATTAGAACCGGTGACCCTAATGAAAGCGATATAACTTATTGGATGTTTTCATATGATTTTAAATCTCCGAATAAAGATTGGGTGCCTGAAAATAAAAATCTTTTGGCTAAAAAAAGAGCAAGAAACTTCTTAGTTTTTATTCTTTATCTTAACGCTTTTGGAATATTCTTATTATTAAATAGTTTCACAGCTCATTTGTTGAATTTTATAGTAAATCCAGAATTTAGTTACCCTGTTTAATTAATCTAAATAACAGATTAAGAGATTTTTTTACTGTTTGTCTTTGGATGTAAGCTCTACCTTTATTTTTGAAATTACATTTATTAACAACAACCTTTTTTCTAACTCTAATTCCAATAAAAACCAAACCAACAGGTTTTTGTTTAGATCCACCTTTTGGACCAGCTATTCCTGTTATTGAAACACAGACTTTGGACTTACTAATTTTACTTAAGTTATTAACCATAGCTAAACAACATTGAACACTTACAGCACCATATTTTTTTATTATTTTTTGAGGAATTTTTAAAATATCTTTTTTGGCTTGATTTGAGTAAGTAACTAATCCCATCGTAAATACTTTTGATGAGCCACTCACAGAGGTAATAGTGCTAGACAGCATTCCTCCTGTACAAGACTCAGCAATCGCAAGTTTCATCTTTTTTCTTTTGATTAATGAAATTATCTTTTTATTTAAACTCATTAGAAAAATTTTGATTTAATTATCATAAAAATTATCAATGTAAGAACTACGTATAAACCAGCAACTACGTCATCCATTACTACTCCAAAACTATTTTTAAATTTTTTATCAAAAAAACTTACTGGAAAAGGTTTTTTAATATCAAAATATCTAAACAAAATAAAAATATATAAATAAAACAGAGCTGCTTCATGAGATTCTTTCGCGCTTCCATGAGCGATTTCATATAAATAAATTGGAATAGATTGCCCGATGAATTCATCTATAACAACTTCTTTAGGATCCTTGTTTTCATTATATTTTATATATTCAGACACAGCATAAAAAGAATAAATAAAAACTATTAGTAAAATAATCAAAATCGCGATGTTAGGTAAATTAATTATATGAAATAAGCTGTATAAAAAAACAGTTGTTATAAGAGACGTTATTGTTCCAGAAGCAAATTTAAATGATCCAATTCCAAAACATGTTACAAATAAATAATTTAAAGTTTTAATCATATTTTAAAACTGAACATATAACTTCACATGCTATTGCTTTTTCTTTTCCTATCACTCCAAGCTTTTCAGTAGTTTTTCCTTTTATATTAATTTGATCATGAGAAATTTCGCACAGTTTAGCGATATTATTTATCATTTTTTTTTTGTAATTTTTAATTTTAGGTGTTTGAGTAATAATATTAATATCAATATTATTTATAAAATAATTTTTAGATTTAATTTGTTCTATTACCTTTCGAAGTAGAATTGATGATCTAATATTTTTAAATTTTTTACTTTTATCTGAAAATATTTGACCAATGTCACCCATTTTACAAGCGCCTAAAATTGCATCTGTTATTGAATGAAGTACTGGATCACCATCTGAATGACCAAGGGTCCCCAGCTTTGATTTAATTCTCAAACCTGCTAAATAAAGATTTCTATTTGGAACTAACCTGTGAACATCAAACCCTATACCTACACTTTGTTTAGATTTAAAAATATTTTTTAGATTTTCAAAATCTGATTTATCTGTAATTTTAAAATTGCTTTTTTCACCTTCAATAAATTTAACTTTGTTAAGATCCATATATAAAGATATGTCGTCATCTTTATATTTATCAGACCTTGTCTCATGTAAATGACATATTTCATTTAAATTAAAAGATTGAGGCGTTTGAGTTAAAAATAACATATCTCTTTTTTTTCCTACAATATATTCCTCTTTACTAGAGTCTATTATTTGTTTGATTGCATCTTGAACTTTTATTTTAGGCACAACAGCTCTTGCGTTTCTCATATTTCGTAAAATTGACCCCAAAAGCTTAGTTGAAAAATTAGGTCTAGCTACATCATGAATTAAAACTTTAGAAATCCTTTTTTGTTTTTTAAGATATCTTAACGCTTTTATAGTAGATTGTTGTCTGCTAACTCCTCCAGTTATCAATTTGACATTTTTAAGCTTAAGTGATTTGACACGTTTTAAGTCTTTTTTATTAAATACAAGAATAATCTTTTTAATTTCTTTAAATTTGCGAGCTTTAGTAAGGTTTATTTCAATTAATGATTTGTTCGCTATTTTTTGATAAGGTTTACCAATATTAGATCTAAATCTATGGCTATTACCTCCTGCAAGAATAATTAAACAAAAACTCATGGTATTAACTTATATAATATTTATATAGATATTTAACGGTTATTTAGATGTTTAAGATAATTAAAAATTTTAATTGGATTATTTTATCCTCGTTTTTGTGCATTTTTATGGGGATCGTTACTTTTTTAACCTTCATTAACGAAGGTTTTGTACCTTTAACCGATAAAAATTTACAAGCATTATTAATTATTGATATTTTTCTTTTATTAATCTTTTTTACATTAATTTTTAAAAATTTTTATAGATTTTATTACACAGGGAAAAAAAATAAAAAAGGGTCCCAAACAAATTTAAAATATATTTCAGTATTTTCTTTGTTTACAGTAATACCCTCTTTAGTCGTAGCAGTATTTTCATTGTTTATATTTAATTTTGGAATTCAAAACTATTTTGATAAGCAAATCACGAAAGCAGTTAATAACTCATATGATGTTGCAAAAAATTATTTAGAAGAAAGTAAAGAAAATGTTTTGTCTGATGTAATTTTGATGAGCGTAGGTTTGAATCGTGCCTCAGGTTTTTACTATTCAAATCCTAATCGTTTTAAAAATATTATGAAATCAGAAAAATTTTTGAGGAGAATCGATGACGTTTACCTAATTGACAGTGTAGGAAATATTTTACTATCAGATGTTAGAGATATCTCAGATGAATTTGTTATTCCTGCAGATGATGATTATGATCAAGCTCTAGAAGGAAAACCAGTTTTTATTACTGATAGTTTAGAAAATAAAACCACAGTTATGACTAAATTAACGTCGTTAGTTGATACATATTTATATATTTCAAGAAATATTGATCCAGAAATATTAAGATATTTGAATGAGACGGAACAAGCTGTAAGTTTTTATTACTCAGTAGAAAATAGTCAGACTGGAATTAAAGTTACCTTTGCAATTATTTACATAATTGTCGTCACATTATTATTATTTTTATCTACATCAATAGCTATTACATTCGCGTCTAGATTAACCAAACCAATAATTAATCTAATCGGAGCATCAGATTCAATTAGCAAAGGAGCGCTTGACGTCAAAGTTCCGGAGCTGGAAACAGATGAAGAATTTAAACAGCTTAATCAGAATTTTAATCTAATGATTGAAAGACTAAAGGAACAACAAGATAAGCTTTTGATTACAGAAAGATACGAAGCATGGGAAAGCGTTGCAAGAAAATTAGCACATGAAATCAAAAATCCTTTAACACCAATTCAATTATCAATAGATAGTTTACGGGAGAAATATAAAGATAAACTTATTAATGATAGTAAAAACTTTGAAAAGTATTTATCTACTATTAATAGACAAATTAAAGACATTGAAAAATTAGTAAATGAGTTTTCAAATTTTGCTCGGATGCCTAGACCAATTTTAAAAGATGTTAATATTATCAAAATTATTAATAAATCTTTAGATTTTGTTAAATTAACTTCTAAAAATACTTTTAATCTTAAAAACCAAACTGCAAGTAAAACTATTTATGGTGATGAGGATCAATTAAATAGAGTTTTTATCAATCTAATTAAAAATTCAGAAGAGTCTTTTCTAGAAAAATTACAAAAAGACCCTAAATTTAAAGGAAATATTGACATAGAAATAGATGATAATAAAGATTATATAGTCATTAGAATTAAAGATAATGGCACAGGTATTACAGATGCTAAAAAAGCTATGACTCCTTACTTCACAACAAAAAAAACAGGGACAGGGTTAGGACTGCCAATAGTAACTAAAATAATTAATGAACATTCAGGAAATTTTTCAATTAAAAATAGAAAAGATAATAACGGAGTAGCAGTTACAATCTCATTACCTAAATATGCTTAAAGAAATTTTAGTTATAGATGATAATCCAGATATAAGATTTTTAATCTGCAATATTCTAGAAGAACAGAATTTCAAAGTTCGATCTGCAGCAAATTACGATCAAGCTGTTGTTGAAATAAATAATCGCTTACCTGATCTAGCTATAATAGATATCAAATTAGACAACCCTGTTAAAGATGGTATTGATCTTTTAAAACTAGTAAATAAAAAAAATAAATTTACCCCTGTTATAATGATCTCTGGTCATGCTACTGTCCAGATTGCTGTGGATGCCATAAGATTAGGAGCGTATGAATTTATTGAAAAACCATTCTCAAAAGAAAAAATATTAAATTACGTAAAAAGGGCTTTAGAATCAGCATCACTTAAAAAAGAGAAAGATATTATAGAAAATAAGTTATTTCACTCTTTCGATCTTATAGGAGAAAGTCCTTCTATATTAAAAATTAAGAAAATTATTGATAAGCTGTCGACCTCAGAAAGTAGAGTATTGATTTCCGGACCAACAGGTTCAGGAAAGGAGTTAGTTGCAAGAAAAATCCACAAAAATTCGTCAAGATTTAAAGAACCTTTTATAATTATAAATGCGGCTTTATTAAAAGAAAAAACATATGAGAAAGAATTGTTTGGAGAAGAATTTGAAGACGGAAATATATCTTTTGGTGCATTAGAACGGGCTAACAGAGGAACACTTTTAATTGATGAAGTCTCAGAAATACCATACGAAACTCAAGCTAATGTTTTGAGGGTTCTTATTGATCAAAAATTTAAGCGCATGAACGGATCTAAAGATATAAATGTTAATATAAGACTAATATCTTCAACTTCAAAAAATTTAAGTGAACTGGTGAAAAATAATAAATTTAGAGAAGACCTTTACCACCGACTAAATGTTATGCCGATCGAATTGTCTTCATTAACTTCAAGAACTGAGGACATTCCACTATTAATAGACTATTTTAAATCTAAACTTTCTGAAATTAATGGAGTTCAGGTTCCCGATATAGATATTAAAAATGATAATTTATATACTTACAATTGGCCTGGAAATGTCAGAGAATTAAGAAATTTAGTGGAGAGAATAACAATTTTATCTTCTAATGAGAGTAAGCAAAAAATTAATCAAGTTATTGATGATATTTTAAATCCATCTTCAAAAATTCAAAACGACCAAAATATTTTAGAGCAATCGTTTCAATCCCCGTTAAAGGAGGCTAGAGAACACTTTGAAAAGGAATATTTATCTAAACAATTAAAAAAACATCATGGCAATATCTCCAAGACAGCAGATTTTATTGGAATGGAAAGATCTGCACTACACAGAAAATTAAAATCTTTAGGCATTAAAGGAATAAATTAAAAAATGAATATAATCATATGTGGAGCCGGAAAAGTTGGCTTTTCAATAAGTAAACAGTTATCTGCTCAAGGTCACTCTGTAACTGTAATAGATCAATCATCAGATGACATTAAAAAAATTAATGATACTCAAGATGTAAAAGGAATAGTTGGAAGAGCATCATTGCCATCAGTTTTAGAAAGCGCAGGAGCAGAAAAAGCAGATATGATTATTGCAGTAACAAGAAATGATGAAACAAATATGATTGTTTGTCAGTTAGCAAGCTCTCTATTTAATGTGTCGAAAAAAATTGCTAGAATAAGAACTAAAGATTTTTTAGAGGGTAAGTGGGGAAAACTATATAATAAGTCAAACATTCCAATTGATGTTATAATTTCTCCAGAGCTTGAGGTAGCTAAATCTCTTTATAGAAGATTAGAGGCCCCAGGGGCATTAGATAATGTTCCTTTTGGAAAAAATAAAGTTAAGATGTTAGAGATTTCAATTGAAAAAAATTGCCCGATTAAAAATATTCCTCTTAAAAAATTAACTGAAAAATTCCCAGATTTTAAAGCAAATATTTTAGGAGCTGTTAGAAAAGAAAAATTTATTTATTTAAAAAAAGATGATCAAATATTGGAAGATGATAATGTGTATTTAGTTGTAAGTAGTGACCAATTAAATCCTATTTTAAAAGCTTTTGGACATGATGAGAAAATTGCAAAAAATGTTCTCATTATTGGAGGCGGCAATATAGGCTTACAACTTGCAAAAATGTTGGAGGAAAACTTTGAGGAGGTAAGAGTAAAAATAATTGAAAAAAATAAATTAAGAGCGGAGGAAATAGCTAATGAATTGTCTTCATCGATTGTAATAAATGGAGATGCATTAGATGAAGAAATTTTAAAAGAAGCAAATTTAGAGGGATCAGAAACAGTTTTAGCTTTAACAAATGACGATGAAAATAATATGATGGCATGTGTGTTAGCTGAGAAAACTGGTCAAAAAAAAAGAACAATAGCTATAGTAAATAAAACTAATTATAACCTGCTGCAAGATTCTTTAAATATTGATGACTTAGTTGATCCAAGAATGACAACTGTTTCAAGAATTATGGAGCATGTTCATAAAGGATCGATAGGAACAGTTTACTCTTTGTTAGATGGAGAATATGAATTCATTGAGGCAAAAATTTCTGAAAAATCGGAATTAGTTAATAAGAAAATTAGAGATGCCAACTTACCAGAAGACATTAGAATTGGAGCTATTATAAGAAAAGAAAAAGTGGTAATCCCGAGATCAAATTTCATTTTTGAGAAAAATGATTTGGTAGTGTTCCTTGTAAAACGAGAGGAGCTTAAAGCTGTTGAAGATATTTTTAGCGTAGGTACAATTTAATCTAATGAATTATAAAAGTGTTAGTTTTTACCTAAGCTTATTTTGCTTTCCTATAGGATTTTTGGCATTTATTAATATTTTATACGCATCATACTTCGATTACTTTCTGAGTATAAGATCTTATTTTATAACTTTATTCATTTCTTTACTTGTTGGATCAATTTTTTATTTTATTGGGAAGAATTCAAAGAAAAATATTAGTTTTATAGAGCAATTAATACTTGTTATATTTGTATACTTTATATCATCAGCTCTTATATCGATACCTTTTTATTTAAGTAATTATCAAGTAACTTTTTTAAATTCAATCTTTGAGTCAATTTCAGGGTTGACTGGAACAGGCTTTTCAACTTTTAAAAATATAAAATATTTAGATCCAACTTTAATACTTTGGAGATCTTCTTCACAATGGATTGGAGGACTATTTTTTTTATTTTTTTTGATAATTATTTTTTCTAATAAACTCTTCAATTATAAAATGACTAATCTGTCATATTCTGGTGATAATAATTTTAATTCAGCGCAAAATATAAAAGATAATATTCTCAAAATTTTCATAATTTATTCATCTTTGAGTATTCTTATTTTGCTTTTATTGAACTTTTCTGGTCTGAGATTTTTCTACTCCCTAAATATGGCAATGACTCTAGTTTCTGGTGGTGGTTTTTTACCAACAGATAATATTGAAAAAATAATTTCAACTAATATACAAAAAATAATATTTATTTTTTCACTGACTTTATCTATGTTGAATATCTATCTAATTTTCAATTTTTTCAATAAAAAAATTTTAACAAAAGAATATAAAGAGGATTTGTATTTAATTATCGTATCAGTCATTTTTATCATTTTAATTAATTTTAATAATTATGAAATTTTAGATATCATAATTAGCGTAATAAGTAGTTTAGCCAATTCAGGACTCTCTTTAATTAAAACTGAAAATAATTTAAGTTTATATTTTCTCTTAATTACGATTATTGGTGGATCCTTAATTTCCAATACATCTGGAATTAAGTTAGTAAGAGTTTATATTTTACTTAAGATCACATCATTAGAGATAATTAAACTTATTAGCCCAAATAGTATTATTAATAAAACAATTTTTGGATCAGATAAAAAGATATCAGACGATCTTGTAAAAATCTCTTTTTTGATATTTATCTCATTCTTTTTAAGTCTTTTTATTTTATCTAGTCTTTTAGTAGTTGATAATATTGGTTTTGAAAGGTCTTTTAAATTATCGATATTAACTTTAACGAATACTGTAAACTCTGAAATGTTTAATATGCAAAATTTAAATTTTGCTAATCTATTAACATCTTCAAAAATAAGTTTAATTTTATTTATGATAATTGGAAAAATTGAGCTAATATCAATTTTTTTAATTTTCAAAAAAATATTATTTAAAGATTAATGTCAAAAATTGTTATAATTGGTTCTGGTGCTATGGGTTCAGCTTTTGCTTTACCTTGCTTAGATAATAATCATGATATCAATATTGTAGGAACTCACTTAGAAAATGAATTTATTGATAATTTAAAAAAAAACAATAATTTGCACCCAGGATTAAATACCAAAATTCCACAAGAAATAAAGATATTTAAATTTGAAAAATTTGATGAGCTTATAAATGTTAATGTTGATTTAATTGTACTTGGTATAAGTTCTAAAGGCATAGAGTGGGTTGCGGATCAATTAAGTAGATTATTCACAAAAGGCAAAATTCCAAAATTATTGATGCTTACAAAAGGTCTTAGTATTCATAATAATCAATACGAATTACTGGTAGATAAGCTTGAAAGATTATTGGAAGAAAGAGGAATAAAAAAAGTAAATATTTCAGCTGTAGGCGGGCCTTGTTTAGCTGCAGGATTAGCTAACCGAGTGCACAGTAGTGTAGTAATTGCCAACAAAGATATTCAAACTGCAAAAAAAATAGCAGATATGCTTAATACAAATTATTACCATACATCACATTCAAATGATTTAAATGGAGTAGAGGTTTCTGCTGCAATTAAAAATATTTTTTCGATGGCAGTTGGAGCAGCAAAAGGCTTGTGTAGCAAAAATATTTCTAATGAGGTAAGAGAAAAAAATTATTTAAATACAGCGTCTGCATTAATTAAACAAGCAATTCATGAAATGGAAATCTTTGTTGAACACTTAAATGGGAAAAAGGAAACTGTTAAAGGACTTGCGGGTTTAGGAGATCTATATGTTAGTTCGGGTGGTGGTAGAAATGCAAAAATGGGATTTTATATTGGTGAAGGACTAACTTTTTCAGAGGCTAAAAAAACAAAGATGGAAAAAGTTACAGTTGAGGGAGCTGATCTGGCTAAAGAAATTGCAAAAAAAGTAAATGAAGATTTTGATCAAAAAAAATTACCCTTAATGCTAGGGATGATCAATGCTATTGTAGATGATAAAAAACTTGAATTAGATTGGGAATCTTTTAGATAATGAAAAAATTTATAATTTCAATCGATGCCGGGACCACTTCTAATAGGTCCATTCTTTTCGATTTAAAAGGTAAGCCTGTCTATTCTTCTCAAAAAGAATTTACTCAATATTTTCCTAAAAGTGGTTGGGTTGAGCACAATCCAGAAGAAATTTGGAGAACAACTTTGAAAACTTTAAAAGATGTTATTAAAAAAGCGAAAAGACTAAGAGGTGAAATTTTAAGTATTGGTATAACTAATCAAAGAGAAACTACCGTTTTGTGGGACAAAAAAACAGGTAAGCCGGTTTACAATGCAATCGTTTGGCAAGATCGTAGACAAGAGGAGTTTTGTAAAAAATTAAGAAAACAAAACAAAGACACTATGATTTTCAACAAGACAGGTCTTTTAATTGACTCTTATTTTTCAGGAACGAAAATAAAATGGATATTAGATAATGTTTCTAAAGCTAAACAATTAATGAATAAAAAACAATTATTGTTTGGAACTATTGATAGTTTTTTAATCTGGAGATTGACTCGAGGAAAAATACACGCAACTGATGCTACAAATGCAAGTAGAACAATGATTTACAATATTAGTTCAAATAAATGGGATGATACTATTTTAAACTTATTAAAGATAAAAAAACATATTCTTCCTGAGGTGAAAGATTGTGCTGATGACTATGGCCATACTCATTTATCGATTACAGGAAAGTCTATACCAATAAATGGGGTAGTAGGAGACCAACAATCAGCTACTATTGGTCAATGTTGTTTTGAACCAGGGTCACTTAAAAGTACATATGGTACTGGAGCATTTGTTTTATTGAATACTGGTAGTAAAAAGATTTATTCTAAAAATAGATTGTTAACTACAATCGCATATAGAATTAACGGTAAGACAACATACGCTATGGAAGGATCAATTTTTATAGCAGGTGCAGGTGTTCAATGGTTAAGAGATAGAATGAAATTTTTTAAGAATGCTCCAGAGACAGAAAAAATTGTAAAATCTTTAAAAGATAATAATAACATTTACCTTGTGCCAGCTTTTACGGGACTTGGAGCTCCATATTGGGATGCTAATGCAAGAGGAGTTCTGAGTGGTATTACAAGAGATACAAGTCCAAAAGAAATTGTTAGAGCAACTATCGAAGCAGTCGGTTACCAGACATATGATTTATTTGAAGCGATGAAACACGATGGTTTAAGGCCAAAAATTGTAAAAGTTGATGGTGGAATGGTAATGAATAATTGGTTTTCTCAATTTTTATCAGACATAGTAAATGTAAAAGTTTTAAGACCAAAAGTTCAAGAGACAACAGCATTAGGCGCGGCTTTCATGGCAGGTCTACAAATTGGTATTTATAAATCTTTAAAAGATATTTCTAAAAATTGGCACTTAGATAAAAAATTTTCTCCAAAAATGAAAAATACCCTAAGAAACAAACTTTTAAAGGGATGGTCTGCAGCAATTAAAAAAACTTTAACCAATTAACTCACCTTCAAGTTGTATAATTAGTCGAATTAACCTCTGTACACTGTGAACTATTTTTGGTTCAATAAGGTATCTTAAAACAACAACGGGGGAATAATAATGTTAAGAATATTTAAAAACATTTTTGCTGTTGCTGTTTCAATTTCTCTAATAACTATTTCTAATGCTGTTGCAGACGGACATATGGCTGCGATTAAGAAATGGTCAAATGGTGAGTTTAGCCTTTCTACAATCTCTGCTAAAGAGAGAGAGAAAGAGCTTAATTTTTTCTACAATGCTGCAAAACCATTCAAAGGAATGGAAATTAACGTATTGTCAGAAACAATTCCAACTCACGTATATGAATCAAAAACTTTAACTAAAGCTTTTGAGGAAATAACTGGAATTAAAGTAAACCACCAGTTATTAGGAGAAGGAGAAGTAGTACAAGCAGTACAAACTCAAATGCAAACTGGAAGAAACTTGTATGATGCATACATCAATGACTCTGATTTGATTGGTACGCATTCAAGACTACAGTTAGCAGTAAACTTAACTAAGTGGATGAAAGGTGAAGGTAAAGACGTTACTTTACCAACATTAGATATCGATGATTTCATCGGTAAATCATTTACTACAGGTCCAGACGGTGATTTATATCAGTTACCTGACCAACAATTTGCTAACCTTTATTGGTTTAGAAAAGATTGGTTTGACAGACCTGAAATTAAAAAAGGTTTTAAAGCTAAATACGGATACGACCTTGGTGTACCAGTAAACTGGTCTGCTTACGAAGATATCGCTGAGTACTTTACAAAAGATGTGAAGAATATCGATGGTGTTAGAGTATACGGTCACATGGACTACGGTAAGAGAGCTCCAGACTTAGGATGGAGAATGACTGACGCGTGGTTATCAATGGCTGGCGCAGGTTCAGTTGGTAAACCTAACGGAGTACCAGTAGATGAGTGGGGAATAAGAATGGAAAAAGGTTCTTGTAATCCAGTTGGTGCTGACGTGGCAAGAGGTGGGGCTGCTAATGGTCCTGCTGCCGTATATGCAATCAGAAAATGGGATGAGTGGTTAAGAGCCTATGCACCTCCAGGTGCTGCGGCGATGGACTTCTATCAGTCTCTGCCAGCTTTATCATCAGGAAACGTTGCTCAGCAAATTTTCTGGTATACAGCGTTCACGGCATCAATGGTTGCTCCAAAGAGTTCTGGAAACAAAACAGTTGACGATAACGGTAATCCTTTATGGAGAATGGGACCATCACCAAAAGGTCCTTACTGGGATGAAGGTATGAAGCTTGGTTATCAAGATGCTGGATCATGGACTTTATTTAAGTCTACTCCAGTTGACAGAAGAAAAGCTGCATGGTTATACGCTCAGTTTGTAGTATCAAAAACTGTTGATCTTAAGAAAAGTGATGTTGGTTTAACTATCATTAGAGATAGTACAATCAACCACAAACACTTTACTAAGAGAGCTCCAAAACTTGGTGGACTTGTAGAATTCTACAGATCTAAAAATAGAGTATTGTGGTCACCAACAGGTATCAATGTTCCGGACTATCCGAAACTTGCACAAATCTGGTGGCAACAAATTGGAGATGTAAACTCAGGTGCGTTTACTCCACAACAAGCTATGGATCGTCTGGCTGAAGAGATGAACTTAGTTATGTCACGTATGGAAGCTGCTGATAAAGCAAACAATACATACGGTGGATGCGGTCCAAGATTAGCTAAACCGAAAGGTGCAGCTTATTGGTTGAAACAACCAGGATCACCTAAAGCTAAACGTAACGAGAAACCTAAAGGAAAAACAGTTCCATTCGAAAAAGCTTGGAAGTAGTTTAGGTTAAATCTAAATTTAAAGGGGGCTTAACAGCCCCCTTTTTTAAAACGGAATTCAAAAAATATGAGCCTAGAATTAAAAAATGTAGAAAAAAAAATAGGATTAGATACTCATATATATTCAACAGATTTAAAATTAGAAAAAAATACAATTAACATTCTTCTAGGCCCAACACTTTCTGGAAAGACTACTTTAATGCAAATTATGGCTGGGCTCGATAAACCTACCTCAGGTGAAATTTGGTTTAACGATAAAAATGTAACAGGAATGAAGGTTCAAAAAAGAAATGTTTCAATGGTTTACCAACAATTTATCAATTATCCTAATTTCACAGTCTATGAAAATATTGCATCTCCTTTAAAAATTACTGGTGTTAGTTCAGATGAAATAAAACAAAGAGTTGGAAAAGTAGCTGAATTATTAAAATTGTCAGGTATGCTCAATAAAAAACCTAATGAACTTTCAGGCGGTCAACAACAAAGAACAGCATTAGCTAGAGCATTAGTAAAAGACTCGGACTTAATATTACTTGATGAACCCTTGGCAAATTTAGACTTTAAACTTCGTGAAGAATTACGAGAAGAGCTTCCAAGATTGTTCGAAGATAGAGATTGTATCGTTGTTTACGCAACAACAGAACCTTCAGAAGCCTTGTTGCTTGGTGGAAATACCGCGACGTTGCAAGAAGGAAAAGTAATTCAGTATGGCAAAACTTTAGATGTCTATAATAAGCCTAATTCTTTATTATCAGCACAAGTATTCAGCGATCCGCCAATGAACATTACAAAAATTAAAAAGGTAGGAGATAGTTGCTCATTTCTAGATAATTCAGTCAACTGGAAGAGTAAAATAAATATTAAAGATGGAGAATATAAAGTAGGTATCAGACCTCACAATATAACTACATACAAAGATGGTAATAATTCTCTAGAAATAAAAGGTAAAGTTTTAATTTCAGAACTTAGTGGTTCTGAGAGTTTGATTCATTTTACCAAAGGAAATTTGAGTTGGGTTTCTCTATCAAATGGAATTTTTCAAAAAAATGTTGGTGATGAAATGAATTTATATATGAATGCTGATGAGTTTATTTATTTTGACGAAAATGAGAGGCTGGTAACAAATGGCTAAGATTACCTTAAAAGATTTAAGTCATAGTTATTTAAAGGCACAATCTTCCGATGCCGATTGGGCTGTAAGAAATGTTAATATAGATTGGAATGATGGTGGTGCTTATGCATTATTGGGACCATCAGGCTGTGGAAAGACAACGCTCCTAAATATAATTTCAGGTTTAATTAATCCTACAGAAGGAGATATTTTATTTGATGATAAATTGGTTACTAATTTAAACCCAGTTGAAAGAAATATAGCCCAAATTTTTCAGTTTCCAGTAATTTATGACACTATGACTGTGTATGATAATTTAGCTTTTCCATTGAGAAATAGAGAAATTGAAGAAGAAAAAATTAATTCAAAAGTTCATGAAATAGCAGAAATGCTAGAACTTTCCTCTACATTAAACAATAGAGCTTCAGGTTTGACCGCTGATGGAAAACAAAAAATTTCTTTAGGAAGAGGCTTAGTTAGATCTGATGTAAATGCAATAATGTTTGATGAGCCACTGACTGTTATTGATCCTCATTTAAAGTGGATTTTAAGATCTAAGCTAAAAGAACTTCATCAAAAAATAAATAGAACTATGATTTATGTGACACACGATCAAACAGAAGCTTTAACATTTGCTGATCAAGTAGTAGTAATGCATGAAGGACAAATTGTACAAACTGGTACTCCAGTTGATCTTTTTGAAAAACCGAAACACACATTTGTTGGTTATTTTATCGGATCTCCAGGTATGAATTTGCTTCCATGTGAATTTAAAGGAGGGGAAGTAATTCTTAATGGTAAGAAAATTGAAACTCATAAAAAAGTAAAATTAAATAGCTTTACTAAAAGAGAAGTTGGTGTGAGACCAGAATTTATAAATTTTGGCTCTGAAGGTATTCCGGTAAAAGTTTTATCGGTAAGTAATACGGGAAGACATAAAATTGTAGATACTCAAAGTGAAAGTGGAAAAATTAAAATCATAGCTAAACCGAACGAAAATATTCCCTCAGGTTCAGCATTCTTAAACTTTAAAAAAGAATATACCTATGCTTACGGGGACGATTGGATTATAGAATGAACAAAACAATAAATCAGAAAGCTTGGTTCTTTGTAATTCCTGTTTTTGTGTTAGTAGCCTTTAATGCAATTATACCGCTGATGACAGTTGTGAATTATGCTTTTCAAGAAACTTTCGGAAATAATGTTTTCATGTGGGAAGGAACAAGATGGTTTAAACAAATAATGTTGTCTGAAAGATTTCATGCATCATTAGGTAGACAATTTTTATTTACATTTATAATTTTATTTATTCAAATACCTTTAGGAATTGCTATAGCGCTTACTATGCCAAAAGAAGGAATAGGGGTACCTGTTTGTTTGGTTTTGATGTCTATGCCTCTTTTAATTCCATGGAATGTTGTTGGAGCAATGTGGAATATTTTTGCACTACCAGATATCGGTTTTTTAGGTCATTCATTAAATGCTTTAGGATTTGATTATAATTTTACTCAACAAATTGGAGACGCATGGTTTACGACAATCTTAATGGATGTATGGCACTGGACTTCATTAGTAGTTTTATTATCTTATGCAGGCTTGCAATCTATTCAACCAGCTTATTATCAGGCTGCAGAAATTGATGGGGCAAGTCGATGGGCTGTATTTACAAAGATTGAATTACCAAAAATGAAAAAAGTATTAACTATCGCAATACTTTTAAGATTTATGGATAGCTTCATGATTTACACCGAACCATTTGTTTTAACTGGTGGTGGACCAGGAAATGCTACAGCATTTTTATCTATTGACCTTGTAAAAATGGCTTTAGGCCAATTCGATTTAGGTCCAGCTGCAGCAATGTCACTAATATATTTCTTTATTGTGTTATTAGTTTGCTGGGTTTTTTACACTCTGATGATGAGAAACGAGGGTAATCAATGAAAAAGGCTAAATGGATAGTTCCAACAATTTACATTATATTTTTAATGTTACCGATTTATTGGTTGTTAAATATGTCTTTTAAAACAACTACTGAGATTATAAATACTTATACTTTATGGCCTCAAGAGTTTACTTTAGATAACTATAAAACAATTTTTACAGATAGCACTTGGTATACTGGTTATCTTAATTCTATTTACTATGTGGTTATGAATACAGTTATATCTGTAGCTGCTGCATTGCCTGCTGCTTACGCTTTCTCAAGATATAAATTTTTAGGGGATAAACATTTATTTTTCTGGCTGCTTACAAATAGAATGGCTCCACCAGCTGTTTTTGCATTACCTTTTTTTCAATTTTATTCATCAGTTAACTTATTTGATACACATGTGGCTGTAGCTCTTTCACACTGTTTATTTAACATTCCTTTAGCTGTTTGGATTTTAGAGGGATTTATGTCTGCAGTACCTAAAGAATTAGACGAGACCGCTTATGTAGACGGTTATTCTTTTTGGAGATTTTTTTTCAAAATATTTATACCAACGATAACTGCAGGTATTGGTATTACAATGTTTTTTTGTTTTATGTTTTCATGGGTAGAATTATTATTAGCAAAAACATTAACGGCTGTAGCAGCTAAGCCTATAGCAGCTACGATGACAAGGACCGCCAGTACATCAGGATATGAATTAGGGTTACTTGCAGCAGCTGGAAGCTTGACTATTATACCAGGCGCGATTGTGATTTACTTTGTTAGAAACTATATAGCTAAAGGATTTGCTCTTGGAAGGGTATGATGATGTTTAATGTTTTAAATGCTGCAACATGGGGTGATATGGCCAAGGAGAAAGATAAAGGTTTCTTTGAATTCGAGTTTATTACTTGGATGGCTTGGACATGGCAAACAGCATCTTTTTTTATTTTTATAGCATTATGTTTGACAGCTATGGTAATTTGGGAAAAAAAATCTCCAGGAGGAAGTCCAAGAAAAGGAATATTAGGTTTAGACACCACAAGAGGTGATAGGTTATTCATTTCATTACTAGGGAGCGCTTTTATTCATTTATTTTGGCTAGCGATTGTTGGTAGCATACTATGGATTGCTACTATTCTTTGTGTCTTTTATGCAATTATTGTATTTAGATATGTTTAGAATATAAATGTTTAAAAAAGTAATAAATTTTCTTGGTGTTACCTCTTTTATATTTTTATTAATTTCTTTATTAGGATTTATATTTATAGATCAAAATTTTTTCAATTTAAAAGATAAATTTTATTCTAAATTTCCTA
>CACNTN010000006.1 GCA_902623395.1 uncultured Pelagibacteraceae bacterium | reverse complement strand
AATATTTATGTCGAAACAAAAAATATTAGAACCAGGAATATGTTTTATAAAGGATGCTGCTGAAGCTCCAGAATAAGAGCCAATTTCTAGAATATTAATTTTTTTATTTTCAAAATTTTTTAATTTTTTTTCATAAAACTGTGAATACCCATGACCAGTTCTGTTAGTCTTTTTAAAAATATTTGCTTTATCACTACCATAATAATTAAAAAGTTCATCCAAAGATTTAAAATTTATTTTATCAGAGTCAATCGAAACTTTTCGTTTAAGATTGTAGATTATATTTCTTTTTAATAAGCTAAAAAAATTCAATTATCTTGAATAATATTCGATTACTAAATTTGGCTCCATTATCACCGGGAAAGGGACTTCTGCAAATTTAGGAACTCTAACAAGTTTTGCAGTTTTATTTTTATCATCTAATTGTATATATTCTGGAACATCTCTCTCTTTACTTTGAAGAGAACCGTCGATAACAGTAAGCTTTTTTGATTTTTCTCTAATTTCTATAAGATCTGTGTTTCTAACGACATAACTTGCTATGTTAACTCTTCTCTTGTTAACTTTAATGTGACCATGATTAATCATTTGTCTTGCTGCAAAAACTGTTGGTGCAAATTTGGCTCTATAAATAACTGTATCTAGTCTGCTTTCAAGTAAAGCGATCAAATTCTCTGTTGTATCGCCTCTTTTAGAAAGTGCCTTTCTATAAATATTTCTAAATTGTCTTTCATTTATATTTCCATAATAAGCTTTTAACTTTTGCTTTGCTTGTAACTGAATGCCGTAATCTGTTGGTTTGCCTTTTTTATTTTGTCCGTGTTGACCTGGAGGATAAGCTCTTGAGTTAAATGGACTTTTGGGTCTACCCCAGATGTTTGCTTTTAATCTTCGGTCAACTTTGTGTTTAGATTTAAGTCTTTTTGTCATATTTAATAATTGTGTTTTATAAACTTTAGGTTCGATTTGTCAATTAAGCTTTAATGTTATTTTTTACTCAATGTGCTTATAATACTAGCTAAAATCCTTAATTCTTTATCGTTTGGTTCTAGTCTATAAATTAAATTATTTATATTTAATATCATTGAGTGTCTTTTCTCCTTAGGGATAAAAAAATCTTTATTTTCTAAAAGGCTTGTTAAGTGAGCTAGTAAAGAAGAGATTTTTGATTTAGATGAAACTTTTAAATCTAAGCCTTTATTTTTAATTTTTTTTTCATTTAATGATTTAAAAATCTCGTAACAAATAATAGTCAAAGAATGAGATAAATTAAGTGATTTAAATTTAGTTGATGTTGGAATTTGAAAAATAAAATTTGAAAATGATAAATCTTTATTTGACAAACCAGAGGCTTCAGGCCCGAACATCAAACCTAAATTTAGATTTCGTCTTTTAATTATTTTTCTAAATTCTTTAAGTGTTATATGTTTCTTATTTATATCTCTGCGTCTTGCGCTTAAAGATATGACTAAATTGAAAGAATTTATTGCATCTTCGATCTTATTAAATACTTTCGCTTTATTTATGATATCATACGCTCCTACAGATGTAGCTTTAGCTTTATGATTTGGAAAATTAATTTTAGGTTCTACAATGTGAAGTTTTGAGAAACCAAAATTTTTCATTGCTCTGGCGCATGCACCTATGTTTTCACCCAATTGCGGTTTTACTAGAATGAAACCAAATTTACTGCTCATTTAAATTAGCAGGAGCTTTTTCTTTATAAAGTTTATAATCTAAGCTATCAATTAATGCTTTAAATGAAGCTTCAATAATATTTGGAGATACACCAACTGTAAACCAACTCACACCTGTTTTATCAGTGCTTTCAATTAAAACTCTAGTTGTTGCTTCAGTACCAGTATTCAGAATTCTAACTTTATAATCAAGTAACTTTAAATCTGAAAAAAAATTATAGTATTTTGTTACTTTTTTAAAATTAGATCTAATTGCATTATCCAATGCATTTACAGGTCCATTCCCTTCACCATGACACTCAATTTCTTTTCCATCTATCATAAAAACTACACTTGCCTTTGTTTGTATTTTGTTAAATTTTGAAACATTCACATCGTAACTTTTTACTTTTAAATATTCAGGAACTTTACCTAATAATCTATTAGCTAATAATTCAAATGAAGCATCAGCTCCATCATATGAATAACCACTAAATTCTCTATCTTTTACTTCATCCAAAATTTTTTGGATTTTTGGATCTTTAGAATCAATTTTAACTCCGTATTGTTCTAGTCTTGATAAAATATTTGATCTACCAGATTGATTTGAAACAATAATATTTCTGTGATTTCCAATTGTTTTTGGATCAATATGTTCATAAGTTTTAGGATCTTTCTTCACCGCTGAAACGTGAAGACCTCCCTTGTGAGAAAAGGCTGAGGCACCAACATAAGCCATATTTTTATTAGGTTTTCTATTTAGTATTTCATCTAACAATCTTGAACATTCTGTTAGTGAAGAAAGTTTATCTTTTTTAATGTTAATTTCATACTTATCGCTAAAAGATTTTTTTAAACATAAGTTAGGAATAATTGACATCAAATTTGCATTGCCACATCTTTCACCTAAACCATTAATAGTCCCTTGAATATGTCTCACACCGCTTTCAACTGCGGCTAAAGAATTAGCTACAGCATTTTCTGTATCGTTGTGCGCATGAATTCCAAGATTATTTCCAGGTATTATTTTTGAAACTTTTGTTACAATTTCTCTAACTTCATTTGGTAGTGTACCACCGTTAGTATCACATAATACAACCCATCTAGCACCATTATCGTAGGCTTGCTTTAAGCAATCAATTGCATATTCTGGGTTAGCCTTATAACCATCAAAAAAATGTTCAGCATCAAACAAAAATTCTTTTTTGTTTTTGACAAAATGTTTTGCTGTTTCTCTGATATTTTCTAAATTTTCCTCTTTTTGAATTCCTAAAGCAACTTTTACATGAAAATCCCAAGATTTTCCTACTACACAAACTGCTGGCGTATTCGCATTCATTAAAGAGGCTAAACCGGGATCATTATCTGCACTTCGACCAGTTTTTTTAGTCATACCAAATGCAGTAAATAAAGTTTGTTGCATTTTGGGTGGGCTAGAAAAAAATTTTGTATCAACAGGATTTGCCCCGGGCCATCCTCCCTCTACGTAATCAACACCTATGTCTGATAAAACTTTTGCAATTTTATTTTTATCTTCAATTGAGAAATCAACACCTTCTGTCTGAGCTCCGTCTCTTAAAGTGGTATCAAATATATAAATTTTCTCTTTACTCATTTAAATTTCCAAGTTGTCTTTTCTTTTTTATCCTCAATGATTACTCCTTTATTTGCTAGTTCAACTCTTATTTTATCAGCAAGTTTATAATCTCCTTTTTCTTTTGCTACTAATCTTTCTTTAATTTTTTTTTCAATAAACTCCTCTGAAATATTTTTATCTACTTTTTTTAACTCTTCCCACTCATTTTTTGTTAAATCAAATAAACCAATTAATTTACAAGCACTATTAAAAATTTTTTTACTTTTTTCATCACCTTTATTTGCGTTTGTATAAAGTTCATGAATTTTAGCAATAAAACCAGGAGTATTTAAATCATCTAGTAACATGTCTATTTCTTTCAAAGGTATTTCTTCATTATTTTTTTCATACAATTGATACCATTTTTCAATGGTTGCTCGTTGATTTTCTAAAAGTTTATTATTCCAATCTAGTGGTTGACTGTAGTGAGCACTTAATAACGCTAACCTAACGACCTGACCAGAATATTTTTTTATTGCATCAGTTATAGAAATTATATTACCTAAAGACTTTGACATCTTTTCTTTATTAATTGTTACAAATCCGTTATGAACCCAATAATTTGCAAAATTTTTGGTATTATTGTTACAACAAGATTGGGCTATCTCATTTTCATGATGAGGAAAAATTAAATCAAGACCACCGCCATGAATATCTAAATTTTTACCAAGGTATTTTTCACTCATTGCTGAACATTCAAGGTGCCAGCCTGGTCTACCTCTTCCCCAAGGTGACTCCCAACCAGGATCTTTTTCCTTTGAAGGCTTCCATAAAACAAAGTCCATTGGATTCTTTTTTAGATCAGAAATCTCTATTCTACTCCCTGCTTTTAATTCATCTAAATTTTTATTTGATAATTTTCCATAATCTTTAAATTTGCTTACAGAAAAAAAAACATGGTTTTTATTTTCGTAAGCGAATCCCTTTTTGATTAATGAAGAAGTCATTTCAATCATTTCTTTTACATGTTCTGTAGCTTTTGGCTCTATCGTTGGCTTTAAACAGTTTAAACTCTTGCAATTTTCATGAAAAATTTTAATCACCCTATTGGTAATTTCATTTATATCTTCTTTATTATTTTGAGAAGCTTCTATTATTTTGTCATCTACATCAGTAATATTTCTTACGTACATTACATTTGAATTGTAAAGAACCTTTAAAACTCTGAATAAAACATCAAACACTACAAGGGTTCTTGCATTACCTACATGGGGGCTCTCATATACAGTTGGGCCACAAGCATATAAGGAAATCTTTTTTATATTATTTGGCTTAAATACTTCTTTTTTTCTTGTTAGAGAATTTGTTAATTTTAAGCTATTCATTAAATATGCATACCGGTATCGGTTTCATCTTGTGTAAGTTTTTCTCTCTTATTTCTAAATATTTTTGATAGTTTGGATCGTCTTTATTTTCCATAGCTTTCTCTAAATCTGCATAACTCATTCCAAGTTGCTCTACATCGTTTCTTCCGTCATCCCATAGACCATCAGTGGGTTGAGCATTAATTATTTCTTCCGACACACCGAGATGTCTGCCTAACTCCCACACTTGAGTTTTGTTACAGTCTGCTATAGGGGAGATATCAACCCCACCATCACCATATTTAGTATAAAAACCAACGCCAAAATCTTCGACTTTGTTACCTGTTCCAACAACAATTCCATTATTTGCTGCTGCTACTTGGTATAAAGTCGCCATTCTCAACCTTGCTCTTGAGTTTGCATATCCATGTTCATTATCAAATTTATTTAAAACTTGAGAAAATGAGTTAAAGATTTTATCCATCTCCAACAAATGGTGTTCCACATTTTTATATTTTTGTTTTAACCATTTAGCATGTATCAAACTTAAATCATGTTGAGATTTAATTTGTTTAATTGGCATTGTTAACACAATTGTTTTTCTACCAGTGTTTGCACATAAAGTACTAACTACAGAAGAGTCAATTCCTCCAGATATTCCTACTATTAAAGATTTTGGCTTATAAGAAGTATTATTGCAATAGTTGTCTATCCAGTCGGTTATTACTTTAGCTCTTTCTTTTACATCCATAATTAATACCTTACCTCTCTTTTAAGGTTTGGTCTCAATAATTACAATAATTATTAAGACGCAGCTTGAATAATTTTATTTGATATTTTTGAATTTTTCTTAATTTCTTCAGAAATCAAGAAAGCTAACTCTAAAGCTTGATCTGCATTTAATCTTGGATCACAATGAGTTCTGTATCTACTTGAGAGATCTTTCTCAGATATTTTTTGAGCTCCACCAGTACATTCAGTTACGTCTTGACCAGTCATTTCGATATGTAATCCGCCAGCATAACTTTTTTCTGCATGACTAACTGCAAAGAAATTTTTGACTTCTTTAAGAACATTTTCAAAAGGCCTAGTTTTAAATCCTGTAGCTGCTTTAATTGTATTGCCGTGCATAGGATCGCATGACCAAATAACTTTGAGACCTTCTTTTTTGATTGCTTGCATTAATTTTGGTAAATATTTTTGAACATTATCGGCTCCAAATCTTGAAATTAATGTTAATCTTCCAGCCTCATTTTCAGGGTTAAGAATATTACATAAATTAATTAATTCATCAGGTTTTAATGTTGGACCACATTTAAGACCTATAGGATTTTTTATTCCTCTACAAAATTCTACATGAGCTCCGTCGGGTTGTCTTGTTCTGTCACCTATCCATACAAAATGAGCTGAAGTATCGTGATATTCACCTGTTGTTGAATCTACTCGCGTCATAGACTCCTCGAATGGTAAATGTAAAGCTTCGTGTGATGTATAAAAATTTACTGTTCTCAACCTTCTGTTATTATCTGAATTAATTCCGCAAGCTTCCATGAAAGCAAGCGCATCACTTATCTTATCCTCAATCTCCTTATATTTACCTTTAGTTTTGTCTTTGATAAATCCCAAGTTCCATAAATGTACTTGTCTTAGATCAGCAAATCCTCCTTGAGAAAAAGCTCTCAATAAATTTAGGGTGGATGCTGATTGAGAATATGCTCTAAACAATCTTTTTGCATCTGGGATTCTAGCTTTTTCAGTAAATTCCGTTCCATTAATATTGTCACCCAAATAACTTGGTAATTCTTTTCCATCTTTTTTTTCAGTAGGTGCGCTCCTAGGTTTCGAAAATTGTCCAGCAATTCTTCCAACTTTTACAACTGGTACAGAAGCTGATGCAGTTAAAACTAATGACATTTGTAGAAGAACTTTAAAAGTATCTCTTATGTTATCAGGATGAAATTCTGCAAAACTCTCTGCACAATCTCCACCCTGTAATAGAAATGCTTTTCCCTTAGCTACCTCTGCTAGAGATTTTTTTAAAGATCTAGACTCACCAGCAAAAACTAAAGGAGGATACTTTCTAATTTTACTTAAAACTAGTTCAAGTTCCTTCTTATCCTGATAAACAGGTAGGTGTTTAGCAGGAAATTTTGTCCAACTATTTGAGCTCCATTTTTTCATATTCAACTGGTAGTATATATAATGAATGAGTCTAATTTCAAAGCTAATTTAATATATTAGGCGAAAATTATGAAAATAATTAATAAAAAAAGCGAAAAATCATTAATCGATCAATTCATCAGAGATTTTAAAAAAGATTATTTTAGAAAAAAAAAACAAAACAAAAGATTAAGCTTTGTTTTGACGGGTGGCAAAAGTCCAATAAAACTTTATAGAAAACTAGCTCAAATCAATATTGACTGGAACATTATTGATTTGTTTTGGGGAGACGAAAGGTATGTTTCTCACCATTCTAGAAATTCTAATTTCAAATTAGCCTACGATGAATTTATTAAAAAGATTAAAATAGATAAAAAAAATGTTTTTCCAATAAAAACAAACAAATCAATTTCAAAATGCTCTGCTGAATATTCAAAAAAAATAAAAAAATATTTTAAGTATAAAAAAATTAATTTTGACTATTGTTTACTTGGAATGGGTGAAGATGGTCATATAGCATCTATTTTTCCAAATTCTGAAAATTTATATGATCGATTTATTACCAAACCAGTTATAAGAAGAGATTTTAAAAGAATAACTCTTAGTTTAAATGTAATTAATAATTCAAAGAAAATCTTATTATGGTTAAATAATAAATCAAAATCGAAGATTTATTTTAAGATAAATAAAGAAGGAAAAAAAATACCTGTTAATAATTTAAATAAGAAAAAAACTATGATTTATAAAATCCATTAAAAATTTTCAATTTTCTTATCAAGTGAAATTAATTTTAATTCAATTTTTAATTTAGGATATTTTTTCTTGAATATTTTTTTAATTTTTTGAAAAGAATCTTTATGTACTTTTGTTTCATTTATTTTTGAAAAATTTTTTTTTCCATTTATAATTTTAGCTGCACCACAGTCACGATGATTAATTACAATTAGTTTCTTGATTCTGTGTAGCTGAATTGAGGTTTCAATATTATCCCAAAAAGCTTTATGCCATTTTTTAAACTTGTTAGCGGTAACTCCTACAGCAGCTCCTGCTATAGTAAAAGAACTATATTTTCCATTAAGTTTTTTTTTCTTTAAATAATTATAAACAATCGATTGAAATCTTGGGTCGATACATGACAAAACCATTGCTTTGTAGTCTGACTTCATCTTATTCAACTGTAACTGATTTTGCTAAGTTTCTAGGTTTATCCACATCACAGTTTTTTAGTAAAGCAACATGATAGGCAAGCAGTTGTAATGGTAAGGTTAATAAAATTGGCGACAATAAATTATCAATATGAGGAACTCTTAAACCAAATCTAATATTTTCATTTAAAGACTCCTTTTTTTTATCTGTGATAAAAAGAATTTTTCCACCTCTTGCTATAACTTCTTGCATATTTGAGATTGTTTTTTCGAAATATTTGTCTTTAGGTGCTAATATTATCACTGGCAAACCCTCTTCAATTAATGCAAGAGGTCCATGTTTCATCTCTCCAGCTGGATATCCTTCTGCGTGCAAATAGGATAATTCTTTTAATTTTAATGCTCCTTCTAAAGCTATTGGAAATGAAGATCCTCTTCCTAAAAACATTGATCCCTTGGCTGAAACAAATTCTTTTGCCATAAGTTGAATGTTGTTTTCATTTTTAATGCACTTCTTAATCGCATCTGGTAGTTTTTTTAAATTACTTATTTTTTCAATGTAAGTTTTCTCGTCTATATCCTTTCTTACATAAGCTAATTTTAAACACAAAATATAAAGAACTGTTAATTGGCCTAAAAATGCTTTTGTTGAAGCTACTCCAATTTCAGTACCAGCATGAATAGGTAAAACCCAATCGCTGTTTCTAGCAATAGTACTTTCGATAACATTTACGATTGAACATGTTTTAACTTTATTTTTCTTACATATTTCTAAAGCTGCAGCGGTATCAGCAGTCTCACCTGATTGTGAGACAAATATATAAAGGTTATTAGAATTAAATTTTAAATTTCTATACCTAAATTCAGACGCAATATCTATTTCAATATCTATATCTGTTAGTTCCTCAAACCAATATTTTGCAGTTAGACATGAATTGTAAGCTGTTCCACATCCAATCAAAATAATTTTATTAATATTTTTTGGATCTAGTGGAAAATTTAGTATATTAATATTTTTTTTAAGACTATCAACATACTCATCTATACAATTTTTTACAGTATTTGGCTGTTCAAAGATTTCTTTTAGCATAAAATGTTTATATTCTCCTCTATCTACTAAAAATTCATTTTCTGACATTGTTTGTATCTTTTTATTAATTTTATTGAGCTTTTGATCATAAAAGCTAACCTGATCTTTAGTTAAAACACATAACTCACCATCATCTAAATAAGAAATTTTATTTGTCATAGATTTTAACGCATAAGAGTCTGAGCCTATATAATTTTCATATTTCGAGTATCCCACTGCGAGAGGGCTTCCTCTCCTAGCTCCAATAATTATGTTTGAGAAATTTTTAAAAATTATTCCTAGCGCAAAGCTACCTTTTAATTTCTTTAGTATTTTAAATACAGCTTCTAAAGGTTTGTTTTTTTTAAGAGCCTCTGTAATTAATAATGTTACTACCTCAGTATCTGTTTGAGATTTAAACTTTAGTCCCTTAGCTTCTAATTCTTTTTTTAATTCATCAGAGTTTTCTATTATACCATTATGAACAACAGATACTTGTTCTGAAGAATGAGGATGTGCATTAACTATATTTGGTACTCCGTGAGTAGCCCATCTTACATGCCCAATACCAATATTTCCGTTTGAAGGTGTTTTAAATAAAATTTTTTCTAATTCCTCTACTCTACCTGAGCATTTCTTTTCATTGATAGAATTGTCTGATAAAGTTGCTAATCCAGCGGAGTCGTAACCTCTATACTCGAGTTTTTTGAGTGAATTAATTATATTTATTGAAACAGGTTTATTACTAGCTATACCAATAATTCCACACATTATTTTTTCTTTCTTTTATAATTTTTTATTTCAAGTTGAGGTGCTCTAGTTAGAGCCAGTGTTTTCTTTTTAACATTTTTTGTTATTACTGATCCAGCACCAACTACACTGTCTTTACTTACATTAATAGGTGCAACAAGAGAAGAATTAGATCCAATAAAAACATTGTCTGATATTTTGGTTTTAGATTTTTTAATACCGTCATAATTACAAGTGATTGTTCCTGCGCCAATATTAGAATTTTTTCCAATGGAAGCATCTCCTATATAAGATAAATGATTAACTTTTGAATTTTTATTTATGTTTGATTTTTTAGTTTCTACAAAATTACCAATTTTAGTATTTTCTTTTAAAACAGTTCCCTCTCTTAATCTTGCATATGGTCCCACAACAACATTTTTTTCAATTTTAGTTCCTTCTAAGTGACTAAAAGATTTTATGTGTGAATTATTACCGATTTTTACTTTTGGTCCGAAAACTACATAAGGCTCAACAGTAACATTTTTTCCAAATGAAGTGTCTTTAGATAAGAAAATCGTCTCTGGAGCAATTAGATTAACACCTTTTGTTAAAGCTTTATTCCTTAAAACTTCTTGAGAAAGTCTGTAAGAATTAGCTTTATTCAATTTGTTATTTCTTTTCATTAAAAATTTCTTTACATTAATAATGTAATTGAAATAAGTCACAAAATATTTCTTTTTAATACTTTTAAAATGACTCAAATTTATACAATTCTTTTCGATTTAGATGGAACTATAGTCAATACTGCTCCTGATTTAATGGCAGCACATAATCATGTTATGAAAAAATTTGGCCATGCTGAAAAAAAATTAGCAGATATTAAATCCTTAGCAGGCAAAGGTGCATGGGTAATGATGCAAAGATCCTTTAAGGAGGAAATAAAAGATGAAAAAATTAAAAAAGAAATGACTAAAGAATTTCTGGATTATTATGCAAAAAATATCGATCAAAATAGTCAACCATTAAAAGGTTCAATTGAATTTTTTAATTGGGCAAAAAATAAAAATATTTCAATGGGTGTATGTACTAATAAACAAGAAAAATTAGCTATAGACCTTTTAAAGAAATTAAACTTATATAAATACTTTGATTATGTTGCTGGTTGTGACACCTTTTCATTTAATAAACCGGATCCAAGACATTTAACTGACGTTGTTGAAATCATTGGTGGAAATTTAAAAAAAACAATTATGGTTGGAGATAGTGAAGTAGACGCTAATTCTGCTCATAATGCTAATTTACCATTTGTGTTAATAAAAGATGGATATACAGAGAAATCTGAAAAAGAAATCAAGCATGATGAGTTAATAACTGACTTTATCGGGTTTGATAAAATTATAGAGAAATATTTATGATAACTTTTGCTTTATTCTCTGCATTATCAGCTTTTTATTTTACAATGTTTTTTACACCAGGTCCTAATAACGCGATGCTTACAGCTTCAGGTATGAAGTTCGGTTTTATGAGGACACTACCTCATTTAATAGGAATTCCTTTAGGTCATATTTTACAAATAGGTTTAACTTGTTTTGGTTTGGCAAATTTATTTTTACTTTATCCTCAAGTTCAATTTTATATGAAAATTTTATGTTTCATTTATTTAGTTTATTTAGGATGGAAAATGATTGGATCTTTTAGCATGGTTCAAAAAGAAACAGGAAGACCTTTAAAATTTTACGAAGCTTCTTTGTTTCAATTTATTAATCCTAAAGCTTGGTCAATTGCAATAACAGTTGCTTCAGGCTTTTTTCCTACAGAAGAAAATATTTTTATTGGAGTAGCATTTGTAACTATTACAGCTGCAGTAATATGTTTTCCAACGATAAGCTTATGGGCGCTTTTTGGAAGTGGTCTAAGAAAATTTGTAACTAACGTTAAAATAAAAAAAATTATTGAATATTTACTTGCTGTTTTATTAGTTTTGACTGGTTTATTTATACTTTTTAAATAATCTTTGATTTTTATACCCTGCTCTAATATAAATCTTCACGAATGCATTTTACTAAAAAAACAGTATCAGAAAAACGTTCAGACTTTTTTAAAAAATTAAAATCAAAAAAATTATTAAGATTTCCTGGGGCATATAACCCTCTGTGTGCAAAGCTAATAGCTGAAATAGGTTTTGATGGCGTTTACGTTTCTGGTGGTGTTATGTCAAATGATCTTGGTTTACCCGACATTGGATTAACAACTTTAAATCATGTTAGTCATCGAAGTAGCCAAATAGCGAGGGTTACCGACCTTCCAACAATTGTTGATATCGATACAGGTTTTGGAGATTGTAAAAAAACAATCGAAGTGTTTGAGAGCAAAGGTTTAGCTGGATGTCATTTAGAAGATCAAATAGCTGAAAAAAGATGTGGCCACTTAGACAATAAAGAATTGGTATCTACGAATGAAATGATAAAAAAAATTAAACAGTCAGTGAGAGCTAGGAAAGACGATAATTTTCTAATAATCGCTAGAACAGATGCTAATTCTGTGGAAGGATTAGAAAAAACATTAGAGAGAATAAAAGCTTATGAAGAAGCTGGAGCTGATATGATTTTTCCTGAAGCAATGAAAGATGAAAGTGAATTTGAAAAGGTTAGAAAAGTAGCAAAAGGATATTTGCTGGCTAATATGACTGAATTTGGAAAATCTAAATTGTTAGATAAAAACCAACTAGAAAATTTAGGTTATAACCTTGTAATTTATCCTGTAAGTACACAAAGACTTGCAATGCAAAATGTAGAAATAGGTTTAAAATCAATATTTAATGACGGTCATCAAAATAATATTATAGACAAAATGCAGACTAGAAAAAGGTTGTACGAGTTAGTAGAATATGAGAAATACAATACGCCTGATAAGAAAATCACAGATTTTTCTACAGAAGGACATGAATAATGAGTGAAGAAATTAAAAAAGGTTTATTGGGTATAGTAGTTGATGAAACTACAATTTCACATGTAGTTCCAGAACTCAGTGCCTTAACTTATAGAGGTTACACAGTTCAAGAACTCTGCGATAAATGTGATTTCGAAGAAGTTGCATATTTGGTGCTGAATGGGGAGCTCCCTAATAAAAGTCAGCTCAAAAAATTCATCAAGCTAGAAAGATCAGAAAGAAAACTTTCTAAACAAATCTTAAATGATATTAAAAAAATGCCTCGAAATGCCCATCCTATGGATGTAATTAGAACTTGTGTAAGTTTAATGGCATTAGAAGATAAAGACACAAAAGATAATTCTCCTAAAGCAAATATGAGAAAGGCAATGAGAATATTTGCTAAGACACCGACGGCTGTTGCTGCTTATTTCAGATCACGAAAAGGGAAATCAATTATAGCTCCTAGTAAGAAATTATCTTTTTCAGAAAATTTCTTTAAAATGATGTTTAATAAAGTACCTGATAAAGAAATTGTAAGAGCATTTGATATTTCGTTAATATTGTACGCTGAACACAGTTTCAACGTTTCTACATTTACAGCTAGAACAATTACATCTAGTTTATCTGATTTACACGGCGCAATAACTGGAGCTATAGCCTCTTTAAAAGGTCCATTACATGGTGGAGCTAATGAAGCAGTAATGCACATGATGAAAGAGATTGGAAAACCTGAAAAAGCAAAAGCTTGGATTGAAAATGCACTAGATAAGAAAAAAGTTGTTATGGGATTTGGTCATAGAGTTTACCGTACGGGAGATTCGAGAGTTCCAACTATGAAACACTACATGTTTAAAGTTGCGAAGCTTTTGAAAAAAGAAAAGTATACAAGGATGTATGAGATTTTAGAAAAGGTAATGCTAGAACGAAAAAATATTCACCCTAATGTAGATTTTCCATGTGGCCCAACTTATTACATGATGGGAATTGATATAGATTTCTATACACCAATATTTGTTATGTCACGTATTACTGGTTGGTCTGCACATATAATGGAACAACATGCCTCAAACAAACTTATTAGACCTTTGTCTAAATACAGAGGTGCTGAAGTAAGAGAAGTAATGTTGCTTAACCAAAGATAAATGACTTTAACTAATTTACTTTTATTTTTAATCTTGGTTACACTTGCTACATATACTTTTATGCCTTGGAAGGGTATCGATAAAGGTTCTTTAGTAAAAGTAGCATCTCAGTGGTTTATGTGGTTTGCTATTTTTGCAATTATAGTTTTAATATCTACTTTTTTTGGGATTGAAGTTTCTGGATAATAATTTTTTTCAACATACAAGAATTTTAGATGGGGGTATGGGCCAAGAACTTCTTAACCGTGGAGTAAAACCTCATGGAACTCTATGGGGAGCCTCAGCATTGTATAATCGAAAATATCACAAAACAGTTGTCAAAACGCATTTAGATTTTATAAAAGCTGGAGCAGAAATTATAGTAACTAATAGCTTCGGTAGCAGAAAAAGAAGGCTTATCGAGAATAATTTAGTAAAAGAATATAAAAATCTAAACGTTTTAGCAGGAAAACTGGCAAAAAAAGCCGTGGGTATCTCAAAGAAAAAAGTTTTGATCGCTGGAAGTCTGCCACCTCAAAATTTTACTTATTTTGCTGATCTTGGGAAAGATCTAAAGTTTATAAAAGAAAGTTTTAGATCCCAAGCAAAATATCTCAATCCATATGTGGATTTCTTTTATTTAGATGTAATGAGTAGCTGGAAAGAATGTTCATTAGCGTTGGGTGCAATTAAAGAATACAAGAAAAAATTTTTAGTCGGTATTCACATTAGGAGTAAAGGGTTTTTGCCCTCAGGTGAAAAATTTATAACTGTTGCGAAAAAAGTTCAAAAATATAAACCTATTGGAATTATGGCTTCTTGTGTTTCGTTTGAGGATCTAAATGAAGTGATGAAAGACGCAAAAAAACTTAAAGTCCCATTTGGATTTAAAATTAACGCTTTTGAACATATTCCACCAGGTTGGAAACCTGACTCGAATAATCCTAAAGTTCAGCTTGGAAAAAGAAAAGATTTGACTCCCAAAAAATTCTTTGAAATTTGTAAAAAATTGAAGAATAAGGGAGCAAAAATTATTGGAGGCTGTTGTGAAATTACTCCAAAACATATCGAAAAATTAAAGTCTTTAGTGTGATTTAATAATTTTTTGTGTAATTCTATCTAAAATAATTGCTAGAATTACAATTCCTGTTCCACCGATAACTGCAGAACCAACATCAAGTCTTCCCAAGGCGATATACACTGTTAAACCCAGACCTCCAGCACCTATAAGAGCTGCAATGACTACCATCGACAATGCAAGCATTAATGTTTGATTAACTCCTGCCATTATAGTTTTTAATGACAAAGGGATTTCAATTTTAATTAATATTAAAAATTTTGTAAGTCCTAAGCTTGATCCTGCTTCTCTAAACCCTTTACCAACTTGTCTAATACCTAAATTTGTTAATCGAATAATTGGTGGTAAGGCAAATATAATTGTAGCAACTACACCAGGTGTTAAACCAACTCCAAAAAGCATAACTACAGGTATTAAATAAACGAAACTTGGTATTGTTTGCATTATATCAAGTATTGGGCGTAATATAATTTCAAAAGTATTACTTCGAGATGCAAGAATGCCCAGCGGTATACCGATTAACATACAAAATAATACTGCAGTGAAGATCATTGCTAATGTCGTCATGCTCTCAGACCAAAGATCAACTAGATCTATAAATATTAAACTTAGAAAAGAAAAAACTGCAAACTTTAATCCATTTGTTCTAAAAGCAAAGAATACAAATATAAAAAGTATTATTGGAAAGGGTATAAAATTTAAAAGAGAGTCTAAACTGTTTAAAACGGTATCTATTGGTGCTGAAATCTTTTTAAAGAGTGGCCTTTGTTCGAACAGCCACTCTTTAATATTTCCTTCAATCCATTCACCTAATGGAATATATATTTCGTAATCTGAAGGGGCTAATTTTAAACTCATTTAAAATTAACCTGATCCTTTACTTGATCCAGCTATCAAATGTACTTTGATTTGCTTTTATCCATTCATTAGCGTGCTTCTTAATTGCCTTCTCGCTCTTTTCCCCTTTATTCATTTTAAGGTTTTGAGCAGCAATGTCAGCTAAAGGAATTGATGCTTTTTTTAACATCTTCTCAACTTTAGGATTTGCTTTTAAAAAGTCAACGTTTGCAGCTGGTCTAATATCATCAGCTCCAAAACCTAAATTTACTTTAGATTTTGTTGCGTTCGGAACCTTTCCTGCTTTAGACCCACTGTATGGAACTTCAATCCAAACTACATCTTTTCCAAGCTTTAATGTTCCTACTGTCCAGTTAGGTGTCCATGTATAAAACAACACTGACTTACCATTTTTATATTTTGAAATAACATCAGCCATAGATGCTGAGTAATCTGCCTTTACAGGATTAATAAATTCACCAAGACCAAGTTCATCAAAATGTTTTTGGATTACTTTTTCACATCCCCAACCTGGAGGGCAAGCAACCATGTCTGCTTTACCATCGCCATTAGAGTCCCAGTTTTTGGCATGTTTTTTAATGTCCAGCACTGTTTTAATCCCAAACTTGTCAGCTGATTTTTTATCTATTAGGTATCCCTGCAATCCACCTTTTTTCATTACATGACCAACTGGTTTAACTTTACCTTTTGACTCTGAGATATAACCATCATGTGTGCCAAACCAACCATTAACCCATAAATCAACATCACCTGTTGCAGCAGCAACGTAGAATACTTGTGGTTTCATAGTTTTTGGGCCTGACACTTTGTAGCCCATTTTTTCTAGAGCTTGCTTATAGACTTCAGCTTGAAAATAGCCTGTGTCCCAATCAGCTCTGCCCATCTTAATCTCGTTTGCAAATGCGACACTACTAATAGACATTGCTATTATTATTGATACTAAATATTTTAAATATTTCATTTGTCCTCCTAATTTCCTCAATTTTTTTAACATGTATGAATTAATAATGTAACCGTAGTTCAACTAAAAAGTGAATTATGGAATATATGCTAATAAGACTATAATTTTAGCCTATATTGCATATATATAGCTGTTATGTTATAACATAACAATGAAAAATAACTCTTTAGTTCTAAATATTTTAAAAAAAAATCCAAAAGGATTAACTGCGTATCAAATATTAAATAGAGCTTTAAAATTCAAATTTGTTCAACCAATGACGATTTACAGAGCTTTGAAAGATTTAACAGATCAAGGTTTGATACATAAAACAAATAAAAATAAAACTTTTCATCTTTGCAATACTTCAGAACATCATGAACATAATGCAGTTTTAGCAGTATGTGATGATTGCGGAGTAGCAGAGGAACTAAATACAAATCTTTTTTCGAAAGTTATTAAACATGTTAAATCCAAGAAAAAATTTAATTTTAATAATTTTAATTTAGAAATAACAACAACATGTAAGGAGTGTAATTAATGAAAAAAATAGGTCTTTATACAATTTTTGTATATTTTGTAAGCTTTACTTTTGTGCGTGCCGCAGAAGGACATTCACATGAACTTCCTGGTTTCCTTCATTTCATGGAAGAATTAATAGAAGAACATAGTGTACTTAGAGGAGCAACTTTCGGGTTTATACATACTTTAATTCCTTTAATAGGTTTCTATACGGGCTGGAGTATCAACAGATTTCTTAAAATTTTATCTAACGGAGCAATTGCTGGTATCGTTGGTATAGTTTTAGCTCATATCATTGCTGACTTTGTAGCTGCAATGGCAGATCCAGATTTGAAGAGTGCAGCTTTTGGAATTGTTATTGGTGGTTTTTTACCATTGATGGCTGTTCCGTTTTTAGAAAAATATGTAACCAAAAGCAGATATCACACAGTGGTTGGTGATCACGAAGATCTTAAAAAAGATTTAAAGAAAAAACACAGATAATTAATCGTTAGTAAAAAAAAAGGCCAGTATAAAACTGGCCTTTTTATTGTTCTTAAAAAATTAACTAGGCGAATACTTCACCCCATGTTCCTTTTGTAGATGCTTTAGAATATTCTGTAGCTCTACCTTCAAAAAAGTTCATGTGCTCTACTCCGTTAAGCATAGTATCCAACCACGTTAATGGATTTTTCTTAACATCGTAAATAGGATTTAATCCTAGTTGCTCTAATCTTCTATTGCCAATAAATCTAATATACTGTTTAACTTCTTCAGCTGTTAAGCCTTGCATTGGGCCCATTTGAAAAGCAAGATCGATAAATGCATCTTCGTGATGAACTATTGTTTTACATGCTTCATAGATCTCATTTTTTAATTTATCATTCCAAATTTGCGGCTCTTCTTTAATGAAATCTCTAAAAAGTCTAATCATAGAATTGCAGTGTAAAGTTTCATCTCTAACTGACCAAGTTACTATTTGGCCCATACCTTTCATTTTATTAAATCTAGGGAAGTTCAATAAAATTGCAAAACTTGCAAACAATTGTAAACCTTCTGTAAAAGCAGAAAATACGGCCATTGTCATTGCTATGTTGTGTTTTGACTTAACATCAAACCCTTGCATGTAATCATATTTATCTTTCATTTCTTTATACTGTAAAAATGCTGAGTATTCTGTTTCTGGCATTCCGATAGTATCTAATAGGTGAGAATAAGCAGCAATGTGTACGGTTTCCATTGCAGCAAAAGCAGTCATCATCATTAAAACTTCTGTTGGTTTAAATACTGTTGTGTAATGTCTTAAGTAACAATTATTTACTTCAACGTCTGCTTGGGTAAAGAATCTGAATATATGAGTTAAAAGATTTTTTTCTTCAACTGATAAATTTTTTTGCCAATCTCTAACATCGTCTCCTAATGGTACTTCTTCTGGAAGCCAATGAATTCTTTGTTGAGTTAACCAAGCGTCATAACACCATGGATATCTAAAGGGTTTGTAAACTGGATTCTCTACTAATAAGCCCATTTTATTAGGCTGGATTATTGTTGGTTTAGTTTTTTCTGCTACTGACATGATAAACACTCCTCATAGTTATTGCTTTCATTATTAGATTCTTGTTTTCCAGAGTAAACATTTTTTGTCACATCTGTTGAAGATCCATTGTTTACATTTTCAGCTCTCTGGATTGATTTGGATCTACAATAATAAAGGCTTTTCAGACCTTTTTTCCATGCTTGAAAATGAATATTGTGAAGTTCTTTCTTATGAATATCTGCCGGAACAAAAATATTTACTGACTGTGCTTGCGAAATGTGCGGGGTTCTATCTGCGCCAAGTTCAACGATCCACCTTTGATCGATTTCAAAGGCAGTTTTAAAAGTATCTTTTTCATTTGCAGTTAAAAAATTTAAATGTGAGACAGAACCTTGATTTGTAGTAATAGTTGACCATACTTCATCTGTATCTTTATTGTACTTTTGAAGTATTTTTTTCAAGTATTTATTTCTTACGTTAAAAGAACCAGAAAGTGTTTTATGTGTGTAACTATTTGCAGCTATTGGTTCAATACCTGGCGAAGATCCCCCACAAATAATTGATATAGAAGCTGTTGGAGCTATTGCAGTCTTATTTGAAAATCTCTCTTTCATTCCATACTCAGCTGCATCCGGACATGAACCTCTCTCGTCAGCTAGAGTTTTCGAAGCTTGATCAACTTTCTCTTGGATATTTTGAAATATTTTTTTATTCCAAACTTTGCTCATTACTGATCCAAAAGGAATATTTTTTTGTTGGAAGTATGAGTGCAATCCCATAACTCCAAGACCCACGCTTCTCTCTCTCATAGCTGAATATTTCGCGTGAGCAAATTCATCTGGAGCTCTATTAATAAAATCAGTCATAACATTATCTAAAAATCTCATTACGTCTTCAACAAATTGCGGATCATCTTTCCACTGATCGTAAGTATCTAAATTTAATGATGATAAGCAACAAACAGCTGTTCTTTGATTTCCATCGTTATCTCTACCAGTAGGTAATGTGATTTCACTACAAAGGTTTGATGTTTTTACTTTTAAACCAGCTAATTTATGATGTTGCGGAATTTGTCTGTTAACTGTATCAATATAAACGATGTAAGGCTCACCCGTTTCAATTCTTGCTGTCAATAATCTAATCCATAAATTTCTTGCAGGAATAGTTGACTGAACTGTTCCATCGTAAGGACTTCTTAATGCCCACTGATCACCTGTTTCAACTGCTCTCATAAATTCATCTGACACTAAAACTCCATGGTGCAAATTTAGTGATCTTCTATTAACATCACCGCCTGTCGGTCTTCTCATTTCAATAAACTCTTCTATTTCTGGATGATCAATCTGTAAGTAACAAGCCGCTGAACCTCTTCTTAAAGATCCTTGACTAATTGCCAATGTTAACGAGTCCATAACTTTAATGAATGGAATGATCCCTGATGTTTTTCCCACCTTGCCAATTTTTTCACCAATAGATCTAAGATTGCCCCAGTAACTTCCAATTCCACCACCTCTTGCAGCTAGCCATACGTTTTCTTCCCAAAGATTTGTAATTCCTTCTAAACTATCGTTGGCTTCGTTTAAGAAACAAGAAATCGGTAAACCCCTCTCTGTGCCGCCATTAGACAAAACAGGGGTTGCTGGCATAAACCATAAGTTACTTATATAATTGTAAATTCTTTGTGCATGTAAGTTGTCATCAGCGTATACACTTGATACTCTAGCGAATAAGTCTTGAAAGCTTTCATTCTGGCCTAAATATCTATCCTTGAGAGTCGCCATACCAAAATCAGTTAGATTAGCATCTCTAGATCTGTCGATCTTAATTGTGATGCCTTGTTCGTTTTGAAATAGCTCTGTTTCACCTGTTAAAGAGAAAAGATCTGGTTTTTTTGGACCATTATTTCTTTGATCATTTTGGTGTTTCTGGCTTATACTGCCGACAGCTTTCTCTATTGCCAATGATACGTTTTTATTCATATTTTTACTTATTTAGTTCGATTTATTAACAAAACAACTACATGTTGTGTTACAAGATAGTTAATATACTATATAACATCTAAATCAATAGAACATTATAAGAACATTTAATTAATTTTGCAAGTGGAAAGTTTTGTTAATAAACATTTAATAACAAATACCCTTATTCTTTAGTATTTATAACTCATGAAAATCAACCCAAATGGTTTTAGAGAATACGACGCTAGGTGGCTTTATGAAAAAGACATCGATTTAGAGGGAATCACTAATTTAGGTAAAGGATTAGGCTCACAAGTAATCAAACATACAAACAAAACAAACCCAAGAATCATAGTTGGTCATGATTATAGATCGTATAGTGAAAACATAAAAAAAGCTCTCATAAATGGTTTAACTTCAACTGGCTGTAATGTTGAAGATATAGGCCTATCTTTATCTCCTACGGTTTATTTCGCACAATTTAATTTGAATTCAGATGCTTTAGCAATGGTAACGGCTAGTCACAATGAAAATGGTTGGACTGGAGTAAAGATGGGTATTAAAAAAGGGTTAACACATGCTCCTGAAGAAATGAGCGAATTAAAAGATATCACTTTAAATAAAAAGTTCGTGAGTGGAAAAGGTTCAATTAAAAAAATAGATGACTTTAAGAGTATTTATTCAAATGACTTAATAAAAAAAAATAAAATCAAAAAAAAGATTAAAGCAGTTGTGGCATGTGGAAACGGAACAGCTGGAGTTTTTGCGCCAGAAATATTAAGAGGTATTGGTTGTGAGGTTATCGAACTAGACTGTAACCTTGACTGGTCTTTTCCAAAATATAATCCTAATCCCGAAGATCTTGAAATGCTTCATGCAATTGCAAAAGCAGTAAAAGATAATGATGCAGATATAGGTTTTGGTTTTGATGGTGACGGAGATAGATGTGGAATAATAGATGACAAAGGATCAGAAATATATTCAGATAAAATAGGATTGCTCATAGCAAGAAACTTAGCGTCCAAACATCGAAATTCAAAATTTATTGTAGATGTAAAATCAACTGGTCTTTATGCTAAAGATAAAGTTCTTTTAGAAAATAAATGCAAAACTATTTATTGGAAGACTGGACACTCTCATATAAAAAGAAAAGTAAATATAGAAAAAGCCTTAGCAGGATTTGAAAAAAGCGGTCACTTCTTTTTTAATCAGCCTTTAGGATACGGATATGATGATGGAATTAATTCTGCAATTCAAGTTTGTCATTTATTAACGAATCAAAATAAGAAAATGAGTGAAATCAAAAATGAATTACCTAAAACATATCAATCTCCAACTATGGCTCCATTTTGCAAAGATGAAGAGAAATATAAAGTAGTTGAAGAAATGGTTAAAAAAATTGAAAAGTTAAAAGAACAAAATAAAAAAATTGATAGCCAGTCAATTACAGAAATTTTAACTGTCAATGGTATAAGATTTTCTCTGGCAGATGGATCTTGGGGTTTAATTAGAGCATCGTCAAACAAACCATCGCTTGTTGTAGTTACTGAAAGTCCAAGTTCAAATCACAGAAAAAAAATTATTTTTGATTTTATAGATAAATTATTACAAGACACTGGAAAAATTGGCGAATATGATCAAAAGATTTAAAGATTAAAATATTCGTATAAGAATTTAGTTCCAATAATTATTAAAAATAACCCGAAATACTTCGTCATCTTTTTTTTATTAATTCTATGACTTGCTTTTGCTCCTAGTCTTGCCATAAATGCTGTTATTGGAAAGAATATTAAAAATGCTGGAATATTCAAAAATCCTATGCTTAATGGCAAATTCGCATTTAAATAATTACCTGAGAAAAGAAAACCAATCGTACCAAATAAAGCTATTATAAAACCAATAGCGGCTGCACTTCCTATCGCTTTGTTTATTGGATAACCAAAAAACTTTAAAATCGGAACGTTCATTACTGCTCCGCCTATACCCATAGGAGCTGAAACAAAACCAGTGATTATCCCTGAGATAATTTTAGCAGGTAAACCCATTTTTATTGAAAGATCAGATTCTTTTTCTTTTAAGAATAATAAGTAGAAAGCCAGAATAAAAACAACTATTGTAAAAAATAATATTAAAGGTTTTGTTTTTAAGCCTGCAGCTAAGATAGTGCCTAGTATTACTCCAATAATTACAAATACTCCATAACCTTTTACTACACTAAAATCGACTGCATTATGTTGATGGTGAGTTAAGACTGAAACAATTGATGTTGGAATAATTATTCCAAATGAAGTTCCGACGGCTAAATGCATTAGGTACTCTGGCTCGATACCAGCTGCACCAAAAATATAAAATAAGATTGGTACAGTTATTAATCCTCCCCCAATACCGAACAAACCTGCAGCAAACCCTGCAGGTATGGCTGTGATGACCATTATTAAAATTAAATAGAGAGTTTCAGGTTGAAAAAGAATATCCAAAATTATCTTTCTAAAGATACAGGATTTGTTTTTCTAACCTGGTCCATTATATGATTTACTTTTTGAAGATCAGCATCTCTGATACACATATTTTTAGAGAGATATTGTTTCCATGTTCTAGAACCATTTTGTCCGTGAAATAATCCAACAGTGTGTCTCATTATATGATTTAATTGCACGCCTTTTGAGGTTTCTTCTTGAATGTATGGAATTAATTTTTCCATAACATCACTTCTTGTAGGAACATTTTTATTATTAAAAATATCTCTTTCAATATCAGCTAAAAAATATGGTGAATGATAAATAGCTCTCCCAATCATAGCGCCATCTACTTTTAATAAATGATGTTTAATATCTGCTGTAGTTTTAATTCCTCCATTAATAATTATTTCATCATTTTTAAAATATTCTTTTAATTGATAAACAAATTCATATTTAAGCGGTGGAATATTTAAATTTTCTTTTGGGCTTAATTTTTTAAGTAAAGCTTTTCTCGCATGGATAATAAATTTTTTTGATCCTGCATCTTTAGTTTTTTGAATAAAAGATTTTAAAAACTCAAAATTTTCAACATCATTGTAGCCAATTCTTGTTTTAATTGTTACTGGTAGCTTTGTAGCTTTAGACATCGCTTCAATGCATTTTGCTACAAGATCTGGTTCTTGCATTAAACAAGCACCAAATTTATTTTTTTGAACTTTTTTACTAGGGCAACCTAAGTTTAAATTAATTTCTTTATATCCGTAATCTTCTGAAATTTTACAAGCCTCTGCAAGTTCATCAGGATTTGAACCTCCAACTTGTAAAGTAACAGGATTAGAAATTTTTTTATAAGATAATAATTTATCTCTATCCCCTCTAATGATTGCATTAGCTACAATCATTTCTGAATATAAATGAATATTTTTACTGATAAGACTTAAAAAATATATTTCATGTTTATCAGTGCAATCCATCATTGGTGCAACTGAAACAGTTTTTTTCATGATTTACTCTGATTTATTTTCTTCTTCAACAGGAGCTTCTTCACTTAATTCAAGTGGAGCATCTTCGGTATCTAAATTTTCTTCTTTAATCTCAGGTTGCTCAGCTTTTAATTCTGATAAAGCTTCGTCAACTAAGCTAGGTTTTTTTACTTCTGGAATTCTTCTTGTTCTTTTTGATGGCAGAATTGCTACACCACTTTTAGAAACCTGACCTTTATATAGATTTTCAAAGTCATCATTAGTTTCTTCTTCTGTTTCCTCTTGTTGTTCAATTTCATCTGGTTCTTTTCGCAGTCTTTTAATTGCACTGGCTTCAACTTCTTTAACGTCAATTTTTCCATCACCAATTTCTCTTAAAGAAATAATAGTTCTCTTGTCGTTATCTTCGTCAACGAGCATCGGAGATCCAGCATTTAATTGAACTGTTCGTTCTTTAGCTAAAAGTACTAAATCGTATTGATTATCAACTTTTTCCAAACAATCTTCTACGGTAATTCTTGCCATGATGGTTGTTATTTATTCAATTGGGTTTAATAAATCAAGCTTAATTTGACAGCCTTACAGGTTCAATGGTTTTTCTGATTAAAATTAATAAAGATAATGAAATAACAACGTAAGCAGCTCCTAAGAAAGCGATATTTTCTATAGTAAATCCTTTATCAATTAACAAGCCAAAGACTGCTGTACCAAACGCAGTTGAAAAAACCATAAATGCAGTGGTTAAAGCTTTTATGCTTCCAATATATTTTACCCCGTATATTTCCGCCCAAGTAGAGGAACCGAGTATATTTGCTAAACCGTTAGATACTCCAATTAATCCAAGAAATACATAAGCAAATATTTCATGATTAAAATAAAATAATGTAATCATGGAAAACAATAATGGTATGTTCATATACACAATAAGTTTTCTTCCTGTAAATTTATCTACTAAAAAGCCTGAAACAAATAGTGTAGCTATCGATGTTATTGAATAAACCATAAATGCTTTAGGTATTGTATAAATAGCCCAAATTTTTGAGTCAGAAATGAAAGATTGATAAACAAAAACTCCTGTCGCTATCCAAGGCATTGCAAGCATGTTCAAAGATACAATATAAAATCTATAATCTTTTAAAACATCTCTTCTTCTCCAACTTTTAATTTTATGTTTTTTATTGCTAGGGTTAGGATCTGTCTCTCTTGAGTCTAGTTTTATCGACTTTATTGTATTTAAAATTACGAAAGGCAAAAATAGAATTATTAGTATTGAAATTCCTTGCCAGACAGTTCTCCATGAATAAATAAGGAAGAAATAAGTTATAAGAACTGGCAAAATAAATTCTGCTGTAGATAAACCAAACCAAATTGTGCTTAAAGCCTTTCCTCTAGATCTTTCAAAAAATCTTGAAATGGTTGTAGTTGAAGTATGACTCATTAAACCTTGTCCAGAAAATCTCATTAAGAAAATTCCAATCGCTAAAAGATAAATACTATTTATAAATGAAAAAAATAATGAGGAAGCGAATAATAATATAACTACAAATAAAGAATAATTTAAAATTCTATAATCATCTATTTTTTTTCCAACCCAAATAAGAAGCAAACTTGAAAAAATAGTTGCACTTGCATAGATACTGCCGAATTGACCATGAGTAATACCAAGTTCATTTCTTATCGGTGCGTTAAACAAACCCAAAAAAAAACTCTGTCCAAAACTAGAAAAAAATGTAAATATAAAACCGAATATAATTACTTTTTTATTTAACGAGAGATTAATCATTTATGAGTTGTAATGTTGCTTTCATAGGTTTGGGTGTAATGGGTTATCCCATGGCTGGTTATATATCAAAAGCTGGTCACAATGTAACCGTTTATAATCGTACTAAAGCTAAAGCTGAAAAGTGGGTAAAAGAATATAAAGGTAATGTTGCTGATACTCCTATGGATGCAGTAAAAAATAGTGATTTTATTTTTACATGTGTTGGTAATGACAATGACTTAAGAGAAGTCACTTTAGGTGATCAGGGGTTGTTTAAGACTGCAAAAAAAGGTTCAATCTACATAGATAATACTACTGCCTCAGCTAACATCGCTAGAGAGTTATATAAAGAAGCAAAAGCAAAAGGTTTTGATTTCTTAGACGCTCCTATTTCAGGTGGACAAGCTGGAGCTGAAGGTGGAATTTTAACTGTAATGGTTGGAGGAGACGAAGCTTCCTTTAAAAAAGCAGAACCAGTTATTGATTGTTATAGTAAAAAAATAAAATTACTTGGTCCATCTGGAAGTGGTCAGTTAACTAAGATGGTTAATCAGATTTGTATTGCAGGACTTGTGCAAGGATTATCAGAAGCAATAAATTTTGGAATGAACGCAGGATTAAATATGCATGATGTCATTGAGGTTATTTCAAAAGGCGCTGCCCAATCATGGCAAATGGAAAACAGACACAAAACAATGATTGAAGATAAGTTTGATTATGGTTTTGCTGTTGATTGGATGAGAAAAGATCTAAAAATAGCAATGGATGAAGCCAAGAAAAATAACTCACCCTTACCTATTACAAAAATAATTGATGAATATTACGCTGAAGTACAAAAAATGGGTGGTCAAAGATGGGATACTTCAAGCTTAATCAAAAGATTTAGAAAATAAGTGTCACAAGAAGTTGTAAGTTACTATGAGGATTTCAAAGAAATTGAAAAAAAGATTTGGGATTTATTAACTAATGCAGTTACTGATCGATCATCTGAGTTTAGAACACCTGTATTTATTTGCGGTAATGACAAAGATTTAGACGGAAGAGTTGTTGTATTAAGAAAAGCTGATCAAAAAAATAACTTTGTTCAATATCATAGTGACATCAGATCATCAAAAATCGAAAAGATAAAAAAAAATCCAAACTGTTCGATTTTGTTTTATGGCAAACAAGAGAAGATTCAGCTAAGGTTAAAAACAGAATGTAAAGTTCATTTTAATGATGATGTTACAAAAGTATCTTGGGATAAAACAGGTCATATTAGTAGAAAGTGCTATCTTGTTACTAATGGACCGGGAACAGAGTCAGATAGACCAACATCAGGTCTAGATAATAAATTTGATAATTTTGACTACACAAAAGAAGAGAGCGAAGCAGGTTATAAAAATTTTTGTGTCATTAGATGTAAAGTTAAAAGTATTGAATGGTTATACTTAGCTGCTAAAGGACACCGAAGAGCTTTATTTGATTTTGAAAATAATAAAAAGAATTGGTTGGTTCCCTAGTTTTTTTGTATAAGTTTTAAAAGTTTTTCTTTATTATTTGTTCTAAAGAGGTTGTCATAATAAATAACTTGTTGAGGATACTCGCCCATATACTTATCATTCCATCTACTAATCCAACTATGATATATTCCAAATTTATTGTAGTGTTCCCCACCAAAACTAGTTCTTCCTTCGAATACATTATAAAGTGTGTCTTCTACATACATTTTCATAAATCCTTTTTTGGGATCTTTTGACATTTTTGTATGAAATAAAATTGTTGTCCATTTTCCTCTCATGTCTTTTATCCTAAGTCTTTTGTGCACAACCCCTGCGGAATCCATACCATTTACTGGGTAGTATCGTGGTGATAACACACCATATTTTGGTCTTAACATTAATCTTGGGCCTTCTCCCCTCTCATATATTTGAAAAAAGGACGTGCTTACTGGTTCTACACTTTTAAAATCATTTGGAATAAAAATACTAACTGAGTGCCACTTCTCACCTCTAAATTTTTCTGACGTATAATATTCACTTCTTGCTCTATCACCACCTCCATGCCCAACCACTGGATCTCTTCCATTATTTTTACAATCGGAGTAGTCTCCTTCTTTATCTCTTCCACAGTCTTTGGGTAGCAATGTGATCTTCCAAGCTTTTTTTCCTAATGCTGGAGAACTAACTGTTTCTCTATAATTAGATAGTTCTTTGCCAACATGAACACTCTTTTCCCATGACAAATTAGTTATTTCTTTTGCGATAACACTTGAATTAAATAAGATTAAAACAAATATGCTATTTTTTATACTTTTTAAAATTTTCAACATAGTCTCTAGCATTTTCTTTTATATGTTCAATTTCTTCATCAGTAACTTGTCTTACTACTTTGCCAGGACTTCCAAGGACTAAAGATCTTTCTGGTATAACTTTGTTTTCTGTGACAAGAGCATTTGCTCCAATGATGCAATTTTTTCCAATCTTAGTTTTGTTTAATATTGTTGAACCTATACCAATTAAGCAATCATCTGCAATTTCACATCCATGGAGCATAACCATATGTCCGATAGTAACTCCTTTACCAACTATTGTTGGACAACCTGGATCAGTATGTATGACGCTTCCGTCTTGAACATTAGAATTTTCTCCAATGATAATTGGTTCAAGATCTCCTCTTAAAGTTGTATTGAACCAAATATTTGAATTCTTTTTTAGTTCTACTCTGCCGATGATAACGGCATTTGGTGCAACCCAACTTTCTGGATCTATTTTTGGAGTTTGTCCCTCAAAATCATAAATCATAAAATTGCTGTAATGTATTATTAAATAATTTATAATACATTATGGCTCTAACTAAAACCCCAGTTTGTGATTTTGGAAAAAAAGCTGAGAATTTCAAATTAAAATCAATCAACAATAAAGTAATCACTTTAAACGATATTAAAGGAGAAAAAGGTACTTTAATAATGTTTATCTGCAATCATTGTCCCTATGTAAAAGCAATTATCAAAGATTTGGCAAAAGATTGTAACGATCTTAGAAATGATGGAATTAGTTCTGTGGCTATTATGTCAAATGATACTAAAAATTATCCAGAAGATTCTTTTGAGAACATGATTGAATTTGCTGAAAATAATAATTTTGGCGACACAAATTATTTATTTGATGAAACACAAGAAGTTGCAAAAAAATATGGAGCAGTTTGTACGCCTGATTTTTTTGGTTACAATAAAAATTTAGAACTTCAATACAGAGGAAGATTTAGAGAGTTAAAAGATTTAAAATCAATTAATAATGGGGATAGTGATTTAAAAATAGCAATGAAAATGGTGGCACAAACACAAAAAGGTCCTAATGAACAAATTCCCAGTATGGGCTGTAACATAAAGTGGTTTAATTAATGTTTTTAATCTCTACAAGAAATTTTCCTCCCGAGCTAGGTGGAATGCAAAACCTCATGGAAGGTTTATCCAACGCGCTTTTAAATCATGGACCAGTGAAAGTTTTTGCAGAAACTCAAGATGGAGATAAAAATTACGATCAAAATTCAAGATTAGATATACAAAGAGTGCCAGGTTTAAAAATTTTTCGTAAATATAGAAAAGCAAACCTAGTAAAGGAGTTCTTAACATCTAACGAGGTAAGAGCCTCTTTTTTTGATCATTGGAAAAGTATTGAAAATATTGAAAAAAATTTATTAAGAAAAACTAAATCATTTTGCCTGATTCACTCAAAGGAAATTAACCATCCAGTTGGATCGTCATTAAATAAAAGAGTTTTAACTGCCTTGGCTAAGGCAGACCACGTTATAGCTAATTCAAAATTTACAAAAGAGTTTGCAATGAAATTGGGTATTAAAAATGTCACCGTAATCAATCCCGGTTGCAATTACCCTATTCCTATAAGCGAGGAAGCAAAAGAATTTGCAAAAAAAATATATGGAAGTTCTTCACCAAAGTTAATTACTATTTCAAGGTTAGATGGAAGAAAAAGTCACCACAATGTGATGATGACAGTCAAAAATCTTCTTCCAAAATTTCCAAGCCTTAAATATGTCTCGATAGGTGATGGTGATGAAGGAAATAATCTTTTAAGACTTAGAAAAACCCTTGGATTAGAAAAGAATGTTGAATTTATATTCAAATCTACTGAACAGGAAAAAGTAGCTTTGTTAGAACAGTCAAACATATTTGTGATGCCTTCAGTAATTTACAAAAAATCAGTAGAGGGATTTGGTATTACTTATATTGAAGCTGCTTCATATGGAAAACCTTCTATTGGTGGAATTTATGGTGGCGAAGGTGATGCTATAAAAAGCGGACAAACTGGTTATCTGTGTAACGGAAATGATTTAAATGCAATTTACGATACTTTATTAAAAACTCTGGCTAACGATCACTATTTAGAGCTGGGGACTAATGCATTAGAATTTTCAAAAGATTTTAGTTGGGAGAAAATAGTGAAAAAATATATTAGCCTAATTTAGCTTTCGCTTCCTTTAGAACGGTATTAACATCTAAATCATTTAAATTTTCCACTGAGATAGCTTTAAAATTAAAGTTTTCAATACTCACTTTTTTTGCTGATGTATGGCTACCAAATAAAACTAATCCCTTTTTATCTAGATGTGAAGCAATATGTGCAGGGCCTGTATCATTTGCGATAATAAGTTTTGCACTGTTGATTAAAGATACTAACGTTTTTAATGTTACATGTTCGTTATTCTCTAAAACAACTTTAGCATTTAATTCATTGGCCTCTTTAATTTCATTTGGACCTGGAGCAAGTAGTATTGAATATTTATTTTTAAATTCTTGTTTTAACTTTTGAATTAGTTCTTTGTAGTAAGGCCATTTTTTATTTTGTAGCTTTGGAGAGCAAAATGGAAATAAAAGAATATATTCCCTATTTGTATATTTTTTAACTAAATGAGAAATATTTTCAACCGCCCAATTTAAATCAATATTTTTGGTAAATTCAGTTTCAATGCCACTTTTTTTAAGTTGTATTTCCATTCTGTCTAGAACAGGGTCTTTATCAAAATCACTTTTCCGCTGACCTGATTCTAAAGCTGTTTCAGTTGATGACCATTCAACATTTTTTATTATAAATCTTTTATAAAATTTTGTCCGACTTGAATTCTGTAAATCAAAAACCTTACTAAAATCGTACTTTGATAAAGTTTTTTTTAAATTATTTAAATAGAATAAATTCCATCTAGGCAATCTTTTGTCAATTAACACTCCATCTAAGTAAGGACACTCGGACATAAAAATTGAGTAAGGTTGAGTTGTAAGCAAGAAAACTTTTCTATTAGGGTAGAAGTTTTTAATATCTTTAATTGCTCCATTCGCTTGAATTAAGTCCCCTAACGAACCGTGTTTAATTATTAATATATTTGACATTATTAATTCCGAGTATATTTAAAGAATGATATAGTCAAATATTAATATGAGCAATAAAATAGACAAAATATTGGCAGAAATTTCTGCGGGAGAACTGTTAGATAAAATTACAATTTTAGAAATTAAAAAAGCTAAAATATCTAACAAAGAAAAATTGATTGATATCAATAGAGAACTTTCATCGTTAAATGAAACAGTAAAAAAATTTATTCCAGATCAAAGTAGTATTTCAAAATATATAAATGATTTGAAAAATATAAATCTTAAATTATGGGATATCGAGGATAAAAAAAGAGCTGCTGAAAAAAATAAAAATTTTGATGAAAAATTTATAGAGCTTGCAAGGAATGTTTATAAATTTAATGACGAAAGAGCAAAAATTAAATTAGCAATCAATACTTCACTTGGCTCTAACATTAAAGAAGTAAAATCGTACGAATAATTAATCAGATTTTAAGCTTGGAATTATAGATCTTAACTTTTTTGGAAGTTTTGGGTCTATTGTTACAGTTATAACTCCCTCTGACTTTTGAAGTTCTTTGAGTATTTTCCCATCTGGCGAGACTACCATTGAATGCCCAAAAGTTTTTCTACCATTGTAATGAGTTCCTCCTTGAGCGGGAGCGAAAATATAACAGAAATTTTCTATTGCTCTTGCTTTTAATAAAGAATGCCAATGTCTTTTTCCGGTTGTCTCGGTAAATGCTGAAGGAATAGAGATATAATCACATCCAGCTTTTGATAATTTTCTGTACATATTTGGAAATCTTAAATCATAACAAATAGACAAACCAATTTTTCCCCAAGGTAAATTAAAAGATTTAATTTGTCTTCCAGCACTAAAGGTTTTTGACTCAAAGTACTTTTCTTTTTTGCTTAGAACAACATCATACATATGAATTTTATCGTAAAATGTTCTTATCTTTCCAGTTTTATCTACAAGCACAGATCTATTTACTAATTTTTTTTTTGTGACTTTGGTAATTAATGAACCAACCAAAATCCATTTTTTATATTTTTTTGCTAATTTTTTTATTCCGTTTAGATAAATATCTCCTTTCATAGATTTGCAAATTTTTAATAATTGCTTTTTATCTAATGAAAACAAAGAGGATATCTCTGGCGTTAATATAAAATCAGATTTTTGTTTAACGGCTTTAGTAATAAATTTTTCTGTTTTTTTTAAATTGTGTAAAATATTGTTATTTGATTTTAATTGAATACAAGAAACTCGAAACATTACTTCATTATAGATGAAGCAAAATTCCAGTTACAGTCAAAACTTGGGATGTAAGCACCTGATAATTTAACATTTCCGAAGCTTTTTGATAAAACTTTGCACCAGTTATCTACTTGTTTTGGTTTTTTATCATAGCTTCCAACTTGTGCGGTGATCACCCCGCCCTTTTTAAGAATTCTTTTCAAGCCTTTCATATTTTTTTTGGCTAGATCAATACAATATTGATCATCATTTAAATCAACAAAAATTTTATCGTATTTAGAGTCCTCAATTTCTTTTATACTTTTAAAAGCATCTCCCCAGAAAGTTTTAATTTTATTGCTTTTTTTTACTTTAGTGCAAACCTTTGGTAAGTGACGGTAACAAGCATCAACTATTTCTGGATCTAGCTCAAACCAATCAATATAATTTGAGTTATTTTCTAAACAAGCACGAGCTACACCACCGTCACCTCCTCCTATAATAGCTACATTGTTATTTTTCTTACTTAATTCGTAACTTGATTTAAAAAAATTTGAGCTATAAATTTTTTCATCTTTTTCTGCTACCTGAATTTCGTGATCAATAAACAAAGCATGGCCAAATTCTTCTATATCCATTACTTCTACGAATTGACCAACTTTAGATGTAAATTTTTCTAAAACATCTTTCACTACATAGAATTTTTTTTGACCTGGTGTGCTATAAATATCATCATAAAGTCCAATACTACTTCTATCAAAAGCATTAGTTACAACTCTTTTATGTTCTATTTCTTTCCTTAATATCTTTAATGCAACTTTAGGGTTGACTTTACCGCAAGTAAAAAAATCAAAACTTATCACACCTTTTTCAGGAAAAGTATGAAAACTAAAATGACTTTCAGCTAGTAGAGCAACCAATGTAAAGCCTTGGGGCTCAAATTTGTGTGAGGATACATTTAATATTTCAACTTTCGCAGCTTTAGCAATTTTATAAATAACTTTTTCGTAAAACTCTGGTGAATAATCTTTTTTAACACCTAAAAAATCGATGGTTATGTGCTCACCAACTTTTATCATTAAAAACTAACCTTTTTTATAATTTTTAAATTTTCCTAAAACAATTTTCATTTCTTTTTTTGAAAGAATCTTAGGTATTCCAATTCTTATGGCATTTATATATTGATGGCAAATATTTTCGATTTCTTGAGCAAGCTCAAAAGTCTTTTCTAAATTTTCTCCAAAAGCAACCTGGCCGTGATTGGCAATCAAACATGCTGTCCTATTTTTCAAAGCTTTAATAATATTTCTTGAAAGATTTTTTGTTCCAAAAGTTGCATATTTACTACATTTAATGTCTTCTCCACCAGCTACTGCAACCATGTAGTGAAATGCTGGAATACTTTTTTGATGAGTAGAAACAGCTGTAGCACAAGTAGAGTGAGCATGAACTATAGCTTTAGCCTCTTTTTTATTCACATAAATATCTTGATGAAATCTCCACTCTGATGATGGTTTACCCTTTTTTTTATCGTAAACACCTTTAAGGGAAACAAAGACGATGTCTTTTATTTTTAAAGACGAATACTTTCTCCCCGATGGAGTAATGTAAAAACCATCCACTCCTTTTTCTTTAGCTCTTGCAGAGATATTTCCAGATCTTAAGGCAGACAAATTAGTTATATTTAATTTTTTTGAATATTTTATTACTTCAGCTTTTAATTTACTCACTTAAATAAACCTTTCAGCCCTTTTTCTGATGCCTCACAAACACCTTTCTCGGTTATTAAACCAGTTACAAGTTTAGCCGGTGTTACATCAAAGGCTAAATTTAGTGATTTACTATTTTTTGGGTAAATCCTTACTTTTTTAATCTCGTTATTTTCATCAACACCTTCGACATGGGACAATTCTTCAGAATTTCTCTCTTCTATGGGAATTTGTTTATGATCTTTTATACTCCAGTCTATAGTTGAACTAGGTAGAGCAACGTAAAAAGGAACATTATTATCTTTTGCAGATAACGCTTTTAAATATGTTCCAATTTTATTACACACATCACCATTGGATAAAGTTCTATCTGTTCCAACAATGCACATATCAACTTGTCCTCGTTGCATTAAAATTCCACCTGCATTATCAGTGATTACAGTATTTGAAATTCCCTCTTCATTTAATTCGTAAGATGTTAAGTTAGCTCCTTGATTTCTAGGTCTAGTTTCATCAACCCAGACATGAACTTTAATCCCTTTTTGATGTGCGTGATAAATTGGTGAGGTAGCAGTTCCCCAATCTATTGTAGCTAACCATCCTGCATTACAGTGAGTTAATATATTAACTGTATCTTTTTTTTTGTTTGAAATTTCCTCAATAATTTTTAGACCATTCAAACCGATATTTTTGCAAAATCCTTCATCCTCTTCTTTTATAGCTTTTGCTTCATTTAAAGCTATTTTCAAAATATCTTTCTCATTAATGCCATTTAATTTTTTCATCATTCTATTAACTGCCCACTTAAGATTGATTGCAGTAGGTCTAGAGGCAATTAATTCTTCACTAGATTTTTTTATAAAAGACAAATCATTATTCTCAATTATTGATAAAACCAAACCAAAGGCAGCTGTTGCGCCAATTAGCGGGGCACCTCTTACCTCCATCGTTTTAATCGCATTTATTGAGTCTTTTACTGTTTTTAAGTCTTTAATTACAAACTTATGAGGTAGTTTTGTTTGATCAATAATTTTAACTAAATTATTCTCAAACCAAATTGTTTTGTAAGACTTCCCTTCTATTTTCATTTTCTTTTTTCCATTTTTCTCAATCTTTCTCTCAAACTTGGATTTAAAGAATTTAACCATTTTTTTTCTTGTCCTGATTTAGGTAAAACTTCTCCATACTCAATCATTTGATCTGGCAACAAATCTTCCAAATATACCCAAACATTTTCTTTTCTTAAGTTAGTATTTTTAATTAAAATTTTTCTTAGCCCTAAAATTAATTGTTTTTTAACTTTTGCGGTACGTCCAGATCTTATTTGTCCATTTAAAAAAATTTCTTTAGTCTTTACTAATTTACCTCCCATGAAATGAGAATTTTTTTCATTTTTTTGAAATATTACTTGGGCAAAGAAAGTATTTGCGCCTGTAAATTTACTATGAGTATTTGAAATATCATTGGCCAATGAATTCATTTGCTTATGAGAGAGATTAAAATTTGAACATTTTACAGTATATGTTGGCATTAAATTATTTTTTTTTATTTAAAACTCTTCCAGCAATATTCTTTAATTTTTTTGTTGTTTTTTTTGTTCTTAATTTTGGGTCTGTTATGATTGCAACATCTAAACAATCATTAGCAGGGTCTTTTTCAACAGAATAATCTTTAAAAGTCTTTATAATTTCTTTAATCATATTTTGAGCGTTAGCTGCATTTTTCATCAAAGTTTGGATTACCATACTTACATCAACCTCGTCATGATCTGGGTGCCAACAATCGTAGTCGGTCACCATAGCAACAGTAGAATATCTGATTTCTGCCTCTCGTGCTAATTTAGCCTCTGGCATGTTAGTCATGCCGATTACATCTGCTCCCCAGGTCCTATATAAATTTGACTCTGCTAGTGTGGAAAATTGAGGTCCCTCCATAACAACATAGGTACCTCCAACTTGATGAGCGATATTCAATTTTTTTAATGCAGCCTCACAACAATTTGAAAGTCCAGCACTAGTTGGTTTTGCCATTGAAACATGGGCTACTATTTCTTCATCAAAAAATGTTTTATCTCTGGAGAATGTTCTATCTATAAATTGGTCTACTATTACAAATTTTCCTGGCTCTAAATTTTCTTTTAGTGATCCAACAGCAGAAACTGAAATTATATCTGTTACTCCTAATTGTTTCATGGCATCAATATTTGCTCTAAAATTTATGTTAGTAGGATTAATTTTATGTCCTCTGGAGTGTCTTGGGATAAAACATATTTCCTCTTTTTCAAGTGTAGCTAATAAAATCTCATCAGAGGGTTTTCCCCATGGAGTATTAGTTTTTTTCCATTTAGATTTTTCAAATCCCTCCATTTTGTATAGGCCACTTCCCCCAATTATCCCAAGCTTTCTTTTTTTCATTATTTAATTATTAATCCTTTTTTGTTAGAACTTGAAGCAAATTATGGATTTAAAAAAACATATTAGATCAATACCTGACTATCCTAAAAAAGGAATTTTATTTAGAGATATTACAACTTTAATAAAAAATGCTAAAGCCTTTAAATACACTAATGATAAGATAATAGATTTAGCAAAAAAAATTGAATTTAATAAAGTAGCTGCTATTGAATCTAGGGGTTTTGTTTTTGCATCAGCAGTTTCTTATAAATTAGAAAAACCGTTCATACTTCTTAGAAAAAAAAATAAACTTCCAGCAGAGGTACACTCGGTTGATTTTGAGCTAGAATATGGAACCGCAACGATTGAAGTTCATAAAGACTCAATTAATAAAGATGATAAAGTTCTTATTATAGATGATTTGATAGCAACAGGAGGAACAGCTAATGCAGCTGCAAAAATAGTTGAAATCTCAGGAGGAAAGGTTGCGGGCTTTATATTTGTTATTAATTTATTTGATTTACCGGGCAACGATTTACTCAAAACAAAGGGTTACAAAACAGAAAGTCTTATAGAGTTTCCAGGACATTAATTATTTTTTTTAATGAAATTATTTATGTAGTCTTTAAGTCTTATCTCTCCAAAATATTTATACATTTTATTTGATAAGTTTTTATTTATTAGAGCAGAGGCATATCTTTCACCTGGTCTCTTAGGTAAAAATTTAATTTTAGATTTAAACATTTTAGCAACATCAATTAACGAGTAAGTTTTTTTACTTGCAATACTGTAGTGTCTACAAAGATTTTTTTTCCAGGCTATAAAGCAAACTTGTATTGTGTCTTCTATATGAGTGAATCTTCTTGTTTGTGTTCCTGGTCTAACTACAGGAAGAGGTTTACCTCTTTTATAATGATCCTCAAATATTCCTATTACAGTTGACATTTCTCCTTTTGAAATCTGGTGAGGTCCGTAAACATTATAAAAATAAATAACCTCATATTTAAAATTAAACCATTTTTTCAAATTTTCTAATAATTCTAAATTTTTAGCTTTTGAAAAAGCATAAGGTGATAAATTTTTATCATTTCCTTTATTTCCAAGTGATGCTGAGGTGGCAGAGTAAATAAGTTTAATTTTATTTTTTAGACAAAAATTGAAAACTGCGTTAGATCCGACTGAATTAGAGTCAATACACTCATACATTTTTAAAAAACTTTGATAAATTCTTGCAAACTCTCCGAAATGAAATACTGAATTAATTCTTCTATTATTTCTTATCAATTTAGAAATATTAACTGTTTTTCCTTTAATGTATTTTAACCTTGAGCTTTTTATATGGTTTAATTTACTGCCTGAAGAGTAATCGTCTAAACTAATAATCTTATATTTTGTTTTTTTTAAAAGTAATTTGATTAAATTTGTGCCTACGAACCCTGCTCCACCTGTGACTATAATTATATCTTTTTTTGACATTTTGTTTTTTATCTTTTAATGCAAATTAAATCAATCTAATGAGGGTCTGTACCAAGACCTCTTTCCAATAATTGAATTAAAAATACCACTCAACCTACAGAAATAAATATCTCTTTTTTTTCTATTAATAATAATTGAATAGACTAGAACTTTAATAAGTGCAGAAATAAATTTGGGTAAAATTCTGATTAAAGCTAACAGAAAACCTTTGTGTTTTTTGTGAAAATAAAATGTTGACCACATCCAGTGCCAATTTCTATTTTTCTCTAATTTAGTATTGCTAATTTTATCTACAGAACTAGCTCCACTATGTCTGACTTTTATTGTGGGATCTAAATAAATCTTTCCTTTATTTTTTCTGACTCTTTTACAAAGATCTATTTCTTCAAAATAGAGAAAATAATTTTCATCAAAGAACTCATTTTTAAACATTTGTAAATTAAAAAAGATAGCAAAACCCTTAATGGTATCAACTTCAACAAGTTTGTTTTTCTCAAATTTAATATCCACCATCTGATCAGATGCTGGTCCAATTAACCAAAAATTTTCATTTTTTTTTGCTGATGCTAGAAAATTATCTATTGCACTTTTGTCTAAAACAGTATCAGGATTTAAAACTAAAGCATAATTTGTTTTAACTCTTTTTAATCCAATATTATTAGCTGCTGAATATCCTTTATTTTCACCTGTTAGTATGCATGTTAAATTGCGGTATTGATCTTCTAGTTTCTTTTTAAAAGTCTCATTGTTGGAATTTTCAACGACTATAATTTCAGCTTTATTTTCAATAGACTTAATACAATCAGTTATTTTCAATTCACTATTAAAAGTTACAATTACTACAGTAAGTTCATTTGAGTCCATCAGATAATATTAATTGATTTTGATTAATAATTCTTTTACTAATTTAACACATTAAGCTTTAATTTCTTAATTAAAATGAAAAATATCATAGTTACAGGTGGTTCCGGTTTTATTGGGAGTAATTTAGTAAACTATTTGATAAAAAAAAGATATTTTGTAATAAATTTAGATAAACTTACATACGCATCAAATAGATACCCTGATAAGATAAGAAATAAACGTAATTATAAACTAATAAAAGTTGATATTAATAATAAAAAAAAAATATTTTCTATAATCAAAAAATTTAAACCCTCTGCAATATTTAATCTTGCAGCCGAAACACATGTGGATAGATCTATAGATGGTCCTAAAAGTTTCATTAGAACAAATATTTACGGTACATTTAATCTTTTAGAGTCACTAAGACTTTTGCAGAAAAAAAACATTAAAGTAAAGCTAATACATATTTCTACTGACGAAGTATACGGAGATGTTAAAAGCGGAAGATCTAACGAGTTATACCAGTATCAGCCTAGTTCTCCTTATTCAGCATCAAAAGCTAGTGCTGATCACTTGGTTAAATCATATATTAGGACGTATAAATTAAATGCTGTAATTTCTAATTGTTGTAATAACTACGGTCCTTATCAATTTCCCGAAAAAATAATACCAAAAATGATTTCAAATATTTTGAGCAATAAAGAACTGCCTATTTATGCCAAAGGTAAAAATTCTAGGGAGTGGATACATGTGCTTGACCATTGTGAAGCCTTATTCACGCTATATTTAAAAGGTAAGAACGGTGAAAGTTATAACGTAGGATCTGGAGTTAATTTAAAGAATATTGATTTAGTAAAAAAAATTTTAAAAGTTTGTATATCTATGGGTATTAAAATTGGTAAAAAAACTAAAATTAAATTTGTAAAAGATAGACCAGGTCATGATTTTAGATACGCATTGAATAATAAAAAAATCTTAAGAAAATTAAAATGGAAGCCAAAAATTTATTTTGAGAAAGGTTTAAAAGAAACAGTTATTTGGTATTTAGAAAACAAAAATTTTCTTAAAAATATTTCAAAAAAAACATATGAAAAAAGATTAGGACTAAAATTATGATTAAGAAAGGAATTATTTTAGCTGGTGGGATGGGTACTAGAATGAGTCCTCTCACAAAAGCTGTAAACAAACAATTGTTGCCTTTATATGATAAGCCTCTTATTTACTATCCATTATCTGTATTAATGCTAGCTGGAATCAAAGATGTATTAATAATAGTTAATAAAGGTCAACTTAATCAATTTCAGAAAATTTTACCTAAAAATAATTTTCTCGGTTTAAATATTCAATACAAGGAACAACCAAAACCCCGAGGTTTACCTGATGCATTTTTAATTGGTGAAAGATTTATTGGTAAGGATAATGTGGCTCTAATTTTAGGAGACAATTTTTTTTATGGTCAAAACTTTACTCATAAATTAAGAAAATGTATTAAATTAAAAAAAGGTGCTAGCGTTTTTGTTCATCCTGTCAAAAATCCAAATCTTTATGGTGTTGCAAAAGTTAATTCAAAAAATAGTATTTTAAAAATTATTGAAAAACCAAAAAAGTTTATATCTAATTTAGCGGTAACAGGCCTTTATTTTTTTGATAATAATGTGGTTAAATACAGTAAAAACTTAAAGCCATCAAAAAGAAAAGAAATTGAAATTACAGATTTATTAAATATCTACAGAAAAAAAAAGCAATTAAACTCAGAGATGCTAGGTAGAGGTGGAGTTTGGTTAGACACTGGAAGCATAGAAGACTTTTATAGTGCTTCAAACTTTATTTCTACAATTGAAAATAGACAAGGTTTTAAAATAGCATGTTTAGAAGAAATCTCATTCAATAATAATTGGATTAAAGTTAGTCAAATTAAAAAAATGGTTTCATTTTATGGTAATTGTGATTATTCAAAATACTTAAAAAGCTTAATTAAATGAAAATTAGAAAAACAGGTTTTGCAGGACTTAAATTAATCAAAGGTAAAATCTATTATGATACAAGAGGTTTTTTCAAAGAAATTTTTAAAAAAAATAAAATCAAATCACATAATCCGATATTTTGGTGCATGTCTAAATCTAAAAAAAATGTTTTGAGAGGTTTACATTTACAATCAAATAATAGTCAAGAAAAATTTGTTTCAGTAGTTAAGGGTAGAATTTTAGACGTAGTTGTAGATCTTCGAAAAAATTCAAAGACATTTGGAAAACATTTTAAAATTATCCTATCTGAAAAAAATGCTACATCCATATTAATACCAGCTGGATTCGCTCATGGGTTTTTAGGGTTGGAGAATGAAAATATAATTCTTTACAGTAATAATAATTACAGATCAAAAATAAGTGAAACTGGCATTATGTGGAATGATAAAAAATTAAAAATTTACTGGCCAAAAAAAAAATTTATAATCTCCAAAAAAGATAGAAACAACTTAAGTTTTAACGACTATTGTCGTAAAAATAAGTTAGTAAGATAAATGAGCAATTTATTAATTTATTGTTTAAGTTTAAACAATGAAGATTTTGATAAGATAAAATCACTAAATTATATTCCCGTGGGTTTAGGAGATAATGAATTTAACTCGAAGTGGACAAGAGACAATGTTGGCGAAAATATATCATATAAAAATAAGTATTACGGTGAGTATACATTTCATTATTGGTTTTGGAAAAATGAATTACCTAAAATTGATAAAGAAACTTGGGTGGGATTTTGTGCATATAGACGTTTTTGGGTAAATAATTTTAATAAATCTGAAATAGTAAATAAAACTGATTTCTTAAACAAGGTACCAAATGAGTGGAAAGATAATGAAGTTATTTTAGGTCAAAATATTTATATGAATGGTTGGTCAAAAATGAAAATAATTAAACATGGGTTAAAATCATTTTTGCTTAAGCCTAAATATTTTTTAAAAAAAAATCAAAATTTAAAATTACATTTTGACTCTTTTCATGGATATGGAAATTTAGATAAAGCGATTGAATTGTTAGATGGTAATGATAAGAAAGATTTTAAATTTTTTATGGAAAATCAGAATTACTATAATAGAGGAAATATGTTTATTACCAATAATAAAAAAATAATTAATAATTTTTACGAAACAATTTTTCCTTGGCTAGAACGTTGTGAAAAAGTACTAGGATTTAAAAACAGCTCATATGGAAATACAAGGATTTATGCATTTTTAATGGAAAGATTTATATCATACTGGTTTAATAAGTACTCTAAAGTAAGAGTATGGCCCATTATCTTTTATAATATCAATAAAGAAGAGATTAGTTGATTTATGAGATGTAAAATAACAAAAAAGAAAATAAAAACTATAATGTCTTTTGGTAAAATGCCAATGGCTAACGGTTTTTTAAAAAAAAAAGATTTTAAAAAAGAATTTTTTTATAATTTAAAAATTGGATTTAACGAAAAAAACTTCTTATTTCAAGTTGGCAATCATCCAAAATCCTCTAAAATTTTTAACGATAAGTATCCTTTTTTTACCCATAAATCCAAATTTATGGTTGCTCATTTTAAAAACTTTTTTAATTGGTTAAATAAGTATTATCTTAAAGAGGGTGCCAAAGTTATAGAAATAGGTTCAAATGATGGAACTTTTTCATCACATTTTGCAAAAAAAAATTATGACATCTTGGGATTTGAGCCCTCTTTAAATGTGGCTAATATTGCAAGAAAAAAAAAATTAAAAGTTGTCTCAAATTTTTTTAATTTTAAAAACACTTCAAGACTAAAAAGATTAAGAAATAAGGTCGACCTTATATGTGCAGCTAATGTTATTTGTCATATACCTAATTTAAAAGACTTAATAAAAAGTGTCGATCAAATGCTTTCAAAGAATGGTTTTTTTATATTTGAAGAACCCTACCTTGGCTCAATGTTCAAAAGAGTTTCTTATGATCAAATTTATGATGCACATGTATTTATTTTTTCACTTCACTCAGTAAGAAGTATTTTTAATACCTATGGTTTTGAATTAATTGATGCCTTACCGCAAAAAACTCATGGTGGCTCAATGCGATATGTTATAGCCAGAAAAAATTTGTATAAAGTCAAAAAAAGGATAAGCTTGATTATTAAAAAAGAGAAAAAGCTAAAATTAGATAAAATAAGTTCGTGTATGAAATTTAAAGATGAGTGCAAAAAATCAAGAGAAAAATTTAGACTCAAAATAATTAATCTAAAAAAAAGAGGTAAAAAAATTTGTGGATATGCTGCATCAGCGAAAAGTACTACCGCGCTTAATTTTTGTGGAATTGATAATAAATATATCGATTATATTGCTGACTCAACGAAAGAGAAAATTGGAAAATTTACTCCTGGAACACATATACCAATAAAGGATATTAAATATTTCAGGAAAAATTACCCGGACATTGCGATCTTAAACTCTTGGAATCATAAAACAGAAATATTTAAAAAAGAACATAAGTTTAGGAAAAAAGGTGGTAAATGGATTTCACATGTCAAATAAATCTAAAATAGTTGTTACTGGTGGCTACGGCAGATTTGGTAAAATTCTAAAAAAAAATGTAGGTAAAAATTATATTTTCCCCAAGAAAAAACAACTAGATATACTTAAATTAAATTCTATAATAAAATTTTTAAAAAGGACTAAACCAAAGTATTTAGTTCATCTCGCTGGACTATCAAGGCCTTTAGATTTACACGAAAAAAATTTAGAAAAAAGTATAAGCCTAAATATTATTGGTACTTCAAATGTTACCATCGCATGTAGTAGATTTAATATTAAGCTTATTTTTTTCTCAACGTCATATGTGTACCCTGGAAATAAGGGAAATTACAAAGAGTCTGATCCAGTTCTTCCAATGAATAATTATGCATGGTCAAAACTTGGAGCAGAGTCAGCTGTAAAAATGTATCAAAATTCACTTATTCTAAGAGTAAGTATGACTGAAAGACCCTTTATACATAAATATGCTTTTGCAAATATGAAGACCAACTTCATATTTCACGACGAATTTATCAAAATTTTTAAGAAAATATTAAATAAGAAGGGTGTGCTGAATATCGGAGGTCCATCAATGTCAGTATACAATTTTGCCAAAAAGTATAATAAGAAAGTTAAAAAAAGATATTTAAAAAAAAATAGTAAAATTAAACTTCCTATGAATACATCAATGAATTTGAGTAAATTAAAAAAATTATTAAAATAATGATACCTAGATATTTAAGACCAAAAAAAGAATATGATTTGATTAGACTAGGTCAAGACAATGATGGAGGATATTTAGTCGAAAAAGAATCCATTACTAAGTCAAAAGCTCTAGTTACGTTAGGTCTTGGATACGATTGGTCTTTTGAGAAAGACTTTAGTGAAAATTTTAAAAAACCTATTTTTTGTTATGATCACACTGTTAATTATTCTGGTATAAAAAAATTATGCAGAAAATTTATAACAAGTTATTTTTTTAGAATTTTTAAACCAAAATACGTTTTAAAAAAAAAATTTTTTAGTCAATTATATAAAAGTATTTTTTTATACAGAGACTATAAAAAATTTTTTTCGAATAAAGCTCAACATATCGAAAAAAGAGTAGGTTCTGGTGAGGGTGGTGTAATGCTTAACGAAATTTTAAGTACAAAAAAAAATGTCTGTCCATTATTTCTAAAAATTGACATTGAAGGGTCTGAATATAGAATATTTGATGAAATTATCGAAAATCAAAAAAATTTTACTGGGATAGCTATAGAGTTACATGACGTAGATCTTCATCTAGATAAAATTAAAAAATTTATTGAGAATTTAGAAATGGAACTTGTACATATTCATCCACAAAATCCCGCCTTTGTTACTAAAGACTTTATTCCTACTCAATTGGAGCTTACATTTGCAAAAAACCCGAAAACTATAGGTGAAGAACCTAAAATTCCTCATCATTTAGATCAACCTGCTAATCCCTCAATTCCTGAAATTATATTAAAATTTGAAAAATAATTGGTAGCGAGGGGCGGATTCGAACCGCCGACCCCAGGCTTATGAGTCCTGTGCTCTAACCAACTGAGCTACCTCGCCAAGCTGGAAGTTTATAATATATTTGGTCAACTAAATCATTAGTTTAGTTAATGTTGAAATAACTATTAATAATAAATTAAATGGTAAGAATTATGCCAAAAACTGTTACAGCGGATACTGCGGCTACGCCAAGAGCTAGGTTTCTCTTTTTCTCAATCTTTTTCTCCTCATTCAGCCTATTAAGTAGGTCAGTAACCCTCACTTTATTTTGAGAATTATACTCTGTATTATTTTTATCGAGATTAAATTGAGTGCTCATGTGAAATATTAAAGCATAATTTAAACATTTTTAAATGCACGAAAGGAGCAAAATGGGTTAGAAAAAAAAACTTGACCCAAAATGATTTAACTACGTAGTTTTTTTGACTCTGGATCGTGCAGTGGTAGCTTCTCTAGATGAAGTTCATATTTTTCGCCTTCTACCTCTACATATAGATTTTTATCGTCTTTTATCTCATTTTTTTTTATATAAGCTAAACAAATATTTTTATTGTAAAAAAAAGAGTAATTTGAACTTGTTGTGTAACCTACAATTTTATCTTTATCAAAAATTGGTTCATCATGTAATAATAAAGGTTTCCCAGGTTTAAAATCTTTTTTCAGAGAAAAAAGTTCTAATCTTCTTTTAAATGGTTCATTTTTTATTTTTTCTAATGCTTCTCTACCTACAAAATTTTCTTTTTTTTTAAAATTTACTGCAAATGATAATCCAGACTCAAATGGATTATTTTCTGAGGTGATATCATGACCCCAATGAAGGAATTTTTTCTCTAGCCGCAAAATATCTAAAGCGTGCATTCCTGCATATGTAAGGTTGTATTTTTCTCCCAATTTTTTTATTTTTTTAAAAATAACATTAGTTTTTTTAATTGGAATATAAATTTCCCAACCAAGTTCACCAATAAAAGATAATCTTTGGAACCAAATTTTATTGTTCAAAATGTTTATAAACTTTCCTCTCGAAAATGGAAAATCTTCATTAGTGAAATAATTCCCAAATAATTCTGTTAAAAATTTTCTACTATTTGGACCAAATAAACCAATACATGAATATTCATCTGTCACATCCTTAAATTTAACTTTCTTAGTTAAATTCTTTAAAATATGAGATTTGTTATGACTTCTTGCTAACGCCGGACAAATTATCCGAAAATAATCTTTTTTAATACAACTAACTGTTACATCAGCCTCTATTCCTCCAGACGGATTTAGCATTTGAGTGTAAGTAGTTCTGCCTGGAATATCTTTTATATTATTCGAGCAAAGATATTGAAGTTGATGATGTGCATTCTGTCCACTTAAATCAAATTTTACAAATGGAGTTAAATCAAAAAAACCTAAATTTTTTCTAGTGTTAATACATTCTCTTTTTGCTGATTGATACCAGTTTTGATATCCATAACTATATTTATAAGTTGGTTTTTTGTTTTTTGAAAACCACATAGGTCTTTCATATCCAGCCATTTGTCCAAAACAAGCGCCTAAATTTTTCAAATCTTTATGGTAAGGTAACATTTTGACATTTCTAGAAGTTTCTAATTGTTTATAAGGCCAGTGCATTTTAAAAAGATTTCCAAGTGTTTCTGTTGCCCTTTCTTTTATAAAATTTAAGGAAGAGTTAAATTTCTCAAATCTTTTAACATCTAAACTAAATAGATCTTGGTCAGTGTGGCCTCTGATCATCCATTCTGCGACTGTTTTACCCGCGCCACCAGATGATCCAATACCAATACTATTAAATCCACAGCAAACATAAAAATTTTTAATCTCTTCTGTTTCTCCTAGAAGAAAATTACTATCTGGAGTAAATGATTCAGGGCCAGAAAAATATCTTTCAATTTTGAGATCCTTGATTAAAGGCATTCTTTTTGAAGCTAGCTTATGAAGCATTTTTATATATTTTTTATCCACTTTAAATTCTCCGAAAGAAAAATTGTTCGGTACTTTTCCAGTCTTTTTAAATGCATTTTTTGCGTTTGGCTCAAATATACCCAACATTATTTTTCCATGATACTCTCTAGCATATAAGAAAGTGTCTGGATCTCTGAAAGTTGGGAGAATTTCAGGTAAATTTTTAAAATCTTCAGTAATCATATAAAAATGTTCATTAGGGTATAATGGTATGCTCACTCCAGCAGCTTCTCCAATTTGTCTAGACCACATTCCTGCGCATAAAACTATATACTCACAATTTATAGTTCCAAGATTAGTTCTTACTCCTCTAATCTGATTGCCTCTCTTAAGAATTTTTTCTAACTTGCATTTTTCAAAAATCTTTACTCCCCTTTTTTTTGCAGCAATTGAAATATTTTTAGTTAAAATTTCAGGATCTGCTTGACCATCCTTAGGTATATACAATCCACTTATCACATCTCTATTTTTCGCAATCGGATAAAGATTCTTAAATTTGTTTTTATCAATAATTTCAATATCTAAATTAAATAATTTAGACATTGTTTTTTGTCTCATAAATTCTTGATGTCTTGATTTTGTTGTTGCAATATTTATTGTGCCTGTTTGTCTAAAACTAGTGTCAAGACCAGTAATAACTTTTAAATCATTATAAAATTTAACAGAGTTTTTTCTTATTTTTGTTATTTGCGGGGTTGTTCCTAATTGGGTGACCATTCCAGCGGCATGCCATGTTGTACCAGATGTTAATAGGTCTCGCTCAATCAATACTGTATCCCATCCTTTATCAGCTAAATGATAAGCGGTAGAACAGCCTGCTATACCACCTCCAATCACTACCACTTTAGCCTCGTGGGGTAACAAACTCATTTAATTTTTTAATAAGTCAGACGCTGGCGTATATTTTAAATTAAAAGCATCTGATACACCTTTTAAAGTAATGTTTCCTCTATAAACATTTAAACCTGCCAAATAGTTTTTATTCTCAGTAAGAGTTTTTTTATAACCTTGATCAGCTAATTTTAACAAAAGTGGTAACGTAGCTTTATTAAGTGCCATTGTAGATGTTCTTGGCACACCACCTGGCATATTAGCCACACAATAATGAACAACATCATCGACTAAATATGTTGGATTTGCATGTGTAGTAGGTTTACTTGTTTCTACACACCCTCCTTGATCAATTGCAACATCAACAATTACTGATCCTCTTTTCATTGATTTGATCATTTCTTTTGTTACTAATTTAGGTGCTTCTGCTCCAGGGATCAAAACCCCTCCCACTAATAAGTCACATTCTGTAATTAACTTTTTTAAATCTGTTTTATCGCTCTCTGATGGGATAATTTTATCTCCAAATTGTTTATGAAGTTCTTCTAATCTTTTTTTTGACTTATCTATCACATATACTTTTCCTCTTAAGCCTGTTGCAATAATTGCAGCATTTTCTCCAACAACACCACCGCCAAGAATTACTACAGTAGCAGGATCTACACCTGGTGCGCCGCCGATTAATAAACCTCTACCTTTTTGATTCTTTTCTAAAGCGTGAGCGCCTGCCTGAACTGACATTCTGCCTGCAACTGCGCTCATTGGGGCTAGTAATGGTAATCGACCCATGTCATCCGTAACAGTTTCATATGCTATGCATATTGATTTTGTTTTCATTAAACCTAGGGTTAGTTCTTTTGCTGCGGCCAAATGAAGATAAGTATAGATAATTTGACCTTCTCTAATCATTTTAACTTCGTTCATTTGAGGTTCTTTAACTTTTACTATTAACTCTGCTTTTTTGAAAATTTCATTTGGTGTCCTAATAATTTTTGCACCAACTTTTAAATAATCTTCATTAGTAAATCCTGCTTCGTATCCTCCATTATTTTCGACTAACACCTCATGTTTTCTATCTGTAAGAGCTTTAACACTATCAGGTGTTAAACCAATTCTATGCTCTTGAAGCTTAATCTCCTTTGGAACTCCGATAATCATTTAAGACTTTGAGTAATTTGAAATACCTGTCCTTAATTTTTCGATAATTTCATCAATGTGTTTTTTTTCACAGATAAATTGAGGTGCAATTATTAATGTATCTCCGGTATTTTTGAAATTAACACCTGCATCATAACAATGTTTAAAAGTTTGAAAGCCAGATTTTCCGGGTTTATCTTTCATTTTCATTTCAATTCCACCCATCATTCCATAACCTCTTATACTTACAATCTCTTTTAAATCTTTTAATGAGTGTAATCCGTCCTGAAAATAAGGAGACATCTCTTTGGCTCTATTAAAAATATCTTCTTTATCGAATATGTCTTGAACTGCTAAACCTGCTGCAACGGCTGCAGGAATTCCTGAATAAGTATATCCATGGAATAATTCCGGTGTACCCTCCGGATTTTTAGATGAGTCCAATACAGCATCGTACATTTCTTCTTTTACAGCAACTACTCCCATTGGGATAACACCATTTGTTGTAGCTTTAGCCATTGTAATCATATCAGGTGTTACACCAAACTCTTGAGATGCAAACGCAGAACCTGTTCTACCCCAACCAGTTATAACTTCATCAAAAATTAATAATATACCGTGCTTGTCACAAATTTCTCTTATTCTTTTTAAATAACCTTTTGGTGGAACCAAAGTTCCTGTTGATCCCGCGATAGGTTCAACTATACAAGCTGCAATGTTTTCTCCACCAAAATTCATAGCAATTCTTTCTAAATCTTCTGCCATCTCAACGCCAGTTTCTGGTTGACCTTTTACAAACTTATGTTCGGGTAAATGAGTGTGTCTCATATGCTGAACTCCGGGCATTAAAACACTCGCAAAAGTTTTGACATTATTAATCATTCCTCCAACTGTAGTCGCTCCAATATTCATTCCATGATAACCTCTCTCACGACCAACAAATCTAAATCTTTTTGAGTCACCTTTTGCTCTGTGATACGCGATAGCTATTTTAATTGCAGTCTCTACTGCTGTAGATCCGCAGATTGTATAAAATATTCTGTTTATACCTTCAGGAGTTTTCTTTGCTATTCTTGTTGCTAGTTCAAATGATCCACCGTATCCTTGATTAAATGGTTGGCAATAATCTAATTTATCTAATTGTTTTGAAACAGCTTCAGTAATTTCTTTTCTTCCATGACCAAGTGGATTACAGAATAATCCTGAACTTGCATCTATCATTTTTTTTCCTTGATGATTTGTTAAGTAAACTCCTTTTGCATCTGTAATCAATCTAGGGTTTTTTTTGAAAGTTTTATTATCAGTAAATGGCATCCAATGCTCATTTAGGGAATTAGGTATATTTGTTCTATTAGATGAACTCATAATTTGTTTTTAGACTATTGTTAAAGTTTGACAAGAAATATAACATACAATCTTTGGTTGTAAAATCAATATGGTCAAACAAGAGCAATCTCCTGTTTACTTCTCATTGAATTTAATTTTAAATCTTAATTATTAAACAAACCATATGGGAGAACTATGAAAAAAATAATAAGTACAGTTCTTGGGATTTTATTTGCGTTTACTCTAACTGCTACAGTAGCTAACTCAGCTGCGAAAGAAGTAAGAGTTGCGTACTTTTTGGAATGGCCATCTCCAAATCTTGAGGACATGAATAAAAAAGCGTATGCAAAAGCACTTGGTGTACCAGTTAAGTGGACTAATTTCACAAACGGTGTAGCAATGACTGATGCTATGTTAGCAGGAGATATTGATATCTCTTACTCACAAGGTTTAATGCCTTATATCAATGCTGTTAAGGCGAAAGCACCTATTAGTTTAGTAGACGTTGCAATGGAATACGGAATGGGAGGAACAACATGTGTTACTTCTAAAAAATCGGGTATCACAAAAGCAAATGCTTCTGAACTTGAAGGTAAGAAAGTTGCAGTTCCTCTAGGAACTATGGCTGAATATGTTTTCACAGAAAGTATGAAAATAGTTGGTGCTGATAGAAAAAAAATGGAAATCATTGCAATGGACCCTGAAGAAGGTGCTGCTGCACTAGTTAGTGGTGATGTTGTAATGGCATGTTTATTTGGAGGTAACTCTATTAAATCTGCTACATCTGTTGGAACAAGACTTCTTACAGTTGATGAAGCAAGAGCTGGAGGTATCATGGGAATAGATATCGTTTCTGTAACAAATAAATTTATGAAAGAAAATCCAGGTATGTTGAAAGCTTTCGTAGAATTAACTCATGAAGCTAATGAGAGATACAGAAAAGGTGGAAGTGATATGAAAGCTATGTCTAAAGAGTCAGAAATGAAAGTTGCTGACATGAAAGACACTTTAAGTGGCTTCAAATTCTTAACGCCAAAAGAAACGAAAAAATCTATGAAGAGTGGAAACCTTGCTAAATTTTTAAAAGGTTTTGACACTCCAAGAGGTACAGTAACTACTAAGTTTTTACCGTAGTTCTTGAAAGTAAAATTATAGGCACCAATGAACATTATTGGTGCCTATTTTTTTATCAAATTATCTAATATAGTTCTTTTATGAGCAATCTGATTTCTCAAAATTTAAACATGGTTTTTAAAACTCCTAAAGGAGAAACTGTTCATGCTCTAAAAGATTTAAATTTTACAATTAAAAAAGGAGAGTTGCTTACTGTACTTGGACCTTCAGGTTGCGGAAAGACAACTTTATTAAATATTACAGCAGGGTTCATTAGACCAACTTCGGGAAAAATTACTCTTAATAATAAAGAAATTAATGGACCAGGTGTTGATAGAGGAATGGTTTTTCAGCAAGGTGCTTTATTTGAATGGTTGACTGTTGCTGAGAATGTAAATTTTGGTTTGAGAATGAAAGAAGAAGATAATGCTCAAACTCAAAAAAAAGTTGATGAATGGCTAGATATAGTTGGATTAAAAGGTTTTGGTAACACTCCCACTTATCAATTGTCAGGGGGAATGCAGCAAAGAGTAGCTTTAGCAAGATGTTTGATTAATGATCCAGAGCTAATATTAATGGATGAACCTTTAGGAGCTTTAGATGCTTTAACAAGAGAAAAAATGCAATCTTTAGTTCTCAAAATTTGGAAAGAAACTGGAAAGACAATTATTCTGATAACTCACTCTGTTGAAGAAGCGTTGTTACTTGGAGAAAAAGTTTATGTTATGGCACCAAGACCAGGAAGAATACATAAAGAGTATAAATTACCTTTCGCATCAATGGGACTTAAAGAAGACTTAAGAGATATTAAAAACAATAAAGAGTTCGTTTCTAAAAGAGAAGAAATTCTCTCAATGATATGGAACATGGAAGAAGAAATAATGGGAAAAGAAGTTTAAATGATAACAGGTTTTCTAACATTTTTATTTTTTTTCGCTATTGTAGGGTGTGTTTTATACGGCAGAAAATTAATTAGAACTGAAAAAGTCGATGCTGTTTTTGGAAATCCTGAAAGAGCTAAAGGAGGTATCCATTGGGTTATTGTAGGAAGTAGTTTTCTTTTATTAGTATGGCTCTATTATTCGTGGGATATAGCTAAGTCTTTTTTCCCAAAGTCAGCTAATGAACTTTGCCAAGTTGGTAAAGTAAACGAGTCTCTTCTCTCACTTAAGTATCTATTTCCAATAGATGAGCGTCAACTTAAGAGTACATCAGTAATAGAAACTGAGTCAGAAAATTTAAACAAAATCACTATTGAAATAGAAAAATCAGGAATCAATAATCAAGATAAAAGTAAGTTACTAAGCTTTGTTTCTCAAACTAAGAATACAATTCCATTACTTACTAATGAACAGCTTTTAAGTAACGATACTAGAAAACAAATTAAATTGATTAATGAAAAAATTATAAATCTAACTGAGAATTTTAAAAGAAGTGATTATCCCAATGAAAGTGCCGAACAAGAATTAGAAAGAATTAAAGCTGCTAAGGAAGAAGGTTCTTGGAAAGCATCAAGTACCTCAATTGAAAATACAATTGAAATTCCCTTTATTCCAAAAACAAAGCGAGGTTTAAAATTCCAGGCAGCAGCCATTGAATTAAATTTGATAAGTGATGAATTCTTTGAACTTAAAAATCATAATGAACAATATGATTCCGCCTTAGAAAGTCTAAAAAAAGAAATAAAAGATTATAGAAACAGTTTAAGCGCCTCTGAGGAAATTTCTTCTTCATTGGCAAAAGATATTCTTAAAATTGCTCGTAGAATTGAATACGCAAGTATATTTCCACCTAATACTCTAAATGATATGCAGGCATCAATAATCAATTTTGATAACGTACAAAAAAAAGAACAAGGCAGTCTTAGATGGGTAGATCTTCTTTTATTTCCTTCAGGTACGATCATTTCAAGTGGTCCAAGTTGTTCTGAACAAGGCTCAGGTAGATGGCTTCCAAAACCATCAGATACCCTTAATAAATTTACTTTAATGCTGAACCCAAATGTCGGTTACAAACAAATTCCATTAATTTGGTTCGAAATGATGGATGTTAGTAAGATCATTGGTTTTTTAATACCTGATTGGTTTGCAGATATTTTACCTGGAGAGTACCCAGTTCATAATGAACAAGGTGAAATTAAGCCAAATTTCAAAAGTAAGGTTTTAAGTTTTGTTACTGGAGACTTTAACTTATTTAAAATTCCAATTCCTACTGGTCACATATGGGATTCATTTTTAAGAGTATTCCTTGGTTTAGTAGCAGGAATTATAGTTGGGGTTCCATTGGGATTGTTCATGGGGTTAAACAGATTTGCTAAAGGATTTTTTGATCCTTTAATTGAACTATACAGGCCTGTTCCGCCATTAGCATGGGCGCCATTAGTTATCTCAGTTCTTGGAATAGATAATCTTGGAAAAGTATTTTTATTATTTATGGTGTCATTATCAATTATGATAATTTCAGCTAGGGCTGGTGCATCGGGAACTCAATTGTCAAAAATTCATGCTGCACATTCTCTTGGAGCATCTAAATGGCAAATATTAAGACACGTTATTTTTCCAAATTCCTTACCAGAAATTTTAACAGGAATAAGAGTTGCAACAGGAATGTGTTGGGGAACATTAGTTGCAGCAGAATTTTTAGCTGGAACTACAGGCGTTGGCTTTGTAGAAAATGTCGCGAAAAAGTATTTCCAATATGAAGTAATATGGATCACGATATTTATTATGGGAATGCTAGGATTAATTTTTGATATCACAATAAGAAAGATAATAGACAAAACGATTCCTTGGCGAGGAAAAGGTTAATCCATTTTATAATTTATGATTGGAATACTTGGTGGCATGGGCACACAAGCAGGTTTAGATTTTTGTTCTAAACTTGCAAAATTAAATAGAGGCAAAGCTGATCAAAAATATCCTTTATTTATTTTATACAATAAATCAACTATTCCAGATCGAAAACAAAATCTTAAAAAATATAATAAAGTTTTAAAAAGTCTTATAGAGGGATGTAGGTTTTTACAGAAAAGCAAATGTAAGTTTATTTCAATTCCATGTAATACAGCCCACTATTGGTACAAAGATCTTAAAAAGAATATAAAAATACCGATTTTAAATATGCCGGAAATTGTATATTCGAATGCAAAAAATAATTTAAAAAGAAATTCTAAAATTGGTTTATTAGCGACTGAAGCAACAATAAAAACTGGCATATATAGTCATTACTTTAATAAAAAATTTTTATTAATTTCGCCGAATACATCACTGCAACAAAGAAGCGTTAATAAATCCATTAAACTTGTTAAAATGGGTAAAACTAAGGAAGCTGAGAGAGCTATTAAGCCTGCGGTAAATTATCTATTAAAAAAGAAATGTAAAAAAATCATTTTGGGCTGTACAGAGTTGCCAATTGCAATTTTTGCATATAAATCTTTTAAGAAAGCTAAGCTTTCAAAAATATTTATGGATCCAAATCTGATTTTAGCTGAAGCTTCAATGAAAAAATATAAATGAAAAAAATAATACTAATATCTTTAATTTTAATACCTTTCTCTTTAAGTGCGAATGAAAATGCTAAAGAAAAAAAAGTTGCAAAGTATGTTATGGAAAATATTCAAAGAGATTACGTTAATTGTTACAGTTTCTATAAAGTTGCCGCCCAAAGTTTTAAAGATGCAGGAAAAGACAAAAATATTATCGATAGCTTAGAAAATAGTGCGGATGTATCTTTAAAATACAACTATGATCTTGGTGAAATTATGGGATTAAATCCAGAAGTGATGTCTCAAATGACAAAAGATAAAGTTAATAATTTTGTAGAACTAGCTAAAAAAGATTTTTCTTCCCTTGCTAAAGAGTATGGCATGATGTGTAAAAGTCTAGTTGAGAACCCAGAGCAGAGAACAAATTTTTGGGAAGCTAAAGGAAATAAAAAATTTAAGTGAAAAAAAGCCTTTTAAAATCAAAACTTAAACAAATATTTTTAAAACATAAACTCTCAAAAAATCACGCTGATATTTGTTCTAACTATTTAATTAAAGCGGAAATATTAGAAGCAAAAGGTCATGGTTTGGCTAGACTAAAAATGTATTGCGATAGAATTAAAGCAAAAGTAATTAATCCTAAACCAAAAATCAAAATAAAAAAGATAAGTTCATCTGCTGCATATATAGACGCTGACAATAGCATTGGTTTCGTAAGTGCTGACATAGGTATTAAACAAGCAATTAAAAATGCTAAAAAAACTGGAATAGGTTTAGTTGCTATAAAAAAAAGCGGACACTATGGACTTTCAAGTTTTTATGCTGAACAAGCAGTTAATAATAAATTAATGGTTTTTTGTTTTACTAATGCACCTGCTGCTTTAGCACCTTATGGTGCAAAAAAATCTCTCTTTGGCACTAATCCTATTTGCTTTGGGGTTCCAACAGGAGGAGTTCCTTTTGTATTTGACTCCTCAACATCAATGATTAACAGAGGTGTTATAAGAAGAGCAGATAAGTTAGGTTTAAAAATTCCTCATGGTGTTGCACTCAACAAACAAGGAAAGATAACTACAAATGCCAAAGAAGCTCTTAGAGGAACTCAATTACCTATCGCAGGTTTTAAAGGCTCTGGTTTAGCTTGGATGGTAGATATTCTAAGTGGCGTCTTTACTGGTAGCAGTCATGGAGGAAAAACAAAGGATCCTTTTGATGATTTTTCGGGGCCTCAGAATATGGGTCATTTATTTATTACTATTAATCCAAAAATTTTTATCGGAAGTAAGTTTATCAAAGAAATAAAGAAAAACATAAAGTTAGTCAAAAAACTTCCAAAAGCAAAAGGATTTTCAAATATTTTGTATCCGGGTGAAAGAAAAAATAAGACGTATAAAAAAAATTTAAATAAAGATATATCTATTCCTGCTAAAATTTTAAAAGAAATGGATGAATTAAATGCTTAGTAAAAAAAATATTATATGCCCTGAAAGTTTGCTTAAGATAGCTAAAACAAAAGGACCTGCAAAAGCAGTAATAGTTAATGCAGTAAAGCCTGTTTCAATAGAGTCTGCAAAACAAGCCGTAGATGCAAATTTAATCATACCAGTTTTTATTGGAGACAAATCAATTATCGAGAAAAATGCTAAGCAATTAAATTGGGATATTTCTAAATACGAAATAATTAATGAACCAGATGAAAACAGCACTGCTCCGATCGCTGCAAAACTTGCGAGTGAAGGTAAGGTAAAAATAATTGTTAAAGGGCATATTCATACCGATGTACTTATGAAAGCAGTTTTGAAAAGAGATTTAAATTTAATTGGGAAAAAAAGACTTAGTCATATTTGGCATATGACTTTGGAGAAAAATGATAAACCATTTATAATCACTGATGGAGCATTAAACGTGTTACCAAAATTAGAAACAAAAATGCATATATTAAAAAATGCAATAGACTTTGCGAATAGAATAGGAATTGAGAAACCTAAAGTATCAATATTATCAGCCACTGAGGAAGTTTTAGATAGTGTACCAAGCTCTCAAGAGGCAAGTGAGCTTACCAAAAGAGCTAAAGAGGAAGGTTTAAATGCAGATGTATTTGGACCAATGGCATTCGATAATTCAGTTTCTGAGAAAGCTGCTCAAATTAAAGGGATTAAAAATGCAGTTGCCGGCAAAACTGATATTCTATTAGTTCCAAACGTAGAAACTGGCAATGCTTTAGTAAAAATGATGATTTTTTTTATGGGAGCTTGTGCAGCTGGTGTAGTAGTTGGTGGAAAAGTCCCTGTTGTGATAACAAGTAGAGCTGATGATACTCAAGCAAGACTTGCTTCCATAGCTGCCGCTGTTGTTGCACTTTAATGAAAAGACTTAAAAACTGGGATAATAAAACCTGGCTATCATCTAAATCATATATCTCTCAATTTAATAAATTTCTTAAAAGAAAAATTAATTTAAATAAAAATTTAAAAATATTGGACATTGGATGTGGAAGAGCAAATATTATTAGCGCCCTCCAAAAGAAATATAAATTTAGAAATAAACCCATTGGAATTGATGTTGTTGGCAATAAGGATGTTAAAAAGAATATTATATTTAAGAGAGTAGAAGCATTAAAATATTTAAATAGACAAGAGAAATACGATCTAATCTTAATCAAACAAACTATTCATTTTTTTTCAAAAACAAATTTAAATCGTCTTCTAAATCTTGCAAAAAAAAGTTTAAATTCCAAAGGTAAAATATTGATTTTTTCGCTTAAAACAAAAAATAATAAGATACCTTGTTTTAAAAAAATGAAAAAAAAATTAGAAAAGAGCTTAAAAAGAGACGAAAACTTATTCAGGATAATAAAAAAAAACTTAAAAGAAATAAGCTACAGTAACTTTAACTTTAAAGTAAATATCTCTAAACAAAAATACGTAAGAATGATCAGAGAGAGATACATTTCATGCTTATTAAATATGAGTGCTAAAGAGATTAAATATGGTATCAGTGAAATAAAATCTAAATATAAAAATCAAATAAAATTCACTGATACCTTAAAATGTATTAGTTACAGAAAATAATTATTTTCCTGGCTCTTTGTATGATGAAGCCATTTTCTGAGCAGTTTTAGCTATTTCATTTAGATCTACATCTTCTAAAATTGTAAAATCTGAAACAGCACCACTAGAAACAGCAACCATAGCAGCTGCAGCAGCTTGTTCAAAAGTTCCTTCAATAACTGCCATAAAGTCGTATTTTCCTCTTAGGCCTGAGTATTGAGTTACTTTAGCTCCCACAGAAGCAGCAAGTGCAGATGTAGCAGCTTTTCTGTCTGTAGACGGATTGCTTACAAATCCTCCTAGACCTTTAGCTGTGTAACATCCTAATGTATAAAATTTTGCCATTGTTACCCCTTTCTTATTTTTCGATTACAACTGTACCAGAGTGAGGATCAGTTACTCCCAAATCTGGTGACAGTTCTTCTAAAGTGTGCCGAAGTGTGTCCAAAAACTCAATCATTTTTGGTCTTGCTTTAGCAATATCATCTTCAGAATTCCATTCACCTATCATAAAAAATTCGTTGGGCTTTGTCTCAACATATTTAGCTGAAGTCTGACCATCGAACTTTGGCATCTCATCTATTTTTTTCAAATATTCTTCTCTGCTAGATGATTTCACTTTGCACCTAACAATATTCATAAACTTAGCCATATATCTCCTTAAACATAGATCTTATCTGTTAAGCCATAACAAAGAATGGCGCTGATAATTACAAGAACTAATGGAGCGTAAATTCCATCGTTTCTAGTTTTTTTGGTTAAACCTGTTTTATCAATTTTTAAAGTGTAAAAATTTGTCACCAATATTGAAACATTAATTATAAAAACTAAGTTAAAGAACGCCCAAGCACCTATTAAACCATTGGGTCTAATAAAAGCTAAATAAATTGCCATTATAACAATTGCAATCATAAATGAGCCTGCAAATCTAGTGATTAAAGTTGCAGTTTTATCAACTCCTCTGCCCTTTAGAAATTTTTTAGTATCAAAGACTAATTGGTAACCATAGCTACCAACTATAATAAAATGAGCTAAGTAAATAATTAAATAAAATGCGTTTCCAAATTTATCTATCATGATTACCTCTGTTAATTTTAATATATTCCTGATTTTACTAGTTTATCTATTTCTTCCTTAGACTCTGGTATCAATTTGTAAATATATTTAGTGCAATCGCCTGTTTTTTTTTCATCGTATGGTTTGCCGTAAAGTTCATCTACAGATTTATTGAGTTCTGTATTTACAAGATCTTCTTTAACTCCCTCTTTAATTAAATATGATGTTAAATATTTCTTTGCAGCAATCGAGAATACAATTTTATCTAATTCCAATGTTCCTTGAGGTATCATGCTATTAGCATAATAAAGTCCTGTGCATTTTAAAGTAGCTTTTCTATCTTTTTCACTCAGATGACCCATGGCATACGCTGAAGTAAAAAATAGTAAAATTAATATGACAAATGTTTTTTTCATGATGTTAATGTTAGTTAAAATCATTCCAAAATTGAAATGATTATTTTAAATCTCCGATATGCATATTGTCTACAACCAGAAGAAGAACTAAGGAATTAGTATGATTTTAGGGGCAACACATGTACCATTATGGATTTCCTGAAAGGCATCGGAACCTTTTTTAAGATCTCGATATTCTATCCATCCTAAATCACCTAATTTTTTATCTTTTAGAATTACTAAACTATTCTTAAAATCTTCATTGGTGTAACAATAAGTTCCAACCAATGTTACTTCTTGGATTGTAAGTTTTTTAAAATTAAAAGTTCCTGAAGGTTGGGTTAAACCTATATGAACAATAGTGCCTCCAGGTGCTATTGAATTAATTGCTTGATGCCTAGTGATTTCTAATCCCACTGACTCTAAAATTAAATCAAAATTATTTTCTTTTATGGATTTATCATCTGGAGCAACAAAACTTGCTTTTAAATATTTTCCACATTCATCTAATCTTTTTTTATTAGGATCAGACATGATTATATTACTAGAATTTTTCTCTTTATTTAATACCAGACCACAAAGTAAACCAATTGCCCCTGCACCTTGAATTAAAATCTTACACTCTGATAAAGGTTTTTTTAAATTTGCCTCAGCTAATAAAACTGCGTGTAAAGCAACAGCAGTAGGTTCAGCCAATGCTGCTTCTTTCATATTTAGACCCTTTGGTACCACAAAAATATTTTGTTCTGGAACAGAAACTAATTCTGCTAAACCTCCATCTCTTTTTGTTGGAGTACTCATCCCAATCATTGTTCTTTGCGGACACAGATGCTCTCTTTTGTTTTTGCAATAATCACAATTCTCACAACTAATAAGTGGATTGATTACGACTTCTTTATTTTTAAATTTACCATCTAAACTTGTTCCGCTGAATTCGTGACCTAATATAAGTGGTGGAATTCTTCTTTCATCTTTACCGTGGTAAGCATGCATATCTGAGCCACAAATACCTGTTGCATGAACTTTTACTAATGCCTCGCCAGGTTTTTTAGTGGGATCTTTTTCTTCTCTGTAAACTATTTTTTCTGTACCAGTATAAACTAAAGCATGCATTAATTAGAAAAACCGTATTTTCTTAGTCTCACATCTCCAGTTCTAGCGTGAGCTTCCATTCCTTCGTATCTTGAAAGTCTAGCAGCAGCTGCTCCTACTTCTTTGGTCGACTCTTTTGTCATTCTTTGAAAGCTTAGTGTCTTAATAAATTTTCCAACAAATAAACCACCTGTATATTTTCCAGCACCTTTTGTTGGCAATATATGATTAGTCCCTGAACATTTATCACCATAAGCAACAGTAGTTTCTTCTCCAATAAATAACGACCCATAATTTTTAAGTCTTTTATGAAACCAATTTAAATTTTTTGTTTGAACTTCTAAGTGCTCTGGGGCATATTCATCACTTATCTGAACCATTTCTTCATCAGTGTCACACAGGATTACTTCTCCGTAATCTTTCCATGCAGCTTCTGCACTTTTTCTTGGTAATTCAGGAAGTTCTTTAATTAATTCTGGAACTCTTTTTAAAACTTTATCTGCTAAATCTTTGCTTGTTGTATAAAGCCAAGCCGGTGAATTGTAACCATGTTCTGCTTGCCCAACTAAATCAACTGCAACAATTTCAGGATCAGCATTTTCATCAGCTATTATTGCTATCTCTGTAGGTCCAGCAAATAAATCAATCCCTACTCTTCCAAATAAAATTCTTTTAGCCTCCGCAACAAATTGATTACCGGGACCGACTAACATGTCAGCTGGATCATTTTTAAATAAGCCATACGTCATTGCAGCAATCGCTGGAATTCCACCTAAATTCATTATTACATCTGCTCCACATAAATTTGCGGTATATATTATAGTTGGATGAGCTCCAACATTTGGTTTTGGAGGACTGCATGCAATGATGTTCTTAACACCAGCTACTTTTGCTGTTGTAACACTCATAACAGCTGAAGCAATATGTGCAAATCTTCCTCCCGGGATATAACATCCTGCAGTATTGACTGGCACAAGTTTTTGTCCTGCATATAAACCTTTTGATAATTCTATTTCAAAATCATTACCGTAATTTTTTAATTGTGCTTCTGCAAATTTTCTAACTCTATCATGAGCAAATTTTACATCATCTTTAGTTTTTTGATCTATAGATTTATTTATTTCCTCAATTCTTTCTTTGGAGACAATTATATCTCCTTCATACTTATCAAATTTTTTTGTTAGTTCTTTACAACCAGTTTCTTTAGATGTTTCTAAATCTTTTAAAAGAGTTTGAACAATTTCACGAGTTTTTGCATCATCCGTAGATGCTGTTTTAGGTGCTTTTTTTAAATATTTAATTGCCATATAAAAGTGTTGGTAACCACAATGCAATTTGTGGAAATATAACTATTAATATTAATCCAATTAATTGTAAAACCATAAATTGCATCATTCCAAGATATATATCCTTTAAATCCCATTCAGGAACAACACCTTTTAAAAAATAAGCCGATAAAGCGACGGGCGGCGAGAGCCAACAGGTTTGAAGATTTACGGCAACAAGAATAGCAAACCAAGTAAGGTTAAAGCCGAGAGCTTCAACTAATGGTAATATAATTGGAATAATAATCATAACTATAGGTACCCATTCTAAAGGCCAACCAAGTAAGAAAATCATCACCATGATCATTGCTAAAATTAAGTACTTATTCATCTCTAGACCAAGTAAAAATTCAGTTAATAAAGTTGGTGTACCCAATCTAGCAAACACAGCTCCGAAGAAGTTTGAAGCAGCTACTAGAACCATTATAAGAGCTGTTATTTCCAAAGTTTTAACTAGAGCCTCTTGTAATTTAGGAAGAGTTAATTTTTTATAAGCAAGTGATAATAAAAGTGCACCCATTGCTCCACACCCTGCAGCCTCTGTTGGCGTTGCAAAACCTAATAATATACTTCCAAGCGCTGCAAAAACTAATGCTGCTGGTGGAACTAATCCTAAGAGAAATTCAATCCAAACAGTTTTCATGCTAGTTGGTCTCATGTCTTCTGGTAATGGTGGACCTAATTTTGGATCTAGCATACATCTAATTGTTGTGTATGCAGCAAACAAAGAAGCTAAAAGTATTCCTGGTAATATTGCAGCTGCAAATAAATCTATAACTGGAATTTCCATAATTGGTCCCATCACAACAAGCATAATACTTGGAGGAATTAAAATTCCTAATGTTCCTCCTGCCGTAATTGTTCCTGCAGCAAGCTGAACATTATAACTCGATCTATTCATAGATTTAGCGGCCATAATTCCTAAAATTGTTACCGAGGCTCCAACTATTCCTGTCGCTGCAGCAAAAATCACAGAAACAAATAAAACAGCATAATAAAGTGACCCTCTAACTCTAGCTAACATAAGTTGGAATGCTGAGAACAACCTTTCCATTAAACCAGCTTGCTCCATCATAATTCCCATGAAGACAAAGAGCGGCACGGCGGCGAGGGTTTGTTCGGTCATGACCATCGAAAATTGTAAGGTCATCAAATAGAAAACTAGTTTACCAAATCCTAAATATCCAAATACAAAACCTAAAAAAATTAAAGTAAAGGATATTGGAAATCCAATAAAGATAGCAAAAAGCATTACTCCAACTAAAATGATACCTAATACAGCTGGATTAATTAATTCTGCTATCATTTTTTTTCTTCTCCAGGCCACTCACCATTTTTAGCTGCCCAATAGCTTTTAAGTAATTCTGAAACGCCTTGAATTAAAAGAAATATTATACCTATCAATAAACATGATTTTATAGGCCACATAAATGGCATCCAAGTTGTATCCATTCCCCTTTCGCCTCTTCGAATTGACTCTTCGACATAACCGATGGTCATGTAAAGAAAGACTATTAATCCAGGAAAATAAAATAAAATATATAACCAAAAATCTACAAGACCTTGATTTTTAGTTTTAAAATTTCTGTATAAAAAATCTGCTCTTATGTGAACTCCTTTGGAGAGAGCGTATCCTGCTCCTAACATAAATAGAGCTCCATATAAAAATCTACTCATATCGTAGGCCCAAATTGTTGGAGCTAAAAATAATTTTCTCATAATAACTTCATAAGTCATTGCTAAAATTAAAGGCATAAGGATCCAACAAACTACATTACCTACTCGTTTACTGAATTTATCTATTGAAGTAATAGTGTTAGCCATCCATGCTGGCATATCTGCTGGCATTTTACCTGAACCGCCGCGTCTATCGGCAATCATTTCATCTGAAATATCTATTTTTGGTGGCTTATCATTCATAATCTTGTCCTAAAAAATTAGAGCGGACCGTTAAGTCCGCTCTAAAATATTTTTAAAGTTTTTGCTTATTACTTTAATGTCGCCGCGTGAGCCATTCCTAGCTTAGCGTTTGACATTTGAGCACCACTCCAGAATGGTACAGCAATATCAGCAAATTCTTTCATTGATTTGTAAACTTTAGCGAAGAATTTATTATCCGCTGCGTTTTTGTTCAATGTTTTCTTTGCTGCTGCCATATATTCTTTAAAGTAGTCTGTAGGAGTATCTTCTAAAATTACTCCGTGCTTAGTAGTTAACTCTCTTAAAGCTTTTCCATTTTCATAGATTCTGTAGCTTAAAGATTTAGCTAATGAAGCGTTTGCAGCTACTTCAAGAGATTTTTTCTCATGAGCAGTCATTTTTTTGTAAGTTTTTCCAGTAATATAAAAGTCAGCATTTACTACTACTTGGTGTAAGCCTTGTAGGTAATAGTGTTTTAATACTTTTTGGAAACCAAATGTTAAATCTGGTTTTGGACAACACCATTCTGCTGCATCGATAGTACCCGCTTGTAATGCTGGAAGAATATCTCCACCACCCATTGCTACAGATGCAATACCGATATCTTTATATGTTTGACCAGGAATTCCTGGAGGTGTTCTGAATTTATATTTTCTAAAATCAGCCATGTCTTTAATTGGTTTTGGAAACCAACCTAAAGCTTCAGGGCCAACTGGTTGAAGCATAAACCCTTTAATGTCTCTACCCATTTCTTTCCATAGTTGGTCGTATAATTCTTTACCACCACCATATTGGAACCAAGATAAAAACGCTAAGTTATCTATACCTACTCCACCACCTGCTACTGGCGAACCAAATAACATGGCAGCTGGGTGATCTCCAGACCAATAGTGTGTCCATGCGAAACCACAATCTATTAATCCTTTATCAACCGCGTCTAAAGTCTCTTTTACTCCTACAACAGCACCTGCTGGTAAAATCTCAAACTTTAAAGATCCGTCAGTAAGCTCTGTTACAGTGTCAGTAAAGTCCTTCAACATTTTCACTTCATCAGCTTTAGTGTTAAGAACGGTCTGACATTTTAACGTTTTAGCGTTTGCTGAAGTCATAGAAAATCCCACAAGAACAGCTAAACCAAAAACTACAGATAATAATTTTCTCATTATTTCCCCCGTTTTTTTATTAATAAAAGATGAATTAAACCTCTTATAAAAATCAGAGTCAAACCAAACTAATTAAACCTGGAGTTGAATAAGTCATATTAGTATGTATGAGTTTTCTCAAGTATAAGTTAAATTCTTATCATGGATGAATTTGATTTTGTAATTATAGGGGCTGGTTCAGCAGGATGTGTGCTTGCGAATAGATTAAGCGCAGATCCAAATAATAAAGTTCTTTTATTAGAAGCAGGTGGCAAAGATACTTATCCATGGATCCATGTTCCTGTTGGATATTTTAAAACAATGCATAACCCTAAAGTTGATTGGTGCTTTCATACTGAAAAAGATGAAACAATGAATAACAGATCAATTAGATATCCTAGAGGAAAAACTTTAGGCGGAAGTTCCTCTATCAATGGTCTTCTTTGGATTAGAGGTCAAAGTAATGATTATGATAATTGGAGACAGCAAGGGAATGTTGGCTGGGGTTGGGATGATGTTTTTCCTTATTTTTTAAAATCAGAAAACAACGAACTCGGTCCTAATGAATTTCATAATGACAAAGGTCCGATTACTGTTTCAAATAAAAAGATTAATTTAGATATGTTAGAAGAATTTCAAAATGCTGCGGAAGAAACAGGAATTCCAAGAACAAAAGATTTTAACACAGGAAATAATTTCGGTATTGGATATTTTCAATTTACTACTAGTCGAAATAAATTGTTAAAATTACGATGTAGCGCTGCTAAAGGATATTTAAATCCTGTAAAAAGTAGATCTAATTTAAAAATTGTTACAAAAGCCCATGTGCAAAAGATTAATTTTGAAGGAAAAAAAGCTGTAGGTGTTAACTATTATCAAAAAGAAAAAGTTATTACAGTTAAAGCCAACAGAGAAGTAATTTTATCAGCCGGTTCAATTGGATCACCACATATTTTACAAGTTTCAGGAGTCGGAGACTCTGTAAAATTAAAAAAATACGGAATAAAAACTATTCATGAATTAAAAGGTGTAGGCAAAAACTTACAAGATCATTTAATGTTTAGACCTGTGTATAAAGTTAAAAATTTAAAGTCATTGAACAGTAAAATTAATAGTTTAATAGGAAATTTCTTTATTGGATTAGAATATATATTTAAGCAAAGCGGTCCAATGACAATGGGTGCAAGTCAAGTATGTGGTTTTGTCAAAAGCGACCCCTCAAGAGCCACTCCAAACTTACAATTTCATGTCCAGCCAATTAGTACAGATATTTTGGGAGCAACAAAAATGCATGACTTTGACGGAATAACTCCAACTGTAGCTAATGTGAGACCAACAAGTAGAGGAGAAATAAATATAGCAAGTAATGACAGTAGAGATAATCCAAAAATTAAAATGAATTATTTGTCTACTCAAGATGATAGAGATGTTGCAGCTAAAGCGCTAAAAATTGTAAGGAATATAATGCTAAATACTGAAACATTTAAAAAATATGAGCCTGAAGAATATAGGCCAGGTTCGCACATTACTGATGATGAAGAATTAGTTAAAGCCGCAAGTGATCATGCGCAAACTATTTTTCATCCTGTTGGAACTTGTAAGATGGGTAAAGGAGATGAGGCTGTAGTAAATGATAAATTGCAAGCGCATGGAATCCAAAATCTAAGAGTTGTGGATGCATCAATTATGCCCAATATAACCTCCGGCAATACCAATGCACCAACAATAATGATTGCGGAAAAAGCCTCGGACATGATACTTAACAAGTAATCATGCTTGCAGAATTATTTACGCCTGAACAAATAACTATATTAACTCAAATTATTTTTATCGACCTAGTCTTAGCAGGTGACAATGCAATTATTATTGGAATGGTGGCTTCAAAATTTCCACCTGATCAAAGAAAAAAAGTTATTTTTTGGGGAATTGGAGGTGCAGTAGTTTTAAGAATAATTTTAACTCTTTTCACGGCTTATTTATTACAAATTACAGGTTTAAGACTTATAGGTGGAATTCTATTATTATACATTGTTTATAAACTTTACGTTGATGTAATCAAAGGGGCTTCAAAACAAGAGGATATTAAAGTTGATAGTTCAAGTTTTTTTAAAGCTATATGGACTGTTCTTTTAGCGGATTTTACTATGAGTTTAGATAACGTTCTTGGTGTCGCTGGTGCTGCTGGTCATCATTATCATTTATTAATTTTTGGATTAATTCTATCAATAGTGCTTATGGCTGTGGCTGCTAATCTAATTTCAGGGTGGATTAAGAAATACAAATGGATAGCTTGGTTAGGTTTATTAGCAATTTTAATTGTAGCTGTTGATTTAATATATACAGATATTAAAATTTTATTACTTTGATGTTAAAAAAAATAAATCTTAAAAATAAAACAGCTCTAGTAACTGGAGCTGGTAAAGGTCTGGGTAAAGCTTGTGCAATAGCTTTAGCCGAGGCAGGAGCAAAAGTAATTATATTAAGTAGAACAAAATCTGACCTTACTAAAGTAAAAAAAATTATAAAAAAAACTAAAGGTTCAAGTCAATTATTTGTTTGCGATGTAACAAACTTAGATGATTTAAAAAAAGTTTTAAGAAAAATTAATCGATTAGATATTTTAGTAAACAATGCTGGAAATAATAGACCTCAACATTTTACAAAAGTTAGTCAAGAAAATATGGAGTACTTAACTAATCTTAATATGAAAGCTGCATTTAACGTTGCACAATTATGCTCTCAAAAAATGGTAAAAGCGAAAAATAGAAAAAAAATTGGGGGATCTATTATTCACATGTCATCTCAACTAGGCAGAGTTGGTTGTGAGGGACGAAACGTCTACAACATGAATAAGTTTGGAATAGAGGGCCTTGCTAGAGGTATGGCGTGTGAATTAGCTCCTTATAATATAAGAGTAAATACAATTTGCCCTACATTTGTTGAGACACCAATGGTTAAAAAATTTTTTAAAAATAAAAAATTTAAAAATAAAATGCTTAAAAATATTCCATTAGGTAGAGTTGCAAAAGAAAGTGATGTTGCAACTGCAGTAGCATTTTTAGCTGCAAACTCATCTGAAATGATTACTGGAACTTCTTTAGTAGTGGACGGAGGTTGGACAGCACAATAATGGGAATTTTTTTAAAAGATATAAATTTAAAAGGTAAAACAGCTCTAATAACTGGTGCTACTAAAGGTATAGGTAGAGGTACGGCTATAGCTATAGCAGAAGCAGGTGGAAATGTAATAGCTATTGGGAGAAATCAAACAGAACTTAACACTTTGAAGAAAGAAATTAAAAAATATAAAGTTAAATACTTACCATTTAATTGTGATGTTAATGACTATAATCGTATGAAGTCTTTTATAACTAAACTTAAGCAGCTTGACATTCTAGTTAATAATGCTGGAACTAATATTCCAGAGCCTTTTTTAAATGTTAAAAAATCTTCAATGGAAACTTTATTAAACGTAAATACTAAAGCAGTTTTTAATGTTGCTCAAATTTTTGCTAATCAAATTATTAAATTAAAAAGAAAAAGTGGTTCAATTATAAATATTTCTTCTATTTTTGGACTTGTAGCTGGGCAAAAAAGAACTGTTTATAGTATGACTAAATTTGGTGTTGAGGGATTAACTAAAGGTATGGCGCTAGATTTAGCTAAATATAATATAAGAGTTAATAGCGTTTGCCCTAATATAGTTTTAACTCCAAGAACAAAAAAATATTTTGCTGACAAAAAGTACAATAAATACGTTAAAGATAACACCCCAATAAATAAAGTCGTTACAGTAAGTGATGTTGCAACTTCAATAACTTTTCTAGCATCTGAAGCGGCTTCAATGATCACTGGGACATCAATTGTTATTGACGGGGGCTGGACTGCAAAATGAGATTTATATTTTTATTTTTAATATTTTTATTTAATTACCAATATTTAAGTGCTGTAGAATTTTTTGGAAAATTTGAACAAGGTTCTTTTATTTTAGGAAAAACAAATCCAAATTTTAAAGTAAAAATAGACAACAAAAATATAAGAGTATCTAAAGATGGGTTCTTTGCTTTTGGCCTGGATAGAGATAGAAAAAATAATGTTTTAATTACTATTAAAGAAGATGGAAAAACAAAAACAATTGAAAAACAAATTTTAAAAAGAAAATACAAAATTCAAAGGATAGATGGTTTGCCATCAAAACAAGTAACACCGCCCCCTGAAGTGTATGATCGAATTAAAAAAGATAATATTTTAATTGGTACAGCAAGATCAATTGATACTGATTATGACTTTTTTAAAGATAAATTTATCTATCCAATAGATAAATACATAATAACTGGTGTTTATGGCAGTCAAAGAATTCTTAATGGTAAACCTAGAAGACCGCATTATGGAATAGATTTTCATGCACCAGAGGGAACACCAGTAAAAGCAATGATGGATGGCGAGGTAACTTTAGCAGAAAATGATATGTATTTTACTGGAGGAACTATCATTTTTGATCATGGACATGGTATCAGCACTCTATACATGCATATGAAAGACATTGATGTAAAAGTTGGTCAAAAAATAAAACAAGGCCAAATTGTTGGAACACTTGGTCAAAGTGGTAGAGCAACTGGCCCTCATTTAGATATTCGTTTAAATTGGTTTGATGTTAAATTAGACCCTGCTTCAATTTTAAATTGATTTAATTTAGGCTTTTTTGAGGTTTCATATCCTCTTTTCTAATCCCAGCCACTTTCACTGGTTTTTTCATTGCATCTCTTCTAAACGGCTCACCTAATTCTTGGTTTAGTATTACCTCAATAAATGTTGTGATACCTTTTTTTTGATCTTCACATGACTGTTTAATTGCTTTTGTGGTTTCTTCCATAGTTTTAACTGTAACTCCTTTTAAACCACAAGCATTAGCGACTTTTGCGTAACTTAATTCTGGATCTAATTCTGTTCCTATAAAATTATTATCAAACCACAATGTAGTGTTTCTCTTCTCTGCACCCCATTGATAATTTCTGAATATAACCATTGAAATAGCTGGCCATTCTTCACGTGCGCATGAACTCATTTCGTTCATGCTTATTCCAAATGCTCCGTCACCTGCAAAACCAATTACAGGTGTTTCCGGGCAACCAATTTTAGCTCCTAAAATAGATGGAAACCCGTAGCCACAAGGACCAAATAAACCTGGTGCTAAATATTTTCTTCCTTTTTCAAAAGTAGGATAAGCATTTCCTATTGCACAGTTATTTCCAATATCACTTGAAATAATTACATCTTCGGGCATTCCTGCCTGAATTGCTCTCCAAGCTTGACGTGGTGACATTCTATCTTTATCTCTTTCTCTTGACTCTTTATTCCAAACTGTTCCTGGATCATCTTCCTCATGATCTAAGCTAGATAATTTTTGAAGCCAAGCCGATTTTGTTTGGTGAACTAAATCTTTTCTTTTCTGTCTATCGTTATCACCGGCTTTTGGTGATAATTTACTTAATAATTGTTGGGCAACTAATTTTGCATCACCACAAATTCCAACGGTTACTTTTTTGGTCAAGCCTATTCTGTCTGAATTCATATCAACTTGGATGATTTTTGCTTTCTTAGGCCAATAATCAATTCCATAACCTGGTAAAGTTGAAAATGGATTTAACCTTGTTCCAAGTGCAAGAACCACATCAGCTTTTGAGATCAACTCCATTGCGGCCTTAGAACCGTTATATCCTAAAGGACCTACAGCCAAAGGGTGGCTTCCTGGAAAACTATCATTGTGTTGGTAACCAGAACATACTGGTGAGTCTAATTTTTCAGCTAGTTTAACACAGTCTTGAATTGCTCCGCCAATTACAACACCTGCACCTGATAAAATTACAGGAAACTTCGCGTTCGAAAGTAATTTTGCCGCTTCATCTATTGCAGCTGCACCGCCAGCTTGTCTTTCTAATCTGACAATAGGTGGTAGTTCAATATCAATTACTTGAGTCCAGTAATCTCTAGGAACATTAATTTGTGCAGGTGCTGATCCTCTAATCGCTTTTTCAATCACTCTGTTTAAAACTTCTGCCATTCTCGATGGGTCTCTTACTTCTTCTTGATAACAGACCATATCTTTAAATAAATTCATTTGTTCTACCTCTTGAAATCCTCCTTGACCCATTGTTTTATTTGCAGCTTGAGGTGTAACTAATAGAAGAGGTGTATGATTCCAGTACGCAGTCTTAATCGGGGTTACTAAACCAGTGATACCTGGACCATTTTGTGCAATTACCATTGATATTTTACCGGTCGATCTAGTGTAGCCATCAGCTATCAAACCGCCGTTTGTTTCATGAGCAACATCCCAAAAGGTGATACCGGCATCTGGAAAAATATCTGAGATTGGCATGAATGCAGAACCAATAATTCCGAAAGCATGTTCAATACCATGCATTTGTAAAACTTTTACAAAAGCTTCTTCTGTTGTCATTTTAGCCATAAATCTCCTAAAAGTATTTTGAAAATCTAGCTTTCATTATACTAAATTTTAGTCTATATCCATTAGATATTTTTATGTCACAGCCTGACCTCATTATACACGACGAGAAAGATAACGTTGGAGTTGTTGTAATAGAAACTACCAAAAAAGGCCAAGATTGTAATGCTTGGATAATGGAAAACGACAAAACCGTAAAAGTTCCCTCTGAAAATGACGTTCCTTTAGGACATAAGATAGCTTTAAAGGACCTCAAAGTTGGAGATACTATTTTTAAGTACGGGCATGATATAGGAAAAGTTGTAAAGGAAATTAAAAAAGGTGAACATGTTCACGTTCATAACGTAAAGACAAAGAAGTGGTAAATAAATTATGAAAATCCCAAAAAGCTTTTTAGGTTATAAGAGAGAAAATGGAAGAGCTGGCACAAGAAATCATGTAATAATTCTTCCAGTAGATGATATTTCAAATGCTTGTGCTGAAGCTGTAGCAAATAATATTAAAGGAACAATTGCGCTACCTCATTCTTATGGAAGGTTGCAATTTGGTGCAGATTTAGAATTACATTTTAGAACAATGATTGGTACAGGAAGAAATCCTAACGTTGCTGCTGTTATTGTAATTGGAATAGAACCAAAGTGGACGAAAAAAATTGTCGACGGAATTGCAGAAACTGGAAAACCAGTCGAAGGTTTTCACATAGAGAGAAGTGGAGACATTCAAACGATAATGAAAGCATCTAAAAAGGCACAAGAGTTTTCTATGTGGGCGTCTGAAAAACAAAGAGAAGAATGTCCAATGAGTGATCTATGGATATCAGTTAAATGTGGTGAGTCAGACACAACATCTGGATTAGCTTCTAATCCGACTGTTGGGAATTTAATGGATAAGCTAGAACCTCTTGGCGTTCATTTATGTTTTGGAGAAACTTCAGAATTAACTGGTGCAGAGCAAGTTTGTGCTAAGAGAGGTGCTACTCCCGAAGCTCAGGAAAAATTTATGAAGACCTGGAGTGAGTATAATGATTTCATTTTAAAAGAAGCAACGGATGATTTGTCAGAAAGTCAACCTACTGCAGGGAATATTGCAGGAGGATTAACTACTATTGAAGAAAAGGCTTTTGGAAATTTTCAAAAGATAGGTTCAAGAAAATTTATAGATGTTTTGGAGCCAGCAGAGGAACCAAAAAAAGGAAAAGGTTTATATTTCATGGATACATCTTCAGCCGCAGCTGAGTGTGTTACACTTCAAGCAGCTGGTGGATTTAATATTCATCTATTCCCTACTGGGCAAGGAAATATTATCGGAAATCCTATAGAGCCTGTTGTAAAACTTACTGCAAACCCTTTAACAGCTAAATTAATGAGCGAACATGTTGACTGCGATGTTTCAAAAATTTTATCAAGAGAAATGAATCTTGATCAAGCAGGTGATAAATTAATTGAAACAACTTTAAAAGTTGCTAATGGAAGATTAACATGTGCTGAAGCTTTAGGTCATAGAGAATTTGTGATGACAAAGCTTTATAGAAGTGCTTAAACTATTTAACTGGGAATTTTACTTCTTCTTGTTTAGGTTTTTTGTATCTTAAATCGTGAATAATTTTTCTAAACCAAGCCATTAATGCTCCAAGCACCACTGCAAGTATAATTGCAAAAGCTCCATATAGAAAAGGTACTTCATTAGAAATTCTTACGATAAATTCTGCTAAGCTATTTAATTCAGGAGCTTCAACTTTACTTCCGTTAAATCCTGTTTGTTCTCTAAAGAATGAGTCATAAGCAATTGCAATTGCAACTGTTATTAAAAGCATTGCAAATAAAGATTTAAGCTCATTACTATCTAGAAATTGACCAATCTTTTGTCCAATTTGAACTCCAACTATTGATCCAAGTATTAAAGGAACCACTAGAAATAGATCAATCGTACCATAATTAAATGAATGTAAGATTGTTACGACTGCACTGATAAAAACTGTAACAAACAAAGAAGTACCTGGAATTAATTTTACTGGCATTCCAATAATATAAATCATAGCTGGAACCATTAAGAACGCTCCACCAATTCCCATCATTGAAGCAACAAAACCAACGACAAAACCTAACAATACTGGAGTAAATGCACTTTCGTATAATCCAGACTTATTAAACCTCATTCTTAAAGGTAGGCCTTGAAGCCAATTATGATCGTGTAATTTTTTTTTAATTTTAGTTTTTGATTTTAATCGGTTTCTTTCCTTTATACCCTCAATCAACATTAACGTTCCAACTATTGCTAAAAGATACATATACATTAAGGAAATTATTAAGCTTATTTTTCCAATTTCTGAAAAAAAAGTAAACGTCATAATGCCTATGATAGTTCCTACCACTCCGCCAGAAACTATCATTAATCCCATTTTATAATCTAAAGTTTTTTTGTACCAATGAGTTAATGAACCAGAAACAGATGTTGCAAGAATATTGTTAACTTCATTCGGTACAGCATACACAGGAGGTATACCCATGAAGATAAGAAAAGGAGTCATTAGAAAACCTCCCCCCACACCGAACAAGCCAGATAGCACTCCAACAGCTAAGCTTAAAAATAAAAGAAGAAAAATGTCTATATTTACTTGGGCTATAGGAAGGTAAATTTCGAGCATTAATATTAGGATTATGCCTGAAACATTAAGTTGTCAATCTTAATAAATTGTAGCTCCAAAAACTTTTACCAGACCATCTTCTTCACCTAAAACTAACCTGCCTAGAAATTCACCAGGCATTGTTTGGCTTGTTTGTTTATAGAGGACAGTAATAAATTGGTTTCTTCTTATTGTACCAATAAATTCCTGTTTTTCTGAAAGACTTGTAAGTAATTTATTATTAGCCCATTGTTTTCCAAGCTCAACTTCATTTGCTCCATAAAGCATTTGTGATGAAAAATCTCTGGTAAAGCCACCGTAATCTTTAATATTTGATGATTTAACCAGATTATCCCAAATTGGCTGAGCAATATCTTTAATCTCTTTGTCGGATTTTTCTAGCAACTCCATTAAACTTTATGAAGCTTTCTTTTCCTTCTTTTCGTCTACAATGTGATAAACCGGAACTTTCTCCATTGTAAACTTTTTAGTCTTAGGGTCACGTCTTGAGACAGTTAAACAATGCCAATTATCATCATCAAGTTTAAGATGGTCACCTCTATAATAATAACCTGGCCATCTAGTTTCTTCTCTAAATTTAGTATGCTCTGTTACACATTGCGAAGTAATAGTTCTGTGTTTTAATTCCCATGCTCTCATAAGTTGGTGGTAATCCTCAGCACCAACATTTTCCAAATCTTCTTCTAACCATTTTAATAATTCTAGACCTCTATTAAGCATGTTCTCATTAGTCATATAATTTGTAGCTATTCCCCCAACATACTCATCCATAATTCTTTGAAGTCTTTGTAGCCCTTGAATAGGAGAAATATAACTTGGAGATACGGTTCCACCTGTTATTTCATTTCTACCTACTGTGTAATTTTCTAGAGGTTTATATATAACTTCTTTTAAATCTTTATATTGTTTATCGCTTACTTTAATTCCATCTGCTTTTTTATCTTCGATATATTTAACAGCGGCTTTTGCGGCTAATCTTCCTTCAGTAAAAGATCCAGAGGAAAATTTATGTGCACTTCCGCCTACAGTGTCGCCTGCTCCAAATAATCCATCAACGGTTAACATTCTGTTGTAGCCCCAGAAATATTCTGGAGGTGATAAATCTTCTGGTCCACTTACCCAAGCTCCAGAACATGTTGCATGTGATCCCATTACATATGGTTCAGAAGTTGTAAGCTCAGGGTTTGTGTATTTTGGATCAATATTTTGTGAAGCCCATACAACAGCCTGACCGACTGTCATTCCTAAAAAGTTTTCCCAGCCTACAGTTTCTAAATGAGGATCTTGGAAGGCTTCTTTAGTCACCATGTGTATTGGTCCACCTCCAGCTTGTACTTCTTGAATAAAAGCATGATTTCTTAAACATGTAGGTGTTGGATGATGATCAATATATTCTCCAACTAATGATTTAGTTTGTTCGTACCATTTTTTTTCATAATTCTCACCATTAGCATTTTGTGTGTAAGTTTTTAAATGAAGGAAGTAAGCTCCAACCGGACCATAGCCATCTTTAAATCTACATAAAACAATTCTATTTTCCATTTGAGTCATTTTAGCACCAACAGCTATTGGAAGTGCATAAGCAGAACCGTTACTCCAAGGAGCGTACCAAGTTCTTCCCATTCCTTCACCAACTGCTCTTGGTTTAAAAATGTGTGAAGCTCCGCCTGCTGCAACAATTACAGCCTTTGCTTTAAAAACATGATAGTCGCCAGTTCTCATATTAAAACCAACTGCGCCACCAATTCTATTTTCTTTTTCATCATCCATTAAAAGATGAGTAATCATTATTCTGTTATAAATTTTGTTAGCAGATTTTTTTGCTGCTTCAGCAACGATAGGTTTATAGCTTTCACCGTGTATCATGATTTGCCATTTACCTTCTCTTAAATATCTTCCAGTTTTTTCATTCTTCATCATAGGTAAACCCCATTCATCAAACATATGAACTGTAGAGTCTACGTGACGAGCCATGTCATAACCTAAATCTTCTCTAACCATTCCCATTAAATCATTTCGTGCGTATCTAACATGATCTTCAGGTTGGTTTTCATTCCACTGCATACCCATATAACAATTGATTGCATAAAGACCTTGGGCTACAGCACCACTTCTATCAATGTTAGCTTTTTCAACACAAACTATTTTTAGATCTCTTCCCCAATGTCTAGCTTCAAATGTAGCTCCTGTGCCGGCCATTCCGCCGCCGATAATAAGAATATCACTTTCCTCAACGTGAGTTTTTACGTTAGCCATTAGTAGTAAACCCCTTTTTTAAATGAATCTTTGCTTACAGTTGGAAGGTCGCCGTCAATGTTTAAACCCTTTGGTTCAGTGTAAAGTCTTTGTGTAGTTATTTCTCCTTGATTTGGTTTATCTTCCTCTGCAAGTTTTGGAATAAATTTACCCCAAGGTTTGGTTGTGATTGGTGATACAAAGTTTTTCTCAGTTCCGTTTCTAAATTTTATTCTCCAAGAAATAGTTCCTTTTTCTTCTTCTCTTCTTACTCTTACGCTATGTCCCATTGGAGCAAAATCAGCGTAACCTCGAACATCTATTGCATGATTTGGGCAAGCTTTCACACATGAATAACATTCCCAGCAAAAATTAGGTTCTATATTTTTTGCTCGTCTAATTGTCTCGTCAATATGCATTATATCTGATGGACATATATCAACGCAGTGGCCGCAGCCATCACATCGTGTCATGTATACAAAAGTTGACATAAATTATTTTTTTTCCTTAAAGTTTAATAACATAAATTTTCTAATAATGCTTCGGTTGTTCTCTTTTAATTCCTAGACCAAATTGCTCCGGAGCATCAGCAGGTGGTGGCAAATTGTCTCTAGATCCATCAGCTTCAGCTAGATTTTTTTGAATCGCTGCACCAGGTTTATAAAACATATGTGCAAATTTTGACCAGTAAACACCTCCAAATAAAATTAGATTTGAAACAATAAATAAAACTAAAAATAAATAACTAAGACCAATCATTCCCGAGTATTGCGTATATGACCAAGCTAAGCCAAATGTTGCGCAAGCTAGTAAAGCTAAAACAAATAAATCTGCTTTTATAATCCTGTACCAAGGGTGTGCCTCTGCGGAAACATCAACTCTTAAAAAAAACCAAAACCAATAACCACCTAAACAAGTTAAAATAGCTCCAATGTGCCATAGAGCTGTTAAAGTTGATGGAGTTTCAATACCTACAGAAGAATAAGAAAAAATTAAAATAGCTGAACAAATCCAAAAAATAATGGTTCCATACATGCCTAAAACATGCGCCAATCTTCTTTTGCCCCATCCTAGTTCTGATGTTGTTGCGATATCATGTGCAACAGTTTTTAAAATAACTGAAGTTCTTTTTGCAGTAGATAATTCTATCTGAGCATTTTTTTTGGCTTTTTTTGCGTTCTCAAAAAAATATTTCACATTTTTTTTGTGCCTAATGTCAACCAACACACCAATTAATGTGAGAGCTGCCATGGCTATAACAAATCCTTGCATTGCAAATGCTGGTATTATTTCTGATAGATTAGAGAATGGATTATTAGTTAACATTAAATATTTATATATAGACCTATTTTAGAGGTCAAGTGAGAATGAATCTCAACTATTTTAGCTTACCCTCTTTTCTCATCTGTGCTCTAATTTTAGTCGCTGAAATTTGTTGTATTTTCTCATCTAAAACGATCTCTTCAATCTTATAGCCGACTCCTCTTCCGTAGCAAATATTAGTTATATTAGGAACTAAAGTGACTTGAATTCTATTTTTGTAATCTTTTAATGCCTCAAAAATATTTTTTTTAACAGTTTCAAAATCGAACGGATTGTCATCAACACCTTTTACATCTCGAACCATTATATTTACCTGTCCAGTTTTTTTTAATGTTTCTTCAAATAGTTTTTGATGGCCAGCATGCCACGGTTGCCAACGACCTAGCATCTGGGCAGTGGGATGTTTATTATCCCATACGTGATTATCATTTTTCATAATTATAAATTACTAAAAGATAATTTAAGCTGCCATAGAATGAAGCTTGTGTTTAGAGGTCATGCCGCTTAAGAAATTCCAAAGATATCTAGCTGTTAACAAGGAAGCTTTTTCTGCTTTCTCTTGTTCTTCTTCAGTTAAATTATCTAAAAGTTTTTCACATTCAGCTCTATGAATAATATCTGCAGATTTATGCGCCTCAAAAAATTCAAGACCTTTTTTCGTTTTGACACCATAAAATTTTTTTAAACCTTGAATTTTAGTCTCCGCTATTTCAGGTATTTGTCTTTCGTATGTGTACAAAGATGCAAGACCTTCTGCGTATGATTTTCTTGCTTGAGAGAAAAAATTTTCAATCATATCTTTTGTGAACCAATCGAGTTTTACTGTTTCAATTTCTTTTTCGTCTGCACCTAATGCCTTTGCAAAATTTTTCCATAATTTAGGATGATCACCGTCTTTATTTTCTTCATCTTGTAAATTTTCTAAAAGTATTCTTCTTTTTTCTATATCTTCGCAAATAGAGTGTGTTGCACTGATGTATCTAGGAAATGCTTTTACATGCTGATAATATTGCTCGGCATAATCTTTAATTATTTCTCTGTTAAGCTTTCCCTCGTTCCAATAAATTTCATAAAATGGGTGTTTTAATAAATGATATTTGTCTAATTTTGCGCCTAATTTTTTTGAAAACATTATTGCTCCTTTTGTTATTGTCAGACTATTAAAATTTTAAGATTAATTAAATAAAAAATTATCCACAATTTTAAGTTGAATGTTTTAAATGTTCACGTTTTGATTCAGTTTTGATTCACTTAAGGACTCAAAATACAACTCTAGATAGTGTTATCCACACGTTCTATCCTGCTTTCATTTATTGGGTAATGAATAATTGTAGCAAAAATAGACAAGGCAATAGCCATATACCATGCGTAATCATAACTTCCGTAATTATCAAAAAAATATCCTCCTAGAAAAGCGCCCGCAAAAGCTCCAAATTGATGACATAAAAAGACAATACCGAATAAAGTGCTCAAGTATTTTGTGCCAAATATTTGAGCGACTATTCCATTAGTTGGAGGAACGGTAGACAGCCACAATAAACCAAAAGTTATACCAAAAATAATTGAATTTAACATAGAGGGTGGTGAAAAAATAAAAATACATATGCTAATTGCTCTTAATGAATAAAGAATACTCAGTAAATTTTTTTTCTTATATTTAGTTCCAAGATATCCCATTCCTAAAGTGCCAAAAATATTAAAAAAACCAATTAATGCTAAAATTATAGTTGCAGACCAACCTGCCATACCTCTTTCTTGCATGTAGCCTGGTATGTGTGTTCCAACTAAAGTAATTTGAAAACCACAAACAAAAAAACCTAAAACTAAAAGCACATAACCTCTATGGGAAAAAGCTTCCTTTAGGGCAGAAAAAAAAGTTTGATCTCTATCTGCCTGAGAAGAATTAATTAATGTTTTTGCTGGAAATAAAAACAGAGACACCATCAGTCCAAAAAAAATAAAAATCATGAAATATTTTAAAGTATCTTCCCAATCATATTGCACTAAGCTATATTTAGTCAGCAAAGGAGATAAAAAATATCCTATTGAAGCTGCAGCAGTTACTACGCCTGTTGCAATAGTTCTAGTTTCGTTTGGGAAGTGTTTTCCAACTTCTGAAACTGGCACCCCAATAGCGGTAGCTCCTAAAGCAATACCAACCAGAACACCTAGTGCTATTTGAAAGTAAATTCCCGTATTTGGACCTGAATACAGCATGAAAATTCCCAAAGCAAAAATCAAAAAACCTAAAAATACAGCTTTATTTCCACCAAACTTATCTGCCAAGACACCAAATATAGGAGCAAAAAAACCCCAGAATAACATTTGAATACCTATCGCGAGACCAAATTCAGTTCTTGTAACCCCTAGACCATTTTCAAAAGCCTCAAAAAATAAACCAAAAGTTTGTCTAAGTCCCATTGAGATTAGAATCACGCAACAAGCTGATGATAAAACAATTAAAGATAATTTATTTGGAAAAAATTTTTGCACTACTTA
>CACNTN010000005.1 GCA_902623395.1 uncultured Pelagibacteraceae bacterium | reverse complement strand
AAGAAACCAATCCATTTAGTAGGGATGCATTTAAAAGATATGTTTGCCAGTTTATGCCTAAAAAATAAAAAATTATACTTTGCAAATAATCAATTATAAAACCTGAAACAATCCAATAATCTCTAAATGGATGTTCTCCATTTAAAATTCTATACCCTGAGTCAAAGTGACTAAAACTATCAATTGGAAACACACCTCTATTTCCTGTGTATTGACAAATGAAAACACCGAATAAAAACGTTATTACAGCTAATAACCTGCTAGATGAAAACAATTTCAATTTACTCATTAATTTAAATATACAGAAATATTTGCAATTAAGATAATGACTTATCTATTTTTTTAGCAGCATCAAATAGTTCTCTTACAGATTTTATAGATTTATTAAAGCTTTCTCTTTCCTCTGATGATAAATCAATTTCTATAATTTTTTCTACTCCTCCTGATCCAATAATTACTGGTACGCCTGCATAAATATCTTTTGTGGAATACTCTCCGTTTAAGTGGACAGCGCATGGTAATTGTTTTTTTTGATCTTTAAGGTAGCTTTCCGCCATCTCAACCCCAGAGGCAGCGGGTGCATAAAAAGCTGAGCCTTTTTCCAAATATTTAACAATTTCTGCTCCTCCTTTTTTTGTTCTATCAACTATTTGGTTTAATTTTTCTTTTGGAATTTTCCCTTCTTTAACAAGTTCGTTTATTTTTTTTCCATTAATTTCTGTTGAGCCTAACATTGCAACCATGCTATCTCCGTGACCTCCTAGAACAAATGATTTTATCTTTTGTACTGGAACTTTCAATTCTTGAGATAAAAAATATATAAATCTTGAAGAGTCTAAAATTCCTGCCATTCCAACAACTTTGTTTTTTGGTAAACCTGAATATTTTTGTAAGGCCATTACAATTACGTCTAACGGATTTGTAATACATATTACAAAAGCATTTGGAGATGAATTTTTAATACCTTCTGCAACCTGTTTAATTATTTTCAGATTAATACCTAATAAATCATCTCTGGTCATACCAGGTTTTCTTGGTACACCAGCCGTAACAATTATAACATCAGAATTTTTTGTATCTTCGTAATTATCTGTACCAGACAGACTTACATTAAAACCTGAAACTGGTGATGATTGCGCAATATCTAAAGCTTTACCTTTAGCAATGCCAGCTGCAACATCAAACAAAACAACGTCAGCTAAGCCTTTTAATGCTATTAAATGGGCTAATGTCCCTCCAATTTGACCAGCTCCTATTAAAGTAATTTTTTTATTCATTATATCCTTTTTTATTATTTCATAGTTGGCATTATGAACTCAGGATCAGATCTTAATCCAGATGGCCATCTTGAAGTTATTGTTTTTAATTTTGTGTAAAATCTAACGCCTTCTGGCCCATGCATGTGTTGGTCTCCAAATAAAGATCTCTTCCATCCTCCAAAACTATGAAAGGCCATTGGCACTGGAATTGGTATATTTATTCCAACCATTCCAATTTTAGCTTTATTTGCAAATGTCCTACCAGAGTCTCCATCTCTAGTAAAAATGCTCACACCATTTCCAAATTCATGATCATTAACTAACTGCAACGCCTCATCAAAATCTCTAGCTCTTATTACTGACAGTACTGGTCCGAATATTTCTTCTTTGTAAATCCTCATATTTTTTTTTACATGATCAAACAAACATCCGCCCATATAATAACCGTTTTCATAACCTTGTAATTTAAATTTTCTTCCATCTACAACTAATTTGGCTCCCTCTTTCACGCCAATATCTACATAACCTTTTACTTTTTCTAAATGTTCTTTTGTAACTAGTGGTCCCATTTCAGATTGTTTATCCATACCAGGACCAACTTTTAATGACTCAACTTTTTTTGCCAAAGAGCTCACAAGTTTATCTCCTATACCGCCAACTGCAACTGCTACTGATTGAGCCATACACCTTTCACCGGCTGATCCATAAGCTGCTCCCATTAATCCGTTAACAGCTTGGTCTAAATCACAATCAGGCATCACAACACAATGGTTTTTGGCGCCACCAAGAGCTTGTACTCTTTTTTCATTTTTTGCACAGTTCTCATAAATATATTTAGCAATTGGTGTGGAGCCGACAAAGCTCATAGCAACTACGTCTTTATTATTTATTAAAGCATCTACAGCCTCTTTATCTCCGTTTACAACATTGAAAACTCCATCAGGAATACCAGCCTCTTTCAAAAGTTCTGCTAATCGCATTGAACATGACGGATCTTTTTCAGATGGCTTTAAGACAAATGTATTCCCACAAGCAATAGCCATAGGAAACATCCACATCGGAACCATTGCGGGAAAATTAAAAGGTGTAATCCCTGCGCAAACTCCCAACGGTTGTCTCACAGACCAACTATCGACATTGGTTCCTACATTTTCTGTGAACTCTCCTTTAAGCATTTGAGGAATACCACAAGCATATTCAACTACCTCTAAACCTCTAGTTAATGAACCTCTTGCATCCTCATAAACTTTACCGTGTTCAGCTACTATGATTTTTGTTAGCTCATCAGAATTTTTCTCAATTAATTCTTTAAACTTGAACATTATTCTAGCTCTTTGAAGGGGGGGTGTATTTGCCCAAGGTTCAAATGCTTTCTTAGCATTTTCAACTGCTTGATTTACGTCCTTTAATGAAGCGAGTTTTACTTCTGAACTTTGTTCACCTGTTGCTGGATTGAATACTTTACTTGTCCTTTTAGAGTCTCCGCTAAATAATTTGCCTCCAACAAAGTGTTCAATAGTTTTCATGATGATATTGAATAAATAAGCTTTTAACTTGTTGCAAGCATTTTCTTAATAGATCCAATAGCTTTTGCTGGATTCAATCCTTTTGGACAAGAATTAGTGCAATTCATAATCGTGTGGCATCTATATAGCTTAAGTTCGTCAGCTACTTTTTTAAGTCTATCTTTTTTATCTCCGTCTCTACTATCATTGATCCAACGATATGCTTGTAATAAGACTGCCGGGCCTAAGTATTTGTCACCGTTCCACCAGTAGCTTGGGCATGAGGTAGAACAGCAAGCACATAATATACATTCATAATAGCCATCTAATTTTTCTCTATCTTTTTGAGACTGTTTAATTTCTTCTTTTTCTGTTCCAGTTTGTTCTGTTTGCAACCATGGCTTAATCGACTCGTACTGTTTGTAAAGTGTGGTTAAATCTCCAATTAAATCTTTTACTACTTTTAAGTGAGGTAAAGGATAAACGTTTAAATCTCCATTGATATCTGTGTGAGATTTAATGCAAGCTAAAGTATTAACTCCATCTATATTCATCGCACATGAACCGCAAACTCCATGGGCGCATGATCTTCTAAAAGTAAGTGATGGATCGATTTCATTTTTTATTTTAAATAAAATATCTAATACTTTTGGTCCGCAATTATCCATATCTACTTCGAAAGTATCGACTCTAGGATTTTGTTTTGTAGATGGATCCCACCTATAAACATTTACTTTTTTTAAATTTTTTGAATTTGTCTCATCCTTGTAATACTTACCAACTTCTATTTTTGAACTTTGAGGTAAGTTGAATTGAACCATTCTTAATAAACTCTCTCCTTTGGTGGGAAGTATTGAACATCGTTTGTAAGGGTTCTTGAGTGAACATCTCTATATTTTATTTCTACTTTTTTGTCATTTTGCCAAGCTAAAGTATGCTTCATAAAGTTTTTATCATCCCTCTTATTATAATCTTCTCTTGCATGTGCGCCTCTACTTTCTTTTCTGCTATAAGCTGAGTCCATAGTAGTCAATGCTTGTCTAATTAGATTATCAAACTCCAGAGTTTCAACTAATTCTGTATTGAAAAGTAGAGATTTATCTTTAACTGAAATATCTTTAATTCCTTCAAAAGGCTTTCGAATTTGATCAACGCCTTCTTTTAGTGTCTTTTCAGTTCTAAACACAGCACATTTTGATTGCATTGTTTTTTGCATATTTAATCTCAATTCTGCTGTCTTAGTAGTTCCCGAGGAGTTTCTAATTTTATCAAACCTATCTAAACATTTATCTGTTTCTGAACTAGATACTTCTTCATGGGCCATTCCAGGTTTTACAAGTTCTGCCGCTCTTTTAGCTGCTGCTCTTCCAAATACCACAAGGTCTATTAATGAATTTGATCCCAATCTATTAGCGCCATGTACTGATACACAAGCTGCTTCACCAATTGCCATAAGTCCTGGAACAGTTTTTTCTGAACCATTTAAAGTTAAAACTTCTGCTTTATAATTTGTTGGAATACCTCCCATATTATAATGAACTGTAGGTACAACTGGTATTGGTTGTTTATTTACATCAACATTTGCAAAAGTTTTTGCAGCCTCTGATATTCCAGGAAGCCTCTCCTCTAAAACTTCCTTATCCAAATGATCTAAGTGTAAATTTATATGATCTTTATCCTTACCAACCCCTCTGCCTTCGTTGATTTCCATCTCCATTGATCTGCTTACTACGTCTCTTGACGCTAAATCTTTTGCATTAGGTGCATACCGTTCCATGAACCTTTCACCTTTTCCATTTACTAAGAAACCTCCTTCTCCTCTTGCACCTTCGGTTATTAAACACCCTACTCCATAAATACCTGTTGGATGGAATTGAACAAACTCCATATCTTGTAAAGGCAACCCAGCTCTTAATACCATCGCGTTACCGTCTCCTGTACATGTATGCGCCGAGGTAGCTGAATAATAAACTTTACCATAACCACCTGTTGCAATTATTGTAATGTGTGATCTAAATCTATGAATAGTTCCATCTGTTAAGTTCCAGGCGATAACTCCTTTGCACTCACCATTTTTCATAATTAAATCTAATGCAAAATATTCAATAAAAAATTCTGTGTTATGTTTTAATGCTTGACCATAAAGAGTGTGTAAAATTGCGTGACCCGTTCTATCAGCTGCAGCGCATGTTCTTTGAGCTGTACCATTACCATAATTTTTTGTCATTCCACCAAACGGTCTTTGATAAATCTTTCCATCATCTGTTCTGCTAAATGGAACACCATATCTTTCTAATTCAACTACTGCTCTTGGAGCCTCTTTACATAAATATTCTATAGCATCTTGATCACCTAACCAGTCAGAGCCTTTTACTGTATCGTACATATGCCATCTCCAGTCATCTTCTCCCATATTTCCAAGTGCAGCCGAGATACCTCCTTGGGCTGCTGAAGTGTGGCTTCTAGTTGGAAATACTTTTGAAATACAAGCTGTTTTTAATCCAGCTTCTGAAAGGCCAACGGCAGCTCTAAGACCAGATCCTCCAGCTCCTAAAACTACAATGTCGTATTCATGATCTATAATTTTATACGCACTCATTATGATAAATTATATATTCCTATAATAGTTATTAAAGGCATAATTATAGCAAATATATTCAATACTTTATTTGCGACATTTTTGATTTTTTGATCTTTAATATAGTCCTCGAATATCTCACCTATTGTTAAAGCCGAAAAAAAGAAAGCTATTACAATAAAAATTGAAAATAAAATTTTTGTTGGTTGTTGAGTGAAGAAAAGAAGTACTGTTTGATAATCATTCTCATAAACAGAAACAAAATTTAAAATAAACCAAATCATAAAGGGAATAAGCACAAAGGAGCTTATTTTTGTAAATAACCATTTTTTTGTAGAAATATGCATATTAAAAAATATTTTTTCCAATTAAATAAAATAAAACTGTAAGTATAAAAGATCCAACTAAAGCCAAAACTCCGGTGATCTTTGAAATTTTTAAATCAAAACCATATCCTAAATCCCAAAATAAATGACGTAGTTCATTTAAAATATGAAAGCTAAAAGTCCAGCAAAGACCAACAGCCATAAATTTTCCAAAAAAGCTTTGAAAAAAATTGTTAATCAATAAATAACTCTCTGCTCCAAGTAATAGAGACAAGCTCCAAAAACAAATTATTGTAATAGCGATTATATTTATTACTCCAACAATTCTATGCGTAATAGAGAGCAAAGAAGAAATTTGCCATTTATAGATTTGAAGATGTGGGCTTAAAGGATTATTTTTTTCTTCCATACAAGATTTATAAACTAAAGTTATAACTTTTTCACTAAGTGCTCAGCGATCTGAACAGTGTTTAAAGCCGCTCCTTTTAATAAGTTGTCGGACACGACCCATATGTTAATAGCTTTTACGTTTGAATTATCTTTTCTGATTCGAGAGATAAAGGTTGAATAATCGCCTTCAGCTTCAAATGGTGTAATATATCCACCATCATTTCTTTCATCAATAACTTTGCACCCAGGTGCATTGCTTAAAACTTTAATAATATTTTCAAAATCATATAAATTATCAAATTCAATATTTATAGATTCAGAGTGTCCAGTTCTTACTGGTACCCGCACACAAGTCGCTGTAACATCAATGTCGTTATCGAGAATTTTTTTCGTTTCATTTGTCATTTTCAATTCTTCTTTTGTGTAACCATCTTTATCGAAAATATCGATATGTGGTATTAAATTAAATGCAATTTGTTTAGTAAAATTTTTTGGTTTAATTTTTTTATTTTCTAAATAATCTTTTGTTTGCTCAAATAATTCATCCATTGAAGCTTTGCCTGCTCCAGATACTGCTTGATAAGTAGAAACAACAACCCTGTTAATTTTATATTCATCATGCAAAGGTTTAAGTGCGAGAACCATCTGCATTGTTGAACAGTTAGGATTTGAGATAATATTATTATGCTTGTTTAATGCTTCAGCATTTACTTCAGGAACAACTAAAGGAACATCTGATTGCATTCTGAAATAACTAGAATTATCAATAACTATAGTTTTCTTTGCAGCTTTAGGAGCCCACTCTTTGGCAATCTGGCTGCCAGCAGCAAAAAAAGTTATTTGAGCTTTTGAAAAGTCGTAGCTTTCTAAGTCTTCAATAACAATTTCTTCTTCTCGAAATTTAATTTTTTTTCCAGCACTATTTTTTGAAGCAACTAAATAAAGTTCTTTAAATGGAATTTTAGATTTCTCTAATATTTCAATTGTTTTTCTTCCTACATTTCCAGATGCTCCAATAATTGCAAAATTCATATAATTATTACTTTATTTTAATTTTGCTATAATTGCATCACCCATAACAGAAGTGGAGACCTCTTTCATGTTTTTTGACATTATATCTTTGGTTCTTAACCCATCATCAAGAACATTTTGAACAGCTTTATCTAATTGATCTGCCTCTTTATCTAAATCAAGAGAATATTTTAATGCCATCGATAAGCTTAAAATTGTAGCAATAGGGTTTGCAATATTTTTCCCAGCAATATCTGGTGCGGACCCATGAACAGGTTCATACATTGATCTAATTTTTCCATTTTTATCTTTAGCTCCTAACGAGGCGGATGGTAGTAGACCCAAAGATCCAGTTAACATCGCAGCTTCATCTGAAAGAATGTCGCCAAACAGGTTATCGGTAACAATTACATCAAATTGCTTTGGATCTCTCAATAATTGCATTGCACAATTGTCAGCTAACATATGGCTGAGTTCAATTTTTTTATATTCTTTATCTTTAAGTGCCTGGACTTCCTCTCTCCATAAAACCCCTGCTTCCATTACATTGGATTTTTCACAAGAGGTAACTTTATTTTTTCTTTTTTTAGCTAAATCAAAAGCAACTCTTGCTACTCTTTGAATTTCACTAGTGGTGTAAGTATGGGTATTTACTCCTTTTCTCTCATTGTTTTTGATTGGCTCTATTCCTCTTGGTTCTCCAAAATAAATCCCTCCTGTTAACTCCCGTACAATCATTATGTCCAAACCAGAAATTATTTCAGGTTTTAACGAAGACGCATCTACCAATTGTTTGAAACATATCGCTGGCCGCAAATTTGCAAATAATTTTAATTCTTTTCTAAGTTTTAAGAGAGCTCTTTCGGGTCTCTTGGAGAATTCTAAATTATCGTACTTAGGTCCTCCAACAGCACCTAATATTACTGCTTCACTCTCTAGTGCTTTATAAAAAACTTCATCTGTAATTGGTTTTTTATGCTTTTCATAAGATGCTCCGCCAACTAATCCTTCTTCAATTATAAAATCTAATGACTTATTTTTATTAAACCACTCTATGATTTTTCTAACTTCTCTCACTACTTCAGGACCAATACCGTCACCAGGAAGTAGTAAAAGTTTTCTATCTTTTACTTTAATCATTTTTTAGAAGCCAGGGCTTATCTTTTATAAGTTTTTTTTCAAAATTATCTATCTGAGAGATTTTTTCCATGGACAAGGCAATGTCGTCTAAACCTTCTATTAAACATTTCTTTTTAAAAGCATCTACTTCAAACTTAATAACTTTATTTCCATATTTAATTTCTTGCTTTTCTAAATTTATTTCAATTTCCTCTTTTCTTTTTGAATATTCAGCAAGCTCTAAAACCACTTTATCATCAATTTTAATTGGTAAAATTCCATTTTTAAAACAATTGTTATAGAAAATATCTGCAAAACTAGAACTAATAACACACTTGATACCAAAATCTGATAAAGCCCAAGGAGCATGCTCCCTTGAAGAACCGCATCCAAAATTTTTTCCAGTAAGTAAAATTTTTGATTTGTTATAAGGCTCTCTATTTAAAATAAAATCATTGATGATTTTTCCATTTTCATCATATCTCATTTCATAGAATAAGCTTTTACCCAATCCTGTTCTTTTTATAGTTTTTAAGAACTGTTTTGGAATTATCATATCAGTATCAATATTCTGAAGTGACAAATAAGATGGTATCGATTTTAAATTTGAAAATTTTTCCATTTTATATCTCTCTAACATCTGTTAAATGGCCATTGATCGCAGCAGCGATAGCCATGCCTGGGCTAACTAAATGAGTTCTTCCCCCTCGTCCTTGTCTACCCTCAAAATTTCTATTAGATGTTGAAGCACATCTCTCTCTTGGTTTTAATTGATCCGGGTTCATTCCTAAGCACATTGAACAACCAGGCTCTCTCCATTCAAATCCAGCTTCTTTAAAAATTTTATCTAAGCCCTCTTTTTCAGCTTGCTCCTTAACTAATCCCGATCCAGGAACAACCATTGCGCTTACATTATTTGCAATTTTTTTACCCCTTAAAAGTTCTGCAGCAACTCTTAAATCTTCTATTCTTCCATTTGTGCAACTTCCAATAAATATTTTATCTATTTTAATATCTGAAATTTTAGTATTAGCTTTAAGTCCCATATACTCTAGAGATCTCTTCATAGCCATTTTTCTATCTTCATTTTTTTCTTTTTCAGGATCAGGTACAACACCAGTCACGGGCGATACATCTTGTGGAGAAGTTCCCCAAGTAACTAATGGCTCAATATCTTTGCCATCAATATTTATTTCTTTATCGAATTCACATTCGCTATCTGAATATAATGTTTTCCAAAATTTTACTGCTTTTAACCAATCTTCTCCTTTGGGAGACATTGATTTATTTTTTAAATAATTAAATGTTTTTTCATCCGGTGCTATTAATCCTGCTCTAGCCCCAGCTTCAATTGTCATATTACAAACCGTCATTCTCTCTTCCATGCTTAAGTTACGTATAACAGCACCGGCAAATTCTACAACATATCCAGTCCCACCAGCTGTACCTATTGTTCCTATGATTTTAAGAATTACATCTTTAGCTGTAACACCTTTGGGTAATTCTCCGTTCACATTTATTCTAAAATTTTTAGATTTTTTTTGAATTAAGGTTTGGGTAGCAAGTACATGTTCAACCTCTGAGGTTCCAATACCAAATGCTAAAGCACCGAACGCACCGTGAGTAGCAGTATGACTATCTCCACACACTATAACGGTTCCAGGTTGAGTGAATCCTTGCTCAGGACCTATAATGTGAACAATGCCTTGACGTTTGTCGTTCACATCAAAAAGCTTTACACCAAACTCTTTGCAATTACTTCTTAATGTCTCTACCTGTATTCTTGACTCCTCATCATCGATACCTTTAGTTCTATCAGTGGTAGGAACATTATGGTCAGGAACAGCCAAAGTTAATTCTGGTCTTCTAACTTTTCTTTTTTGCAATCTCAGTCCCTCAAAAGCTTGGGGACTTGTAACTTCGTGAACTAAATGACGATCTACATAAATTAATGTAGTGCCATCATTCTGCTCGTGAACAAGATGGTTTTCCCATATCTTATCGTATAGAGTTTTTGACATTTAATTTTATTTTTTTTCGCTAGTTTGCTTCTCGGCTTTAGCTTCGACTTTTTTGTCTTCTTTTTTCAGTTCTTCAGTTTTAGATACTTCTTTTACAGGCTCAACTGAAACAACTTTTTGTTCCTCTGGTTTAACAGATACATCAACACCAATTTTCTTTTTGATCTTTTCTGCAATTCTAGCAGATTTACCTTTTCTATCTCTTAAGTAATATAGTTTGGCTCGTCTTACTTTTCCTGATCGAATTACTTTAATAGAATCTACATTCGGGCTATACAACGCAAAGGTTCTTTCGACTCCTTCACCGAAAGAAATTTTTCTTACTGTGAAAGAGGAGTTTAAGTCTCTGTTCTTTTTTGCAATACAAACTCCCTCAAAATACTGAATTCGTTCTCTTTTACCTTCAACAATTTTAACACCAACTTTAATAGTATCTCCTGGAGAAAATTCAGTAATTTTCTTATTAGCTGTTATTTTCTTAATTGCTGCTTTATTTATATCTTCAATGTTTTTCATTTTTTTTCTTTAAATATTTTTTCCAAAGATCAGGTCTTTGGCGTTGTGTTATAGCCTCAGATTGAGATAAACGCCACCCCTTTATTTTAGCATGATCGCCAGAAAATAAGACTTCTGGCACTTTTTTACCTTCCCAGTCTCTTGGTTTAGTATACTGAGGATACTCCAAAAGATTATTCTCAAAACTTTCATCTTTAGCAGAATTTGCATTGCCTAGGACACCTGGGAGAAGTCTAACTAATGCATCTACAAACACAAATGATGCGCTCTCACCTCCAGATAAAATAAAATCTCCTATACTGTATTCTTCAATATTTCGTGTCTCTAAAAGTCTTTGATCAACTCCTTCAAAATGACCACATAAAATATTTATTTTTTTAAGCTTACTCAAAGATTTTACTTCTCGTTGTTCTAACCTTTTGCCTTTAGGAGATAAGTAAATTATTTTTTCTTTAGATTTTATATTTTTATCTAAAGCAGATGCAACTACATCTGGTTTTAATAGCATACCGCTTCCACCACCAAAAGGCGTGTCATCAACTGTCCGATTATCATCAAAAGCATAGTCTCTAATATCTATAATTTTGAGACTCCATTTTTGTTTTTCCTTAGCTTTCTTATAGATGCCCACATCTAAAAGCCCAGGATATAAATCTGGATACAAAGTAAATATTTGTACTTCGAGCATTTTTTAAAACCTTATTTTTTATCTTTTGGTTCTTCCTTTTTAGGCTCTTCCTTTTTAGCTTCTGCTTTTGGTTCTTCCTTTTTAGGTTCTTCCTTTTTAGCTTCTGCTTTTGGTTCTTCCTTTTTAGGTTCTTCCTTCTTAGCTTCTGCTTTTGGTTGTTCCTTTTTAGCTTCTTCTTTTTTTGGTTCTTCCTTCTTAGCTTCTGCTTTAGGTGCATCCTTACTTTCTTCAGCGCTTTTCTTTCTATCCTTTTTAGGAATAGCTTTTTGAGGATTATTTCCCGGCTTCGGCATTGGCATTATTTGGAGCTCACCTAAAAGTCTAGAAACTCTAAGAGTTGGTTGAGCACCTTTACTCATCCAATATTTTACTCTCTCAGCTTCTATCTTTATTCTTTCTTTTTTATCTTTTGGAAGTAATGGATTGTAAGAACCAATTTTTTCAATAAATTTACCGTCTCGTGGATATCTTCCATCAGCGATAACTATTTTGTATATCGGTCTTTTCCTTACTCCTCCCATTGATAGTCTTATTCTTAACATGTTTTACCTTTCATTTTAGTTTATTGAGCATTTCATCTGGGATCATTCCAGATGGAATTTTTTTTCCTTGAGACATCTTTTTCATCATATCTGACATCATTTTAAATTGTTTAAGTAACTTATTTATTTTGGAAACATCTACTCCAGCGCCTTGGGAAATTCTTTTTCTTCGAGAACCACTAATGATTTTTGGATTTTCTTTTTCATTTTTTGTCATAGATAAAATGATAGCCTCATTTTCAATGAGCATTCTTTCATCTATGTTAGCTTGATCCATTTTAGCTTTCATTTTATTTACACCAGGTAACATCGACATAACTCCTTCCATGCCACCCATTTTTTTCATTTGTCTCAATTGTGAAAGATAAGAGTCCATTGTAAAAATACCTCGTTTAAGTTCTTCCTCAGTTTCTTTAATTTTTTCTTCACTTAAATCTTGCGCTGCTTTTTCAACAAGCGTAACCACATCGCCCATACCAAGAATTCTATTAGCTAACCTGTCAGGGTGAAACATTTCAAAGTCAGAAACTTTTTCTCCAACACCAATATATTTTATAGGTTTGCCAGTGATGTGTTTCATACTCAACGCGGCTCCACCTCGTGCATCTCCATCAACTCTGGTTAAAATAATTGATGAAAGGTTGACTGCTGTATCAAATTCTTTTGCAACGTTTACAGCTATTTGACCAGTTAAGGAGTCAGCAACTAGAATAGTTTCGGCTGGTTTTGTTAAATCTTTAATTTGTTTAATCTCGGACATCATAGGTAAATCTATTTGTGTTCGACCAGCGGTATCAAAAATTATAACGTCTGAACCACTTAGATTTGCAGCGTTGAGTGCTCTTTTAGTAATATCAATAGGTTGTTGTTTTTCTATAATCGGTAAATTTTGTATATTATTTTTTTCTGCTAATAATTTTAATTGTTCTTGAGCAGCAGGTCTGTAAACGTCTAGACTTACAAGCATAACTTTTTTTTTATGATTTTTTTCGATTAACTTAGCTAATTTAGCGGCTGAAGTTGTTTTTCCTGACCCTTGTAAACCTACTAATAATATAGAAACTGGTGGAACTGCTTTTAGATTAATCTCCTCATTCTTTGAACCAAGTATGTTTACTAGTTCATCATAAACAATCTTTACTATCATTTGACCAGGTGAAGTTGATCTTATGATTTCCTGGCCAATAGCTTTTGGTTTTACATTTTCAACGAAATCTTTAACAACTGGCAGCGCTACGTCAGCCTCTAATAAAGCTAAGCGTATTTCTTTTAAGCCAGAATCTACCTGTTCTTCCGTTAAGGAAGGAGCACTTTTTAGTTTAGAAAAAATATTTTCTAATTTATTTGTTAAATTTTCAAACATTTTAATAACGTCCAACACCTATCGCACTAGTGGGCGAACCTTCGCTGACTAGTGTCGACACTCTTGTTTTCAAGAGCACCGCAAAAACTTAAGTATTTGCGGAAAGTTCGAGGAAACTACAATTTGGGGTTTTAAAAGTCAATGAATAATTATACTAATCTACTTATATGCCTTTGATTAAAGCTTTTAGAATGGATGGTTTAGGTAATAGATTTATTATCATAGATAGAAGAGAAAAATCCATAAATATACCTAAAGAAAAAATAATTCATTTGGGAAATATAAAGTCTTTTCATCGTAATATTGAATTTGATCAAATTATATTTATTGAAAAAGAAATTAATAATACTTTTCCCATAACCATTTTTAATTCAGATGGAGGCGAGGTAAGTGCATGTGGAAATGGAAGTAGGTGTGTGGCTTACTTATTAAGCAAAGATTTAAACAATAAAGAAATTAAATTAAAAACAAATAATAGATTACTTAATGCGAAAATTGTTGGAGAGTCAGATGTTCAACTGGAAATGGGGAAACCTGTATTTGAGTGGAATAAAATTCCATTAAAAGAAAAGTTAGATCACAAAAATATAACTCTAAATGTTGATGGTAAAAAATTTACCAATGGATTTAGCCTCAACGTGGGGAACCCTCATATAATTTTTTTTGTAAAAGATTGTTTTGAATACGATCTAAAAATATTAGGACCAAAAATAGAGACTCATGAATTATTTCCTGACCGAACTAATGTAACTTTTGCTCAAATAGATGACGAAAATAATATTACAGTCAGTGTTTGGGAACGTGGTGCAGGATTAACAAAAGCATGTGGAACAGCTGCTTGTGCTACTGCTGTTGCAGCCTTTATCAAGAAGTTAACTAAAAATGATATCAATATTAAATTTGAAGAAGGAAGTTTAAATATTAAAGTGGATGCAGATCTCAATATATTTATGAGAGGTCCAGTTTCAGAAATAAAATATACTAGCCTTGAAATCTAAATGGGTTTATTTAATAAATTTAAAATAGGATTAGGTAAAAGTTCAGACGGGCTCTCTGCCGGTTTTAAAAATATATTTTCCAAAAAAAAAATTGATGAGACTGTTCTTGCAGAATTTGAAGAATTAATTATAACCTCTGATGCGGGAGTAGAAGTTGCAAAAGAACTAAGAAAAGATTTTGAGAACTTCAAAGTTGATAAAAAGTTAGAAGATCATAAAGAAATTTTAAAACTGATAGCGGATAAATTAGCAATTAATCTTCAAAAGTATGAAAAAGATCTTAGCCTGATGGGAAACGCAAAATCTGCTGTAATAGTTGTATCCGGGGTAAACGGAGTTGGAAAAACAACCAGTATCGGAAAACTTGGGAAGTATTTCAAAGACAATAATAGATCTGTAGTTTTTGGAGCTGCGGATACTTTTAGAGCAGCTGCCATAGATCAATTACAAGTTTGGGCTGCGAAAGTCAAAGTTGATATTATTAAATCTGAAATCAATAGTGATCCAGCCTCTGTAGCTTTTAAGACTGCTGAATTTGCAAAAAAAAATGAAATTGATGTAGCTTTGATTGATACAGCGGGAAGACTTCAAAATAAAAAGAATTTAATGGAAGAGTACAAAAAAATTATTAATGTCCTTAAAAAAATTGACCCTTCATATCCTAACGAAGTAATTCTTGTCTTAGATGCAACTACAGGACAAAATGCACTTAATCAAGTTGAAGAATTTAGTAAGATACATGATTTGACAGGTTTAATTATTACTAAACTTGATAGTACTGCTAAGGGAGGAGTTGTTTTAGCAATTTGTAAAAAATTTAAACTTCCAATTGTTGCTGTTGGAATGGGTGAGAAGGAAACTGATTTACAACCTTTTAATGCTGAATATTTTTCAAAAGCTTTGTTAGGAATTGAAAATTAAAGTTTATTAATAAAATTTTTTATCGTAGAGAGTAGTTCTTCGTTATACTCCATCATGTGATCATCATTATCAGGAAAATAACCAAACTTAGGGTTATTAGCTTTTTCAAAAAGTTCTAGTCCCATTATTTGGGGTACAATATTATCTTTTTTTCCATGCATAATTAAAATTGGAGAATTAATTTTTTTGATTTTATTTTTAGAGTCATATCTATCCTTAAGCAGTAAGTTAATCGGTAAGTATGGATAATAAATTTTTGCTGCATCAGCTATTGAAGTAAATGGAGATTCTAGGATAACTCCAGCAAATTTATAATTTGAGGCTAGTTCAGTAGCTACACCAGTTCCTAAAGACTCTCCATATAGAATAATATCATTTTTATTTATTCCTTGTTCATTTAGCCATTCAACTACACTATTACCATCGTGATAGAGATTTTTCTCTGAGGGTTTGCCCTTATTTCCACTGAAGCTTCTCCATGAAATCAATAAAATGTTTACATCAAGTTTATTAAGCTCATTAAGTTTATGAACTCTATTCAAGAGATTTCCAGCATTTCCATGAAAAAAAAGTATGGTTTTAAATTTAGATAAATCTTTTTTTATAAACCAAGATTTAAGTGAAATATTTTCATCTGTATTGATAAACAATTCTTTGTATTCAAAAGTAATTTTGTCGTTTAAATAATTATTTTCACTGGGGTGATATAATAAATTTCTTTGATAAAAATATATAAAGATAGTTATTCCAATGTAAGCTAATATTATTGAGCTTGCTGCTAGATAAAAATATTTCATGATTTAATCTTCCTTGCTAAATATACACCAGCAAAAACAAATGCTGCTCCAAAATAGTGAAAATTTAAAAGAGCTTCATCAAAAAGTATAATGCCATAAATTGCTGAATAAATTGAAAAAATATAAAGGGTAAAACCAGTTAATGAAGCGCCCAGGTATTTTTGCACTTTAGTATATAAAGTGAAAGCAATGATGCCTGGCGATATTGCTGCGAACAATACCCAAAATATGAAATTATCGTTGAAGCTAGTATTAAAATAAAAAACCTCTTCTAAAATATAAAAAGGAAACAAAGATATAGCCCCAAACATTGCTATTAAAGTAAATCTAGCCATTAAACTAAATTTACTTTTCCAATTTAAAAGATAAATGGAATAGATCGCCCAGCCCATAGCTGCACCAATCATCCATAAGTCGCCAGATGTAAATTTAAAATTTATTAATAAATCTAAGTTTCCTTTACTAATAATTGTAAGCACACCAATTAAACATAAAACTAAACCTAAAATTCTTGAAGAATTTATTTTATCTTTGAAAAACATAACTGATAAAATAATTATAAAAACTGGTGATGATGTATAAATGATACCCATGTTCGCCATCGTAGTTGACATTCCAGCTATGAAAGGAAATGCACCACAAACACCACAACCCATCGACCCAAGGAAAAACAGTTTCCAGAACTCTTTATTAATAAATTTTTTATTCGAGAGAATTTCACCATAGAAAAAAGGTAATAATATTAAAAACACAGTTAGCCATCGCCAAAAAGCTAAAGATACCGGAGGCACATATTCTACTCCCCCACGCGCAACAATAATATTTGTTGCCATAAAAATTGGCTGAATGAATAATAATAAATAAGGAAAGTAACTATTATTTTTTGTCAATGAAGGCTTCATAAAACATCATTACAATTACCATGCCCATTAAAATGTAAACAGGAAGCACATCAAAAAAACCTATCATCATTGATCTAGTTAATGTCGTAGCTAGACCAATTAAAAAAAACGTACAGAGTGCAACTCCAATAATTATTGTAACTTTATCCTTCATCTTTGCAATTTTTCTCTAGCCAGTTCGCTGTTCCCAAGAATCTTAAGTCATCAAGTTTGTCGCCAACTACCTGGACGCCTAATGGTAGGTCATTTTCACCTGTAAGTAAAGGTAAGGAAATTGTGGGTAATCCAAGGTATGTCCAAATTTTTTGAAAGTCTGCGCTACCTGTCGATTTCAATCCCTTATCTGCTACTCCGCTTGATGAAGGAGTAATAATTCCATGATAGTCCTCAAAAACTTCTTTGTATGACTCATAACTTTGTTTCATAAAATCTGCAGCATCTCCATATTCTTTTGCCGTGTATTTTAATCCTCTGGAAATAGCTTCTCTCATTTCTTTTGATAGTTTTGTTTTATCTTTTTTATAATAAACCTGAAAATTATTTGCCATATCAACTTCATGAATTATTTGATGATGCTTTGGAATATCTTCAAAATATGATGGTGTATCAAATACCTCAATATTCTTTTTAAAATTTTTAATTAAAAATTCAAAAGCCTGTTGAGATTTCTTGTTAATATTTTTCCAATTTTTTGTTTTGTAAAAAATAAACTTAGGGTCAAAAACAGGACCTTTCTCACATTCCTCCACCATTTTTTCAGCAGCAAAATAAACCGTTGAGGGATCGTGTAAATCTTTTCTAATTAGTGACTTAGCAAGCAAAGCAACATCTTTAACAGTTTTACCAAATACACCCATTGTATCCAATTTATCTGATACTTTTAGGACACCATTTCTTGAGATTAGTCCATAAGAAGGTTTATAACCAACTACTCCACAATATGATGCTGGCCTAATTACTGAGCCTCCAGTTTGAGAACCAACAGACAAGGGCGCCATATGAGCTGCAACTGCAGCTGCTGATCCACTTGACGACCCTCCTGGTGTTCTAGAGTAATCGTGTGGATTTTTAGTTTTAGAAGGATGTATGTATGCAAGTTCACAAGTAACAGTCTTACCCATTATAATTGCACCCGAATTTTTTAGTAAGTTTACAATTTCAGAGTCCTGTGAGTTAGACATTTTTTTTCTAAAAACAGTTCCACATTCAGTTGGCATATCATACGTTCCTATAATATCTTTTATTGCAACTGGCATACCATGCAATGGCCCTAGTGGTTTTCCAGATTTTCTGTAAGTATCCGCTTCTTCAGCTTTTTCTATTAAAAGTTTTTTATCTATAAACTGCCAAGCTTGAACATCTTTTTCAAATTTTTTTATTCTATCTAAATAAGCTGTACAAAGATCTACGGATGATATTTCACCTGAATGAAGTTTTTGGGATAACTCGTAAGCATTTGAAGATGTAACGTCTATCATTTAAATTTGTTAATTAGCAAATAATGTATCTGGCAACCAAAGAGCTATTCCTGGGAAGAGGTACATTAAAAACATAGCTAATATAACTATACCTAGAAAAGGCATAATACCTTTAAATATTTCCATTAACTCTACATTTTTACTTTGTACACCCTTTAAATAGTACGCGGACATTGCCATGGGTGGAGTTAAAAATGAAGTTTGTAAATTTAAAGCAATTAACATTGCAAAAAAGTAAGGGTTAACCTCAAAAAATGCCACTAAAGGTAAAAATATCGGTACAAAAATGATTAATATCTCTGTCCACTCTAATGGCCAACCCAGTAAGAAAATTATTATTTGTGTAATAACCAAGAACTGCCAAGGTTGTAGATTCATTGATTTAAAGAAATGTTCAAATACTTCGTGTCCACCTAAATAAGAGAAAACAGAAGCAAAGGTCCATGACCCTATAAACAACCACATAATCATGGCAGTCGTTTTTGCAGTTAAAAATACCGACTCTTTAAAATTTTTCCACTTAAGTGTTTTATAAAAATATGAAAGTACTAATGCCCCAAATGCTCCAACAGCTGCCGCTTCTGCAGGAGTTGCAAGCCCACCTAAAATAGTCCCTAAAACTAAAATTATTAGAGAAAAAAGTGGTAAGAAAGAAACCATTACCTCTTTTAGAATAACTGATCTTGGCGGAATATCTTCTTTTGGTGGTTTTGGTGCGATCGAAGGATTAAAATAAGCTAAAGTTACTGCATAACCTATATATAATCCTGCTAATAATAATCCTGGAAAAATTGCTGCAGCAAATAACCTCAAAGGAGAAAGTTGGGCAATTACAGAGTAAACGATTAACATAATACTCGGTGGAATTAAAATACCCAAACAACCTCCTGAACAAATTACACCAGAAGCAAATTTTTTGTCATATCCAGCTCTGATCATCGCAGGCCAGGCTAGAAGCCCCATTAAAGTAACGACAGCACCGATAATTCCAGTTGCTGTAGAGAATAATGCACATGTAACTAATGCAGCTACTGCCATTGAGGCTGGTAGTCTGTGTGAAGCTAATCTAATTGCGAAAAACAATCTGGATACTATCCCTGCTCGTTCAACCAGGTATCCCATAAATAAAAAGAGTGGGACCGCTGTCAGAACTGTATTATCCATAACAGTGTAAGTATTTTGAACAAATAATTGAAAAATTCTATTATCAAGAAGGTGTTCCATCCTTGTCGGATCAAAGTAAGCGTAATAACCAAAACCAACCCCCATTGCCATTAATGTAAATGCTATTGGGAATCCAAGTAGCACTGCAAATAGGAATATTCCCATCATTAAAATTGCTATTTCAGGATTTGTTAAACTAAATAACATCTTTTTGATCCTCGTCTTGTGAAGTTCTCATTAACATTTTTTCTGTTTCCTCTGCTACTACCATTCTTGCAGGCCAGTGTCCTGTTTGAATGCAAATGATTGCTCTGCAAACTTCACTGATCCCTTGAATGACTAATAAAATTCCCGCAGCAGGAATTAAAGATTTAGCCATGTAAATTTGAATTTGTGCTGGGCTATTCCAACTTGTCTCTTTTATCTTCCAAGCTAATGCCGCATATTCGTAACCATAAAATGCAAGTGCAAGCACACCTGGAAAGAAAAATATAAAATATAAAACTAAGTCAATGTAACCCTGTGTTCTTGGTTTAAAAAGTCTGTAAATTACATCACCTCTAACATGAGCCTCTGTAGATAAAGTATAAGCACCTGCCATCATAAAAATCGCACCGTACATTTGTAAACTGAAATCAAAATTCCATAACGTAGGAGCGTTAAAAGCATATGCCATTACAACTTCATAACAAGTCCCGCCCATTAAAATTACGATACACCACGAAAATGCCTTTCCAACGGAAGTGCTTAAGGTATCTGCAAAATGAATAAATCCCCTCATGAAATTTTAAACTATTCTAATTTTTTTGTTATTTCCATAAAAAAAGGGGCGAAAAATCGCCCCCTTTTTACATTTAAAATATAATTAAATTTTAACTTTGCCTATAGAGCCGAATTCATTCTCGTAAGCCAACTTATAATTAGGTTGGTTCATGAGTAAGTACTTCATAACTCTCTTAGCGTATTTCTTCTGTGAGTCTACAATCTTTTTAAAGAATGGATCTTTCTTATTGAAATCTCCGATTACTTTATCCCAACCTTTTAACTGTTGAGCCAAGATCGCATCAGATGTTTGATACACATTTACTTTGTGCTGGTTCATCAATTTTGATAAGTCAGCAGAGTATCTTACTAATGCTTTAAAGTAGTTATCACTGTTTGCAGCATAAGCAGCATTTTTAAGAATAGCCTGATGCTTAGGCGATAATCCATTAAATGTCTTCTTATTTACTGGAATTTCAAACATCTCTTGTGATTGGTGGAAGCTTCCTAAGTGATAATGCTTAGAAACGTCTTGCATACCAAACTGAGAGTCTGATGTTGGATTGTTAAACTCAGCAGCTTCAATCAAACCTGTCTTCATTGCAGGCTGAATTTCACCACCTGGTAATTGTCTTACAACCATTCCCATTGCTGTTAATACGTTAGTAGCTAAACCTACTGTTCTGTACTTCATACCTTTAACATCAGATACTTTTGTTACGTTCTTCTTGAACCATCCAAAAGGCTGTGCAGGCATTGGCATATGGAAGAAACCAATATAGTCGAAACCAACTTTCGCAAGTGTTTCATCATAAAGTTTTCTACCTCCACCATACTCTATCCATCCCATTATCTCTTGAGATGACATTCCGTATGACGGACCAGTACCGAATAGAGAAGCTGCTGGATTTTTTCCATACCAATAAGCTGTTACCCAGTGACCCATATCAAGTACACCTGAACTTACTGCTTGTCCAATTTCCGAAGTTTTTACTACAGCTCCAACTGGCTGAAGATCAATTTTTAATTCACCTCCAGACATGTCGCTTACCATTTTTGCGTAGTCGCCAGCCATTTCAAAGAAAATGTTAGCGCCTGACGGCCAAGCCGCTTGCATCTTTAAAGTTTGAGGAGCACCAAGAGCAATGTTTGGCATTGCAACTGTTGCTGCCGCTGCAGCTCCCGTAGCTGCTGCTGCTTTAAAGAACTTACGTCTTGATGGAGTTTTTACTCCTTTTATTTTTTTTGACATATGTCCTCCGTTAGTTAATTAACTTAAAGATTTAAGCATAAACTCAAATCAGAGTCTCGATATTTTTAGAATTATTTTAAGTTGCAGATTCAATCTACAGGTGTGCTAATTCACTTGATCTTGAGGTTTATTGCCAGAAAAAAAATCTTCTAAATTTTTTGTTGCTCGGTAAACCATATCCCATCTTGTTCTTTTGGTCGCACTACCCAGATGAGGTAATAAAAAAATGTTTTTCAATTTTAAATATTCAGGATGAATTTTTGGCTCACCATTGTAAACATCTAATCCATATGCAAAGACTGTACCGTTTTTTAAAGCTTCGATCATAGCGTCATCGTTAACTACGTCCCCTCTAGCTGCGTTTCCAATAACAGTATTCTCTTTTAAATAACTCAACGTTTCTCTATTAATTAAGTTTTTTGTTTCTGGGGTAGCGGGACAATTAATGGATAAAAATTCACTTTTTTCGAACAGACTTTTTATATCTTTGTGATAAATTGCACCATCTTCTAAGTCAGAGGAAAGTTTAGATCTATTATGATAATGTATTTCCATACCGAATGCCTTTGCTCTTTTAGCTACCGCTCTACCTATCCTGCCCATTCCAAGAATTCCTAATCTCTTATTTGACATTTGTTTTCCTAATAAAAAATCAAAAGACCATTTCCAATTTTGAGTTTCGGCCGCAATACGACCCTCATAAGCTCTCCTAGACGCTCCTAATAAAAGTAATATTTGGATGTCAGCTGTGGCGTCAGTTAAAACATCAGGAGTATTTGTAACTGTAATTCCTTTTGCTTTAGCAGCTAGAATATCTATATTTCCAAAACCAACTGCACCGTTAGCGATAATTTTAATGGAACTTGATAATTTAGATATAGTATCAGCATTAATTGGATCAGTAACCGAACTTAAGATTCCATCATAATTTTTAGATCCATCAATAATTTCTTGAGGCGTATAAATTTTGTCATCTTTATTTAAAGTCACTTCAAATAAGCTTTGAAGCTTCTCCTCGTTTTCTTTAAGGAGCTTTCTAGTAACAAAAATTTTTTTTTTCATTTTAGAAATTATTTAATTTATATGGTTTCGGTCCTCCTGTGAACCAATCAAGTAATTCAACTGTATGAATAATAGGAATTCTAGTTCCAGATGAAATTTGCGTCATACAGCCTATATTACCAGTTGAAATAAAATCAGGAGAAATTTTTTCAATATTTTTGACTTTATTTTTTAATAACGATGTTGCCATTTTTTGATGAAGAATATTGTATGTTCCAGCAGATCCGCAACACAAATGTCCTTCCGGTATTTCTAAAACCTCATTACCAGTTTTTGAAATTAAATCTTTAGGTTGTTGATGAACTTTTTGTCCGTGCTGCATCGAACATGCTGAATGATAAGCAATTTTATATTTTTTCTCAGTGTTTATATTTATATTTAACTTTAAATTCTCATCAAGATACTCGGTGATGTCCTTTGTTAACTCAGAAATTTTTTTTGCTTTTTTTTTCAAATCTTTATCATTTTTAAAAATATGTCCGTAATCTTTTAAAGTTGTACCACAGCCTGAGGTATTGCTAATAATCGCATCCAAACCATTACTAAGATATTCATCATACCAACTATTTATATTATTTTTAAAAGACTCGTGTGCTAATTTTTGTTTACCTAAATGATGATTTAAAGAACCACAGCAATAGATATCGGGCATCACAACAACTTCAACATTATGTCTATTTAAAAGTCTAATTGTCGACTCATTTATTTCAGGTGAGATTACTCTTTGAACACATCCAGTTAATAGTGCTACCCTTGAAATTTTTTTACCTTTCGTAACTTCATAAACTTTTTTTTCTTTTAATTTCTTGGAAGGTATTTTATCTGGCATTAAACTTAATGCGTTTTTGAGGAATTTTGGAAATAAAAAACTAAAAGGTTTAATAATTTTAGAAGACAAAGCCATTAATAAAAATACTTTTGGTCTTGGTAATACGAACGAAAGTATATTTCTAAACAATCTATCAAAGAAAGGTCTTTTATAAGTTTCTTCAACATAATTTCTCCCATGATCGATGAGGTGCATGTAGTTTACGCCTGATGGGCAAGTCGTCATGCAAGAATAACATGATAAGCAGCTATCAATATGTTTTGCAATTTGTTTGGTAGCAGGTTTTTTATTCTCTAACATATCTTTTATTAGATATATTCTTCCTCTTGGACCTTCTAATTCTTCTCCATTAATTCCGTAAGTTGGGCAAGTTGCATTACACATTCCGCAGTGAACACATTTTCTTATTATTGTTTCACTGGTTTTGTTATCTTTGTCTTTTAATTGGTTTTCTGTAAATGATGTCTGCATTTAAATTCCTGTATACATTTTACCCGGGTTAAAAATTCTTTTTGGGTCAAAACTTTTTTTTATTTTTTCACTGATTTTATACTTAATTGGATCTATTGTAAAAATGTCGGCAGAGGCTTTAAAATCATCCTCTATTTTAATTAATGTATAGTATCCTTGGTGACTCTTGGTTATTTCCTTTATTTCTGAAAGGATTTTAGAATTTAAGTGGTCAAACGCCATCCAAATAAGACTTCCGCCCCAGTCAATAAAATAATTTAAATCATCTTTTTTAAGCTTTTGAATAACTTGTAACGTTTCACTTATAGGTACAACTATTCTTATTAAATTACTTTTTGAATTTTTAAAAACTTCTAAGTTTTTTGTTTTATTCCAAAAAATTTCTGTTTGGACGCTATCTAAAACTGAAAACTCTTTATCAATAAGAGCTAATTCTTTTGAAAGTCTATTAACCCTCTGGTCAACTGAGTTCATAGGACCTTCTATTCTTATACCAGTCAAGCCTCCATCATGTGTAAGATCATTTAAAATGAAATTTTTTCCAAAATAATCCGGATAAAAAACGCCTCCAGAGGGATCGGTTGATGATGATAAAGATTGTCCTAAATAATCAAGTGCTTTTTTAAGATGAGGATTTTTTATAATTAGTGTTTTACTAATCTCTGGTTTTGGTAAAACTTTAATTGATATTTCTGTTAAAACTGTAAGTGTTCCAAAGGATCCAGATAATATCTTACACAAGTCGTAGCCGGTTACGTTTTTTACAACTGTTCCACCTGATTTTATCGTTTCACCTTTTCCATTAACTCCTTGAAAACCAAGAAGGTGATCTCTAACGCTTCCAACTTTAAATCTTCTTGATCCAGCAAAGTTACAAGCAACCACTCCCCCAATCGAACCACTGTTGCTTTCACCTGAAAATAAATAACCAAAGTCATTAGGCTCAAACGCTAATTGTTGGTTATTTTTTTTAAGTGCTTCTTCAATTTCACTTATAGGAGTACCCGCCTTAACTTTAATATAAAGTTCTTCAGGTTTGTATTCTATTATTCCTTTGTAGTTTGAAAGATCTAAAGTTTTCTCAGCTTGAAAATTTCTACCAATTTTATTTTTTGATTGTAAACCGCTTATTTCTAAAGGAATACTTTTTTTGTAACAATTTTTTACGATCTCTACAATTTCTTCTCTAGTAGATGGTTTAAAAACATTTTGGCTAAAATCTAGGGATGTCTGGAAATTTTGTTTTTCCTCCATGGACGTGAACTCTCCCTTCCTCAGCACATTTTCTAAGTATTGGATAAACTTTGCCTGGATTTAATAATGAATTTGGATCTAAAGCAACTTTAATGGTGAGTTGCTGCTGAATGTCTTTATCGTTAAAAGCCTCACACATTAATTCTCTTTTCTCTATTCCTACGCCATGCTCACCTGTAAGAGCTCCACCTACCTTCACACAATATTTTAATATATCAGCTCCAAATTCTTCACATTTTTTCAAAGACTCTTTATCATTTGCATCAAACATAATTAATGGATGAAGATTTCCATCTCCTGCATGAAAAGCGTTTGCAACTGGTAAATCATATTTTTTTGATAGTCTCGTGATTTCTCTAAGAACTTCAGCAAGTTTACCTCTCGGTATTGAACCGTCCATGCACATATAATCTGGAGCTAAAACTCCACATGCAGGAAAAGCTGCTTTTCTACCTGCCCAAAATTTTAATCTCTCTTCATTAGATTTACTTACCTTTAAACTAGATGAATTATTTTTTTCAGCTATTTGTTTTGCTTTTTCAATGTAAGCCTCTACTTCATGCTCAGTTCCATCAAACTCAACAATCATCATTGCCTCTGCATCTGTTGGATATCCTGCCTTCGAATAATCATTTGTCGCTTTTGTTAGGGCTTTGTCCATAATTTCCATCCCTGCAGGTATACATCCCTCTGCTATTATCTCTGCTACACAATTTCCTGCATCTTCAATAGTAGGAAAACCGATTAGAGCAGCCTTCACGATTTCTGGTGACTTAAGAATTTTTACTGTTACTTCTGTTATAACTCCTAGTAAACCCTCTGATCCAGTCATTAAACCTAAAAAGTCATAACCTTCTGAGTCCATTGCCTTACCGCCAAATTTAGTAATTGTTCCATCCATGAGCACAACTTCGATACCCAAAAGATTATTTGTTGTAGCTCCGTATTTTAATGAGTGCACGCCTCCGGAATTTTCAGCTACATTTCCACCTATAGAACATGCAATTTGACTTGAAGGATCTGGAGCATAGTAAAATCCTTTATCTTGAACAGCATGAGTGATTGCCAAATTTGTTACACAAGGTTGTGTTACAACACATCTATTTTCATAATCTATTTCAAGAATTTTATTAAATTTTCCCATCGCCATTAGCACACAATCTTCTAAAGGCAACGATCCACCCGATAAACCAGTTCCAGCTCCTCTTGGAACTACTTTAACTTTATTATCATTACAATATTTTAATACATTACTAACTTCCTCTACAGTCTCAGGCATAACTACAACTAAAGGCATTTGTCTGTAAGCTGTTAAGCCATCAGTTTCAAAAGGTCTTAATTCATCAGGGTGTGAAAGAACATTTTTTGGATTAATTATTCTTCCTATATCAGAAACAATTTTATTTTTTTTTGATAAAATTGAACTGTCGACTTTTGGCATTTGTAAACTACTCATAAGTTACCTTACTTAAGCATTTTTGATATTTTATCTAGTGCTTTTTGTATATTATCCTGAGAGGCTGCAAAGCTAAAACGTACAAAATCAACAGATGTCTTACCAAAAGCTGTTCCAGGAACAATTGCCACACCAGCCTCATGCATACATTTTTTTGAAAATTCAGATCCGCTCATTCCTGTTCCGCTTACATTTGGAAAAGCATAAAAAGCTCCTCCAGGCATACTACAAGTAACTCCCGGTAAATCGTTTAGTCCTTTGTGAATTAATTTTCTTCTTTGATCAAATTTTTCCATCATGTGATGTATTGAGTCATCAGGTCCGTCTAGTGCTGCAATGCCAGCAAATTGTGAAGGCGCATTTACACAAGAAAAACTGTTAATTGCTAATTTTGTGACATGCGTAATTAATTTTTCTGGCCACACACTCCAACCCATTCTCCAACCTGTCATAGAATAAGCTTTGCTCCACCCATCTAAGACAATTAATCTTTCTTGAAGATCAGGATAATTAAAAAATGTAGGCATTTCTTTTCCATCAAAAATTTGTCTACTATAAATTTCATCGCTTAATATATAAACATGAGGATGTTTCTTTAACCCTTCAGCAAGAAAATCTATTGCGGACTTTTCCACAAAACTACCTGTTGGGTTATTTGGATTAATTATAATTACTAATCTTGTTTTATCAGTAATTGAAGATAAAATTTTTTCTGGATCAAACTTTAAATCTTTTTCTTTTGTTAAATCATAGGGAACAGCTTTAGCTCCAGTATAATTTATCATCGACTCGTAAATTGGAAATCCAGGTGTTGGATGAACAATTTCTGCACCAGGTTCTCCGATCATTTGAATTGCATAGTACATTGTGGGTTTCCCTCCCGGCATAATCATAATTCTTTCCGGATCCACATCTTTTTTGTATAAACTTTTTATTTTTCTAGAAACGGCCTGTCTGCATTCTGTAATACCGTTCGCTAAAACATATCCATGGTGTCCATCATCGATTGCTTTTTTTGCTGCATCCATAATATGCTGGGGTGTTTTAAAGTCAGGTTGACCCAAACCTAAATGGATCATTTCTTTTCCTTGAGCCTCAAGTTTTTTAGCCTCCGCTAAAACACTAAAAGCTGTTTCGGTTCCTAATCGTTCTAAATTTTTTGCTAATTTCATAATAAAATTTTATTAAAATTTTTTTAAAATTTCAAACGCCTAAATTGCATCACCTATATGCAATTTTTGAACTATTAAGCTCTTTTACACTTTTACAGCCTAATAAAATCATATCTCTTCGTATTTCTTCTCTCATTCTTTTTAAAATTTGTTCAACTCCAGCTTGACCGCCGGCACCTAAAGCAAATAAAAAGCCTTTTCCAAAACTACAAGCAGTTGCACCCAATGATAAAGCTTTTAAAATATGAGTGCCTCTTCTTATCCCTCCGTCTAAAATAATCTCCAGCTTGTCTCCTACAGCTTCCTTAATCACCGGTAGTTGATCGAAAGGTGACCTTGATCCGTCAAGTTGTCTCCCTCCATGATTAGATAATATAATTGCGGAAGCTCCGATATCGATAGCTTTTTTAGCATCTTCGACCGACATAACACCTTTTAATGCAAATGGTCCTCCCCATTTTTTTACAACATACTCAGCATCCTTCCAACTCATCGCAGGATCATACTGTTCATTAATATATTCCATCACACCTTTGGCGATACTAGATCCTTTTTTCGTCCAATGAGAAACATTTGCTAACTCAAATTTTTTATGTGTCAAATAATTAAATGCCCATTTAGGATGCATTGCAAAACTCATAATACTTTTAAAAGTAAATTTTGGTGGGGTAGTAAAACCCCATCTATGGTCTCTTTCTCTATTACCTGCCACAACTGTATCTACAGTTAAACACAAAGATTTAAATCCTGCTGTTTTACATCTATCAATTAAATTATCAGTCAAACCTTGATCTTTGTGAATATAAAGTTGAAACATTTTTGGGCCACTTGCTACATTAGCAATCTCTTCAATGGAAGAAGTTGCCATAGTCGACATGCTGTAAAACGTGCCAAATTTTTCTGCTGCTCTTGCTGATGCTTTATCTCCATCGTGATGATATAATCGTTGCATCGCTGTTGGGGCTAAAAATAAAGGCATATCGATTTTTTGACCAAAAACTTTCGTTGATAAATCAGGCTCACCAACACTTGCCAAAATATTTGGAACTAAATCACATTTTAAGAATGATTCTGTATTTCTTTTCAAAGTGGTTTCATCGTCTGAACCACCATCGATATAATGAAATATAGGTGCTGGTAAATTTTTTTTTGCTAATCTTCTAAAATCATCAAAATTATAACAATCTTGTAGGCTCATTATAATTAAAAGTTTTTCGAAAAAGTTATTTGTTGATTATCTGTTCCAGGGTTTGAAGAACCCCAATCATTATTTGATATATGGCTATAGCTATAACTTAATTTTGAATTTTCAAAAATATCTAATCCAAATTTAATTTCACTTTTAAACTCTAAAACGCTTCCTAAATCCTTCCCGCTACCCTTCTCATAGTATCCTGGAGTAAAACTAGGTAATATTTTTAAGGGGCCTAATCCATATTGTCCCTCAATACCTGAGTAGAGATAGACTGAGTTATTGCCAGTCATAAAGCCACCTGTGATAGGTTTAAACTTACCTAAAAACGTATCTCTAAATAGATTTGGGTTTTTATGTTCAATTCCAAACAAAGTAGTTTTATCATCACCTTCTTTATCTATAACATCAAAAGTGCCTGTATAAAATGAAATATCCTTATCACTTTGGTCAGCGTTGACAGGATTAAAAGCCATCAAAGTAAAAAGTAAAATAATAAGCTGTTTTAATTTCATAGTAAAAAATACAACTAAATTTTAAGTATGTACAGGTTCCATTAAAATTTTATTGTCTTTTTTTAAAGAAGGTAAAAATTAAGAAACCTCCAAAAATTAAGACAATATAAGGCAAAATCCACAATAACGAATTTTGAATATTTAATTGTGGTTTAAATACTATCCATTCACCATATTTATCTGACATAAATTCATAAATTTCTTCCTCTGTTTTTCCCTCGTCTATTAAATCTTTTACAACTAGCTTAACCGTCTGAGCAAAATCAGAATTTGAATCTGAGATAGATTGTCCTTGGCAAACTAGGCAGCGCAAATTTTTATGAATTAAGTTTGGATCAATTGTTTTTTCCGCTGAAAAAGCAAACTTTGAAAAAAAAATAAAAAAAAATAAAAAAAAATTTAATTTCATAATCATTTTATTATATTTATAATTGTATTATAATCTTCATTAGATAGTGGTCCTACAAATTTTTTTATTATCATGAGATCATTATTAATCAATATACTTTCTGGTATTCCAAAAACACCAAATCTCACGGATTGCTTACCGTTAACATCTTTTGCTAACACATTATAGGGATTGCCTAACTCATTTAAAAATGTTTCAGCTTGAATAGTTTTATCTTTAAAATTTATACCTATAATAAATAAATTTTTTGATTGAGATAATCTCATTAATAATGGATGTTCAATTTTACAGGGTGCACACCAGGACGCCCAAAAATTTATTAGAGTATAATTATTTTTTTTAATGTCATCTCTTGTATAAAAATTTAAATTATCAAAAGAAATAATTTTAAATTCAGGCACCTCCTTATTTATTAAACTAGAAGTATTATAATTTGTGTCTCTTGTTAGACTTATATAAAATACGCCTATAACAAATAAAAAAATGAATAAAATTATTATTTTAATTATTTTTTTCATTACTAAACAGTCTTATAGAGCCACCAACAACAATCATAATTACTGATATCCAAATCCAAGCCATTAATGGTTTTTTTTGAAACTTAATGTTGTAATAATCCGATCTATCAATATTGCTCATAGTTAAATAATAATCTTTAATCAAACTAGATTTAATAGCTGCTTCATATGTTAAGGTTTTAGGCTTATCGTAAATTCTTATTTCTGGATTTAAAATATTAGTTTGATTTGAATTAATATTTTTTATTTCTAATTTTCCAATGACTGCTTGATAATTTTTATAATTTTTTAAATCTAAATTCTGTAGCTGAATAGAGTAATTCTCAAATTTTTTTGTTTCCCCTAATTTAATATTATAATCTTTTTCCAAAGAGAAAATGTCATTCAAACCAATAAATAAAACTAAAAAACCAAATGATGTATGTGAAATAATTCTAGCAAAATCTAATTTATTTTTTTTAAGAGCTTTGGCTATATCCATTAAAGAGGAAATGATCAAAAACAGAGCGCTGATAATAATAAAATTAGATAATAGGGAATAGCTCTTAAAGAAAAATATTATTGCTAAATTAAAACCAATCGCGCCAGTTAGTATAAGAAAATAAATTCGAATGTTTTCAAATTTGTTTTTTATCCATTTTGCTTTGGGGCCTAAAGCCATAAATAAGAGAAATACAACTACCACCGGAAATATAATTGCATTGTAAAAAGGTGGACCTACAGAAATTTTATTATCTGTTAAAGCATCAGTAAAAATTGGGTAGATAGTTCCCAGCAAAACAGTAATTAAGTAAAACATCATAAACCAGTTATTAACTAAAATGAATGTTTCTTTACTGTTCCGATTTAAATCATAATTTCCTTTTTTATATTTTTGAAAAAGGAGAAAAATAGATCCAAATATCATCAAACTTAAAAATATTAATATATAAATCCCTCTAGTTGGATCGCTGGCGAATGTATGAACAGAATTTAAAATCCCAGATCTTACTAAAAAGGTTCCTGTAACACTTAAAGTAAAAGTAATTAAACAGAGTATTATTACCCAAAAATAAAATAGGTTTCTTTTTTCGAAAACAATTAATGAATGGAATAAAGCTGTCATGGCAAACCAAGGTAACAAAGAAGCATTTTCTACTGGATCCCAAAACCAAAAACCTCCCCATCCCAATTCATAGTAAGCCCATATAGAACCAACAAGAATTCCAAGTGTTTGAAAACACCAAGATATTAAAACCCAATTTTTTATAGAAAGAGAAAATGATTTTTCTGAATAATTAGTAATTAGTGATGCGATTGCTGCTGAAAAATAAATAGATGCACCAACAAAACCTACATAAAGTAATGGGGGATGAATAGCTAAAGCAGGATCTTGTAATATTGGATTTAAACCTAAACCCTCTGATGGAATTGGAGAAATTTTACTAAAAGGATTTGAATTGAAAAGAATAAAAAAAAGAAAACCAAGTATTAAAATATTTTGAATTATTAAAGTTAAAAGTCTAAATTTTTTTGGGTGATTTTTGTTATAAACTAAAAATAAAAAAGAAAATATTGAGAGAATGATGGCCCAAAGCAATAAGCTTCCTTCATGATTTCCCCACGTTCCTGCGATCTTATAAAATAAAGGCTTCAAGGAATGCGAGTTTTGATAAACGGTAATTAGAGAAAAATCTGAGATAATAAAAGCAGCTATCAAAACAAAAAAGCAAATGATTATTGAGGTGCTCTGGATTAAACTTAATTGAAAAATATTCTTGTCTACTTCTCCGGATATTTTTAGATTTTTGTTAGCACTATAAATAATACTTAAACTTAAGATTACATTTAAAAATAATAATATATTTCCTAGATTACTTAGCATTTTTTTTCATTATATCTTTCAATTCTGGAGGCATATAATTTTCATCATGTTTTGCTAAAATTCTATCGGCTACAAAAAAAGTCTTATCTTGTAATTTTCCTTCTGCAACAACACCTTTTTCTTCTGAAAATAAGTTTGGAACTGTACCGCTAAAGCTAATATTCAACTCGTTATTAAAATCAGTGATTATAAACTTTATTTCTTCCTCTTTAATTATTAATGAATTTTTTTTAACCATTCCTCCTACTCTAATTTTTTTATCATAATTAATATTTTGATTATTTTTTATATCTGTAGGAGATTTAAAATATAAAATATTTTTGTTTAATGATTGAAGTATAAAGAAAATTCCTGTTACTGATACCAGTAATGTTATTGCTAAGAGTGATGCTCTTTTTTTTACTTTTTTCGGAAGCATTAACTGCTTTAAATAGTTTTGCTAAATGAGGATAAAACTTGTGAAGCTATTTTTGAATTCTCTATAACTACTTTTTTTCGCTCAGACGAAAGCTCATTAATTTCTCTTGCAAATTCTCTTTCGTACTTTTTAAGTGTTTTAAGTGTTTTGTAGTAAAGAAAACTGCACGCAATAAAAGTAATTGCGAAAGATCCCCATACAAATAAACCATAATTGTTCATTGATAAAAAATTTAGAATCATAATCTTTTTAAGTTTTTTTTCTTTATTTTAATGATTTCTGTCTTGTATTTCATTAGAAAAATTAGCGCACAATACAATATTAAGACAAAAAACATTAACAATAACGGCATTAACATAGAAGAATGTATTGAACTCTCTCCAGTTAACCTGATACTGGCAGGTTGATGAAGTGTATTCCACCAATCAACAGAGTACTTAATAATAGGAATGTTTATTAAACCTATTATCGCAATGATACTAGAAATTTTGTTTGCTTTATTTTCATTTGTAATAAATTTGTGAGTTGAGATAAATCCAATATAAAAAAGAGCGAGGATTAACATTGATGTTATTCTAGCATCCCAAGCCCACCATGTTCCCCATGTTGGTTGGCCCCAAATAGAACCTGTAACTAATGCCAAGCATGTAAACATAAGACCTATTGGAGCGATACTTTTAGTTATTAATTTAATATTTTTAATTTTAAAAATAAAATGTGCAATGGACAATATTGCAATTGAAGAAAAAGAAGCTAAACCAATCCATGCTGAGGGAACATGTACATACATTATTCTTACACTATCACCCTGTAAATAATCAGGAGGTGAAAAAATTAAAGCAAAGGAAAGTGCAACTAAGAGTAAAATAAAAAAGATTGAATTAATAAATCCAATTAATTTCTCAATCCAATAAAATATATTACTTAAGTTTAAAATTTTAAACATTAAACTTTAACTACTATAATATTTTTTTTATGTGAAGTTATATTATGGGCCCAACTGAGAATTAGGAGGGAGTATAACTAAAGAAGTTTATCCTCAATTGGGCTAAAACACCAAAATTATATAGATTCTCTGTGTCTGAGGTTTGAATAAAAATTGTTAAATTTTAGGCAGTAAAAATTAGTTGGATATTTTGTGGTAACTTGAGCCTTTTTTTCCTGAAAAGATTTCTTCTATAAGCGGGTGCTTAACTGGTTCTTTTGATTGATCCAAAAGAAGATTTTGTTCAGAAACATACGCTTCATAAGTAACGTCATTGCTCTCAGCAAGTAAATGATAAAATGGTTGATCTTTTCTTGGTCTAACTTCCTTTGGTATAGACTGATACCATTCCTCTGAATTATTAAATTCAAAATCCACATCATAAATTACACCCCTAAAATCAAAGTGCCTGTGTTTAACTACTTCACCGATTGAAAATTTAGCTGTATTACTTGCGCCCATACTAGATAGTTAATAATTTTTATTCAGAAATCAATATCTAATTTAATAAAATTTTATTATATGCTAATAATTGTTTGTGAATAAGTCGTTTTTGAAATTTATTACAGACTTTGGCCCATTATTAATTTTTTTTACTATTTACTATAAAAGTGGCAATAACTTAAGTGCAGCTATTCCTCCATTAATAATTTCAACATTAATTGCAGTAGCTATCATGTACTTTGTTGAAAAAAAAATTCCATATGTGCCTCTAATTGGTGCTGTAGTGATTTCTTTATTTGGTGGTTTAACATTATATTTTAATAATCCGATTTTTATTTATATGAAGCCGACAATAGTAAATTTAATATTTGCAGCTATTCTTCTTGTCAGTAAATCTTTTTTTAATAGAAATTTTTTAAAACTTTTTTTACAGACTGCATTTCAATTAAATGAGGAAGGATGGGGAAAACTGAATTCAAGATGGGCTTATTTTTTTATATTTTTAGCTTTATTAAATGAAGTTGTCTGGCGAACTCAGCCTGAGGCAACTTGGGTTAACTTTAAAGTTTGGGGAATGTTGCCAATTACAATAATTTTTACCGCGATGCAGTTGCCGCTTATAAATAGGTATAAGTTATGAATAAAATAAAATTAGTAGTTAATAATGAATCTAGAAGAAATGAAAAAGAAAAATTTTTTATTAAAAAAGAATTACAAAGTATCTTGAATTTGTATGCAAAGATGGTTTCAAACGGTTCATGGAAAGATTATTCTTTTACTTCTGGTATAAAAGAAGTTTCGTTCGATGTTTATCAAAGAGCTTCTGAGAAACCTGTCTTGAGAATTTTAAAGAATCTTAAACCAAGATATTTTAATGAAAAATATCTCATCAAGGATAAAAACGGAGCAATTCTCAAAAAATCTGAAAATTTAAATCATCTGATTAGTAAAACTAGTTGGAATAAATTAAAATTAGTTAAGTAATTATCTTCTTTGACCAAAAAGTCTTAAAAGCATTATAAATAGATTTATAAAGTCTAAGTATAATGTTAGAGCGCCCATGACAGCTTTTTTACCCATCATCTCTCCGCTATCACTTACTAAATACATATTCTTTATTTTTTGAGTGTCATAAGCTGTTAAACCTACAAAAACTAAAACACCAATTATAGATATTACAAAGTACATCATTGTTGATTTCATAAAAATATTTACCAATGATGCAATTATAATTCCAAAAAGACCCATCATTAAAAAAGATCCTAACTTAGTTAAATCTCTCTTAGTAGTATAACCATAAATACTCATTGCACCGAATGTTCCAGCAGTTATAAAGAAAACTCTAGTTATGCTTGCTCCAGTATATATTAAAAATATAGATGAAAGCGATGCACCCATTAATGCTGCAAATATCCAAAATGTTGTTTGAGCTTTAGCTGCGGACATTTTTGCAATTCCAAAACTCATATAGAAAACTACTGCTAGAGGAGCCAACATGATCACCCATTTAAGTCCCGAAGCGTAAATTGTATTTCCAAAGTTTGTTAAACCAATGATCTGTCCTTCGCTTGAAGTTACAACAGCCATTTTAAAAAATGCTAGAGCTATAAAACCTGTCAATAAAACACCAGAAGCCATATAGTTATAGACTTTAAGCATGTAAGAACGTAAGCCTTGGTCTATAATTGCTTCAGAAGTTGATGATTTTACAGTTGATGTTTGTTTGTTAAATTCCATACTTTATATATATGTTTTTTTAAAAACTTTTCAATAGTCAAAAATTGACCTAAAAATGACCCATAAATATTAATTTTTATGAAATTTAGAAAACTCGGGACCACAAATATTGATGTGAGTTTAATTTGCCTCGGTACAATGACATGGGGAACTCAGAATACTGAAAAAGATGCTTTTGAGCAGATGGACTACGCAATATCACAAGGAATAAATTTTTTCGACACTGCAGAAATTTACTCCGTGCCTCCAACTTCTGACTCTTACGGTAAAACAGAGATAATGATTGGTAATTGGCTCGAAAAAAGAAAAAATAGAGATAAAATTATTTTAGCTTCCAAAGTTGCGGGGCCGGGATGTAATTGGATTAGAGGTGGAGGTAATAATTTTGATGAAAAGAAAATTGGTGAAGCTATTGATGGTAGCTTAAAAAGATTAAAAACAGATTATATTGACTTATATCAACTACATTGGCCTGAACGTTCTACAAACTTCTTTGGAAGAAGAGACTATCTATTCAATAATAAAGAAGGAAATTGGAATAGTTTTGAAAGTATACTTGAAGCTTTAGAAAAATACATAAAAAGTGGAAAGATTAGGCATATCGGTATGTCTAATGAAACACCATATGGATTATCTAGGTATCTTGAAATCTCAAAAAATAAAAATGCACCAAGGATGATGTCAGTACAAAATCCATATAACTTGGTCAACAGAACTTACGAAATAGGTATGTCAGAAATTTCTATAAGAGAGAAATGCGGTCTACTCGTTTATTATCCTCTAGCAGCTGGAGGATTATCTGGCAAATATAGGAATGGTAAAATGCCTAAAGACTCAAGAATGGCACTTTTTAAAGGTTGGGAGAGACATTTAAATCCTTTAGCTATGAAGGCCTATGATAAATATTTTAATCTTGCTAAAGATTATAATCTAACAATGGTTCAGCTAGCTCAATCCTTTGTTAATTCTAGACCATTTGTAACAAGTAATATTATTGGGGCAACCACAATGGATCAACTTAAAGAAAATGTCGAAAGCATAAACATAGAATTTACGGATGAAATGATGGATAGAGTGAATGAAATTCACAACAACAACCCAAATCCATCACCTTAATCGAGCGTTGAAATCAAATTAATTTAGTATAAAAACGAATTATGGTGGTCAAAAAAATATTTCTTTTAATTACGCTCGTAATCTTTTCTTTTAGCGCCTATGCTAATACCCCAAGATCAACTGGTAAATATAAAAATTGGGAAAGTTTTGTTGCTGAGACGGAAAAAGGTAAAATATGTTTTGCTCAAACTGTTCCTACAAAGAGAGCTCCAGGGGCAATTCAAAGAGATCAGTCTAAATTGTTTGTGACATTTAGACCTGGTGAGAATATCAAAGATGAAGTCAGCATTACAAGTGGCCACGATTATAAAAGCTCTACTGTAACTGCAAGTTCAGGAAAAAAAAGATATTCTTTTTTTTCACAAAAAAATTTCGCTTGGTTGTTAGATGATCGAGAAGAAAAAAATTTTATTAAGTTAATGAAAAAAGCAACAAATCTTATCGTTAAAGCTAGAACAATTAAAGGCGCGGAAACTACTGATCATTATTCAATGATGGGATTTACAAAGGCATATAACACCGCAAAAAAAACCTGCGGCTAAATGAAAAAAATTGTATTAGCCTACTCAGGCGGATTAGATACTTCGATTATTTTAAGATGGTTACAAGAAAATTATAAAGCAGAGGTAATTGCTTATACTTCAGATATTGGCCAAGAAATTAATAGAAAAAAAATTATAACTAACGCAAAACGTCTTGGAGTAAAAAATATTATAATCGAAGATCTTAAAAATATCTTTGTAAAAGATTATGTTTTTCCAATGATAAGAGCACATGCTGTTTACGAAGGTGTTTATTTACTTGGTACTTCAATTGCTAGACCTTTAATTGCTAAAAGACAAATAGCCATAGCAAAAAAATTTAAAGCTTATGCTGTATCACATGGAGCCACGGGAAAAGGTAATGATCAAGTTAGATTTGAACTTGGTTACGCTTTTTTTGGCGGAAAGAAAATTAAAACTATAGCGCCTTGGAGAGAATGGAAATTACAATCTAGAGCAGACTTAATTAAATACGCAAAAAAAAATAATATTCCAATTCCTAAAGATAAAAAGGGAGCGCCCCCTTTCTCCGTTGATGATAATATATTTCATACCTCTACGGAAGGCAAAGTTTTAGAAGATCCTAAAAATTCTGCACCTGAATTTATTTTTCAAAGAACTATTTCACCGGAAAAAGCTCCAAACAAAAAAACAAAAGTTAAAATTACTTTTAAAAATAGTGATCCTATTGCAGTAAATGGAAAAAGATTAAGGCCTGATAAACTTTTAGATAAATTGAATATTCTTGCAGGTAAAAATGGTATTGGAAGAGTGGATCTTGTTGAAAATAGATTTATTGGTATTAAATCAAGAGGTGTATACGAAACACCTGGTGGAACTTTGTTATATACAGCACATAGAGCAATTGAGTCAGTTACTTTAGATAAAAAAACAGTGCACGATAAAGAGAAAGTTATGCCTGAGTATGCTGAATTAGTTTACAATGGATATTGGTTTTCAAAAAAAAGAATAAAACTTCAAAAAATAGTTGATAAAAAAAGAAATCAAGTTTCTGGTGAAATAGTTTTGAGCTTGTACAAGGGAAATATTACAATTCTTTCAAGAAAAACAAAAAACAAAGCCTATTCAATGAAAAAAGTTTCATTTGAAGAAAATAAAACATTTAATAAGAAAAAAGTTGAAAATTTTATAAAATTTCACTCTAAACAGTTAAATAAAGGTTAAATTTTTGATACAATACATTTAGATGAACAATTCGATTCGAAATATTCAACTAGTTGCAGTTGTAGTTGTCCTTATCTCAACAATCATCGCTTTTTTTTTAGAGATGAGAGAAATGTACGAAAATAGAAATATTACGTTAGCAGACCTGCTTTTGATGTTCATTTATATAGAAGTTATCGGATTGGTAAGATCTTATTGGGAAACAAGAGCAGTAAGAATTACTTATCCTTTAGTAATTGCTATAACAGCTTTAGCCCGATTTATTATATTGCAAGACAAAGAGAGTGACCCAGCAAACTTAATTTATATATCGGTCGCAATATTAATTGTGGCTTTAGCTACTGTAATAATAAGATTTAGAAATAGTAAGTACTTAAAAATTGATAAATCAAAGTCTAACGAGCTTTAAAACATTCTAAGGTATTTTTAAGTAAACAAGCAATTGTCATTGGTCCTACTCCGCCAGGTACAGGAGTTATAGCTTTGGATTTATCCTTTACAGCATCAAAATCAACATCCCCAACAATTTTATCTCCCACTTTATTTATTCCTACATCAATAACTATTGAATTTTTTTTTACCCAGTCTTCCTTTACTAACTTAGCTACTCCAACTGCAGCAACTAAAATATCAGCCTTTAAACACTCTTGTTTTAAATCTTTTGTTTTTGAATGAACAACTGTAACTGTGCAATTCTCTTTTAAAAGTAATTGAGCCATAGGTTTACCATTCAAATTTGATCTGCCAATGATAACCGCATGTTTTCCTGATAAATTTTTCTCAACTTTTTTTATCAAATATAAACATCCTAGAGGTGTACAAGGGACTAAAGCATCGTGACCAGATGAAAGATTGCCAACATTCATAGGATGAAATCCATCTACATCTTTTTTAGGATTTATAGCTTTAATGATTTTTTCCTTATTAATTTGAGAAGGCAAAGGTAATTGAACTAGTATACCAGAAACATCGGTATCATTATTAAGATCTTCAATTTTTTTTAAAACTTCCTCTTCAGTTATTTCTTTTGGATATCTAATAACATTAGAATTAATTCCGACCTCTTTCGCGCTTTTTTCTTTATTCTTAACGTAAATCTGACTTGGTGCAAAATCGCCAATTAAAATGACGGTTAATCCAGGAACTTTTTTATTTTCAGATTTTAATAAGTCAATTTCTTTTTTAATATCTTGTCTTAAATTTTCAGCTTCTTTTTTTCCATCAATAATCATCATTAAAATAAACTTGGAGCGAACATTTCAAAAACAAAATTTCTTAAAAACATTAATGCTAAAATTAATATTACTGGAGAAATGTCTATTGAGCCTAAGTTAGGTAAAAACCGTCTTATATAGTTTAAAGCGGGAGCGGTTAATCTGTAAGAAAAATCAAGAACTGCATAAACAAACCTATTTCCTGTGTTTAAGATGTTAAAAGCAACTAACCAACTTATAACTGCGTTTATGATTAATATCCAAATATAAAGTGTAACAACATTATCGAATAAAATTAAAACTGACTTCATGAATTTTTCTCCACATAAACCGATGTGCTTGGAAATGCAAATGAAGCTTTATTTTTTTCTACAATGTTTTTAATCTCAAGAGCTAATGTATCTTTTACGTTAAGCCACTCTTGAAAGTATCTTGTTTTTGTAAAACAAATAAGTCTAATATCTATAGAGCTTGCAGCAAATTGATCTATTTTAACTGATAACAAAGTGTCTTCGGATTTAACAAAATCATCGCTTTTTTTAATATAGTCTTCAATTTCTTTCTTAATATTTTTTAATTGTTCGCTAGTAGTTCGATATTCCAAACCAATCATCCAGTTAATTCTTCTATTTGTGGTTTGAGTATTATTTATCACTGCATTTTCAGCAAATTGAAAATTTGGAATCGTTGCTAGAGATTTATCAAATCTTCTTACTACAGTTGATCTAAAGCCGATACTCTCTACAGTTCCTTCAATTACTCCCTCAACGTAAATCCAATCTCCAACTTGAAATCTTCTCTCGACTAAAACTAATATGCCTGAAATTAAGTTTTTAAATAGATCTTGAGCTCCTAATGCAACTGCAACACCGAATAACCCTAGACCAGCAATGATGGGGCCAATTTTTATTCCCCAAAGTTCAAGAACCGCTGCTGCTCCTAAGATAAAAATTAAAACTTTAATAGCTTTTATAATCCAATTAATTAAATCTTTTGAAAGCAAGCCTCCGACTGATTTGATAACCACCGATAACGGTCCAATAACTTGATGGAATGTCCAAAAAATTAAAATAGTTATTAAAGATCGATTGATAGTTTTTAAAAATTCAGCAGCTTGTGTTTCAACAGTTAAATAGCTTGTAGACACAAAAAATCCTAAAACTACTGGAAAGAACTTTGCTGGCCCCTCCATTGAAAAAACAAGAGAGTTATCAAAATTATTTGTAGATTTTGATACGTAATTTTCTAATCTTTTGACAACAAACTTGGAAAAAACACCCCTTAAAAATAAAAAAAATAAAAAAATTAGTAATGCGATTATTATCTCTGAAATATTAACTCCAGATATGCCTTTGTTCCACACATCAAAAAACAAATTTTTAAAATTTTGTAGCACTTCCATATGTTTAAACTTTCAATTTTTCTAATTCTTCTCCTGGTTGGAAAACTTCTAATTTTTTCCATCCAGAGTTTTTAAATACATTAAGAACTTTTTCACTTATACATAATACTCTAGACTCTGTCATCAACCCATTAAGAGAGTATTTTTTTACAATTTCAATGAAGCTTTCAGCGCTTCTTTTAGAATAAACAAAAATTATGTCAGGAGGATGATTTTTTATTATTTTGTTATTTTCCTTATTTAGATCGGTAATTTTTTCAGAAGTATAGTTAATAATCTTATCAACCTGAAATCCATCATTTTTAAGTTCAATATCTAGATTGGAAGAAATGTAATCCCCACAAAAATAAGCGATTGATTTTTTTTTATCAATTTGATCCGAATTTAAAATAATATTTTTTAAAGCATTTACAGTTCCACCTGCAGAAACTGTATTATTATATCCTTTTAACCTTACAATCTTTTCTGTAATTGAGCCCACACAAAAACATATTTTACTAGTATCTTGATTGTTCAACTTTAAATTTCTAACAGCGTTGGTACTTGTAAAAATAAACGCATCATATTTTTTAGCATCAATTGGGACAACATTTGACGCTGAGATCTTTAATGTTGGAATATGAACAATCTTATGTCCTAGAGAAAAAAGCTTTCCCATTAAATCTTCTGAGTCTATTAAAGGTCTTGTAATTAAAATATTCATTTTTTTTTGAAATCGGATCCTGCGAGTTTTAATAATTCTTCCCCCGCTGATTTTCCAATATTTACTGCTTCACTTATTTTGCCCGTCATCTCATACTCGTAACTTTTCAATCCTGAGTCCGAAAATAATTGAGCTTTAAATTTAAGATTATTATTTTCTATTATTGCTAAACCGCCAACAGCTGTTTCACAATCACCTTCAATTGTTTGTAGCATTGCACGTTCAGATTTTGCGCATACTTCAGTTTCTGTATCGTTAATATTTCTCAAAAAATTTTTAATAACGTTGTTATTTTTATTACATTGTACAGCTATTATACCTTGACCCACTGCAGGCAAAACTTCTTCGGTTTTAAAAAATAAACTTATTTTATTAGATAAATTTAAACTTTTGACTCCTGCCGCAGCCAAAATTATTCCATCTAATTTACCTTCTTCAAGTTTTTTAATTCTAGTATCAATATTCCCTCTCATACTTGTTACCGAAATATTTTTGTTAATTTTTTTCAGTTGTAATTCTCTTCTTTTAGAACTTGAGCCAATAACTATTTTACCTTTTAGATCTTCTAAGCTTTTAATTTTATTGCTTAAAATTACATCTCTATAATCATTTCTCTTTATATATGCACCAATGATAAGGTTGTTATCTTCTACAGACTCCATGTCTTTTAAAGAGTGAACAGCAATATCAATTTCTTTCTTTAGAAGTTTTTCTTCAACTTCTTTACAAAATAGATTTTTACCACCTATTTCTGACAATTTTACATTTTGATTAATATCACCAGAAGTTTTGATGGCTTTAAAATCTATATTTTCCTCTTTCAAATCAGTATTTTTTTGAATTAAAAGCTCTTTCACTTTTTCAACATAAGCAATTGAAAGTTTGCTTCCTCTGGCACCGATTGTAATTTTAGTCATAAATTGATTATATATTTGAAAGATCTAAATTATACTATTTAAATAATTGGACATATAATGGCAAAAAAAATAACTTTTCTTGGAATTGAAACCAGTTGCGATGAAACGGCTGCTGCAGTTATAAGGGAAAATGACAAAGGAACTGCGGACGTCTTATCCAATATAGTTTCAAGTCAGATTGAAGAACATAAGAAATTTGGTGGTGTTGTACCTGAATTGGCTGCTAGAGCTCACCTTGAAAATATTGAGTACATTATTGATACAGCTTTAAAGGAAAGTAAAATTTCTATTGATGAATTAGATGGTGTTGCGGCAACTGCTGGTCCAGGTTTGATCGTTTGTTTAACTGTTGGTTTAAATATTGGAAAATCAATCGCCGCATTTTCTAATAAACCTTTTATTGGAGTGAATCATTTGGAAGGACATGCGTTAAGTCCTGGCTTAGAAAAAAAAATAAAATTTCCTTATTTATTATTATTAATTTCAGGAGGTCATACTCAATTTTTAATAGTTAAAGATGTTAATGAATATGAACAATTAGGAACAACAATCGATGACGCTTTGGGTGAAGCATTTGATAAAACAGCTAAGATGCTGGATCTAGGCTATCCAGGTGGACCAAGTGTTGAAAAATTTGCAAAATTAGGTGACAAAAACTTTTTTAAACTCCCTGAACCAATTATAAATAAAGCAGGTTGTAACTTATCCTTTGCTGGTCTTAAAACAGCAGTGCTAAGGGAGTCAAAAAAAATTAACGGAGAAGGTAAAATGAAATATAATTTAGCTGCCTCTTTTCAAAATACGATTAATAAAATACTTTACAAAAAAACTAAAATTGCTGCTCAAATGTTTAGAGAGAAAACAAAAAAAGAAAATTTTCAATTAATAGTAGCTGGTGGTGTTGCGGCTAACGAGACAATAAGAAAAAATTTATCAACTTTATCAAATGAAATAAACTTTGAAACTATTTACCCAGATCTAAAGTTTTGTGGTGATAACGCTGCTATGATCGCTTGGGCAGGTATACAAAGATTTAAAAAAAATATGATAGATGATATCACAGTATCCGCAAAATCAAGATGGCCTCTTGATGAAAACGCTCCGTACATGAAGGGACCTGGATTAAAATTATAATGCAATATTGGTTAATGAAATCGGAGCCTGATGTTTGGTCAATAGAGCAGCAAAGGAAAGCTGGTAAAAAAGGAGTAGCTTGGGATGGAGTTAGAAATTATCAGGCAGCTAATAATTTAAAAGCAATGAAAATGGGTGATCTATGCTTTTTTTATCATTCAAATATTGGAAAAGAAATTGTGGGTATTGTAAAAGTAATTAAAGAGGCGTTTATTGATAAAACCGATAAAAAAAAAAGATTTGTAGCCGTCCAGGTTAGGTTCCACGAGCTTCTAAAATGCCCTGTAACACTCGAAAAAATAAAAAAAACAAAGACTATTTCCCATTTACCACTAATCAAGCAGAGCAGGTTATCGGTAATGCCAATTGACTTTAAAAGCTGGAAAATTATTTATAAGATGGGTAAGATAAATCCCAAGTAGGAGAAATTGTGGCTAAGAGAAAAAAAAAGAAAAAAAAATCAAAAAAGACAAAAAAGGCTAGAAGAAAGAAGTCTAAAAAAATTATTAGATCTAGAAAGAAGTATAGAAAAGTAAAAAAAACAAAAAAATCGAAATCAAAAAAAAGAAAAAAATCTAAATTCAAATCTAGAAAAGCAAAACCTAGAAAATTTAATTTTAAAGCACCAAAGCTGCTTGAGGATGGTGATGGAAAATCATTAATAAAAGTTTCAGATAGTTGGGCAAATCATGCATATGTAAATGAATCTAAATATAAAAAGAAATATAAACTTTCAATCAAAGAGAATGATAAATTTTGGGCCAAAGAGGGAAAAAGAATTACTTGGATTAAAAAATATTCAAAAATTAAAGATGTTAAATATAGTAAAGAAGAAGTAAAAATTAAATGGTTTTACGATGGAACACTAAACGCTTCAGCCAATTGTATTGATAGACATCTTAAAAAAAATCCAAGTAAAACTGCTATAATTTGGGTAGGCGATGATCCGGCTGATACCAAAAAAATATCTTACAGAGAGCTTCATCAAAATGTTTGTAAAGCAGCAAATGGTTTAAAGAGTCTTGGAGTTCAAAAAGGTGATCGGGTTACAATTTACTTAACAATGATACCTGAACTGGCTTATATCATGTTGGCTTGTGCGCGAATAGGTGCTGTCCACTCAATTATTTTCGGAGGTTTCTCGCCTGACTCGATTGCTACTAGGATCACAGATTGCGAGTCAGAATATTTAATTACTGCAGATGAAGGCGTAAGAGGTGGAAAAATTATTCCTCTTAAAAAAATAGCAGATGAAGCTTTAGATCAATGCCCAAATGTTAAGAAGTGTGTTGTAGTTGAGAGAACAGGTAATCAAGTTAATTGGAATGAAGAAAGAGATGTTTCATACAAGAAACTAATTTCTTCTGTTCCAACAAAATGCGATCCTGAAGAAATGAGTGCTGAAGATCCATTATTTATTCTTTATACTTCTGGTTCCACTGGTAAGCCAAAAGGAGTTTTACATACAACAGGTGGTTACATGGTTTATGCCTCAATGACTCATCAATATATTTTTGATTATAAACCTAACGATATTTATTGGTGCACTGCAGATATTGGTTGGGTGACTGGTCACAGTTATATTATTTATGGTCCACTAGCTAATGGCGCAACTACAATTATGTTTGAAGGAGTTCCAAATTATCCTGATAACTCAAGATGGTGGCAAATCGTAGATAAATATAAAGTTAACACTTTTTATACTGCTCCTACTGCTATTCGTGCTTTGATGAGAGAAGGAGATGGACCAGTTAAAAAAACAAGCAGAAAATCTTTAAAACTTTTGGGCACAGTTGGTGAACCAATAAATCCTGAGGCTTGGATGTGGTATTACAAAACAGTGGGTGACTCTAGATGTCCAATAGTTGATACCTGGTGGCAAACAGAGACAGGTGGAATACTAATCGCTCCTCAACCGGGTGCTATTGATTTAAAACCGGGTTCAGCAACTAAACCATTTTACGGAATTAAACCCGTGCTAGTAGACAAAGATGGAAAAATAATTAAAGGAGAGGGTCAAGGAAGATTATGTATGGCTAGCTCTTGGCCAGGACAGATGAGAACTGTGTATGGTGATCATCAAAGATTTATAGATACTTACTTTTCTCAATTTGATGGTAAATATTTTACCGGTGACGGATGCAGAAGAGATAAAGATGGTTACTATTGGATAACGGGAAGAGTAGACGATGTAATTATTGTATCAGGTCACAATCTTGGTACCGCAGAGATAGAAAGTGCATTTGTTGCTCATCCCAAAGTAGCTGAAGCTGCTGTAGTTGGTTTTCCTCATAGTATTAAAGGTAACGGTTTGTATTGTTATGTTACACTAAACGCTGAAGAGAAACCTACTGGTGATTTAGAAAGAGATCTTAAACAATGGGTAAGAAAACAGATTGGTCCAATTTGTTACCCTGACGTAATTCAATTTGCACCAGGATTGCCAAAAACACGATCTGGTAAAATCATGAGAAGAATTTTGAGAAAAATTGCAGCTAATGAACCAGATAATCTCGGGGACACTACAACTTTAGCTGATCCAAGTGTTGTAACTTCGCTTGTGGAGAATAGGCAAAATAGAGATTAATTAAAATTTAAATTTTTTGTTAAATTTTTAAATTCATCTATTTTTAAATTCCATTTTAATCTCATTGAGTTTAAAACTATTTCTTTATCTAAAATCTTTAATTCATCTGCAATAGGCGCCCAATTATATAGTGCCATACAACTTTCTTTAAATGGATTATCTAGATAATATTTTTGAAAATCTATTTTTTCGTATCGATTTAAAAATTCTTTCTTTGCTTTTAGATGTACCTCATTACTTAAACCATTTGCTTTTTCTTTTTCTATAATATCTAAATAAATCTTTTTACAATCATTCTCTTTTAAGTTTTTTTCACTTATTAAGTAAGAAAAAGTGTAAAAAGCACAGTCGGCAATTGCAATCATGTAAATGTTCCACTTTGCAATATTAATTGATTTTGAAAAAACTTCGTCATCAACCATCACAGTAAACTTATGTCCCATTCTTGTTTTTAAATAACCGTAAAGTGTGTTCTGTGTTACATGAGCAGATCTTTGTTGAATAAATTTTTGAAGATCTTCCTTTGAATTAATGCTCTTAAAGTAACTAGTTACTTTTTCGATGGGAAATAAATACTCCCTCATGGTTTTGATAATAATTATCAATTTTTTAAGATTCAATTTCACGTTGTATTTTAAAAACCCTTATTTTATTGAGATTATAGCATTTCAAATTGGTTTTAGGGTCCTTTTTTCTCTTTAAATTAAACTCATAATGGGTAAGCTTCCGACAACTAATAATACTTTTTACGTAAAAAGTTAAAAAATAATAGGGGGAAATATGTCAAATAAAGACGCATATTGGAATAAGACCAAAAACCATATGATAGTAACATTGGTTCTTTGGGCTTTCTTCTCATTAGTGATCTTCATGTTCGGTTCTGAACTGAACACGATGTCTTTTCTTGGCTATCCATTAGCATATTACATGACTGCGCAAGGTTCGCTTCTTGCCTTCGTGATAATTTTGTTTTGGACTGCAAATAAACAAGAAAAAATCGACGAAGAACATGGTTTCTCAGAAAGAGAGGATGACTAATGTTTAAAGGAGATTTTATAAAAAACCTTCCTAAAATATACGGGACCTACACAGGTGGTTTCTTAGTATTCATCATATTGATGGCTATTGCGGAACAAGCTGGTGTGTCTGCTAAAAACATCGGAGTGATGTTTGTAGCATTCACGGTATTGATTTATGCCTTAATCGGTTATTTATCAAGAACCATACAAGTAGATGCCTACTATGTTGCAGGAAGACAAGTGCCAACCGTATTTAACGGAATGGCAACTGCAGCTGACTGGATGTCAGGTGCATCATTCGTAGCCTTAGCGGGTGGAGTTTACTTTGGTGGTTATACTTATATGGCCTTCTTAGTTGGTTGGACAGGTGGTTATGTACTTGTTGCAACTTTAATGGCTCCGTACCTAAGAAAATTTGGATGTTACACAGTTCCTGATTTCATTGGAACACGATACGGCGGTAATCTCGTAAGAGCTTGCTCGGTATTCGTGCTTTTCATAGCATCATTTACTTACGTAACTGCACAAATTAACGCTACGGGTACAATTGCTTCTAGAGCTCTTGGTATTCCGTTCGAAGCAGGTGTATGGGTAGGATTAATAAGTATTCTTATCTGTTCAATGCTTGGAGGAATGAGAGCTGTAACTTGGACTCAGGTTGCTCAGTACATTGTATTAATCGTTGCTTATCTAATACCAGTTTTCTGGATTAGTAATAAAGTTGGTGGGGGCGTATTCCCGCACTTAATGTTAGGTGACGAGGTTGCAAGACTTGGTGAACTTGAACAACAATTTGGACTAGTTAAAAACAGTGCCGCGGATATGAAAGCAGCTGGGGTACCAGGAGGATTGAAATATATCTCTGGATCTCACTCTGGAGTACCTGAAGGTGGAATGGCTGTCTGGAAATACTTATCGTTAGCGATTTGTATGATGGTGGGAACTGCATCGTTACCTCATATCTTAATGAGATACTTTACAACTCCTACAGTAAGAGCAGCAAGAAAATCAGTAGCTTGGTCGCTATTCTTTATTTTCTTACTTTACTCTTCAGCGCCTATGTTAGCGACATTGTCTAAGTTGGCATTGATGGATCCAAATCTACCTACTGGAATTATCGGAAAATCTATTTCTGAAGTTCAGTCAATAGAATGGGTACAAAGATGGTCTGAAGTTAAACAAGTATTTATCGCAGACTTTAATGGTGACGGTATACTTCAGTTGAACGAATGGTTCATGAGAGGTGACGTTGTAGTATTAGCTACTCCAGAAGTAGCGGGACTACCGTTTGTAATCTCTGGACTTGTATTTGCTGGTGGTATGGCTGCTGCCATGTCAACTGCTGACGGTCTTGTGTTAGCGATATCAAATGCTTTATCTCATGATATTTACTACAAAATCATAGATCCAAAAGCTGATACAGCTAAAAGACTTTTAGTTGCTCGTGTACTTCTAGTATTAATCGGAGCCGCTGGTGCTTATATAGCCTCATTTAGGTTAACAAGTATCTTAGGTTCTGTAGCTTGGGCATTCGACTTTGCAATGTCAGGCTTATTCTTCCCACTTGTACTTGGTGTATGGTGGAAGAGAGCTACTAGAGCTGGTGCAATCGCTGGAATTGTAACTGGAATTTTGTCAGGATTATTCTACTTATTGTGGGTATATCCAAAATTCTCAGTGCCAATTTTCGGTGGAGTAAATGAACCATTCTTAGGTATTGACCACTTAAGATTTGGTTTAATTGGTGCACCAATTTGTTTAGTTGTAATGGTGGTAGTCAGTTTAATGACTAAAGAACCAAGTCCAGCTACTCAAAAAATGGTAGACGATACAAGAATACCTACAGGTAAGGCTATTCTTGGTAAGCAACACTAAAAAATAATTATTTAGAATTAAAAGGGGCGAATTTTTCGCCCCTTTTTTTTTACCTAAATCATGGTACTTTATAAATATGATACCTACTTGGGCAATAGTTTTAGATTACGTACTAGGAACAATTATGTGGACTTTAATAGGTCGAGCATTCATGAACATTTTTCAAAGGGAAGACTCAACATTTTTCTTCATGAGAGTTTTTGTAAAATATACCAACCCTATTATTAATTTATTCAAATTCATTACTCCAAGTTTTCTTTTTGGTCCATTTATTGCTTTATACGTTGCATGGTTTTTTTATTTATTCAGATTCTATGCAATGCCTTATATTTTAGGTTACGACGTATGGGGAATGTTAGCATTTCCACTGGAAAGTGATTTTTCAAGACAGCTTTATCAGTTATTCAACTAACCTTTTAATTTTTTTGACAAAGTTTCAGTTTAAAATATAAACAGAATATGAGTGACTTGATAAAAATATCACCTTCTATTTTGTCAGCAGACTTTAGCAAATTAGGTGATGAAGTAGTTTCATTAGAAAAAGCTGGCGCAGATTACATTCACATTGACGTAATGGATGGTCATTTTGTACCTAATTTAACTATTGGACCAGAAGTAATAAAAAAACTTAGACCCCTTACAAAAAAAACATTTGATGTTCATTTAATGATTTCGCCGGTAGATAATTTTATAAAAGATTTTGCTGATGCTGGAGCAGATATTATTACTTTTCATCCTGAAGCAACCCCAAATGTCTCGAACACTATTAAGCTAATAAGAGAACAAAATAAAAGAGTTGGTATTTCTCTCAAGCCGAAATCTAAGATAAATTTAATAGAAGACTATATTAGCGAAATTGATTTAGTTCTGATTATGAGTGTAGAACCTGGTTTTGGCGGTCAAAAATTTATGCCTGAAATTTTAGATAAAACAAAAAAAGTTAGAAATTTAATAAATGAAAAAAAATTGAACGTGGACGTAGAAATAGATGGAGGAATTAATTTTGAAAATTGTTCCAAAGTAAAAGATGCAGGTGCAAATATAATTGTGTCGGGGTCTACTATCTTTAAGGAAAATAAGGGTGACCTTAAAAAAAATATAGAAATATTAAGAAATAATTAATAGATGTTCGGACTGAAAAGTGTCTATTTTTATTTGATTGCATGTCAAATAACTTTAATTAAATTTTTTAAGAAAATTTATTTCTCATCTAAAAATTATAATAAATCTCTAGAAACTAAAACACCCCAACAAGTTTACTATAATCCAAATCCTTTTTTACTATCAATTATCACTTCTTACACTAAACAGTCATTTAAAATTAATGAAATTGATCCAAATATTTTTTGGATTGAAGACCAAAAAATAGAAACCGAGCAAATGCATAATTTTTTTTGGCTAAACCTAATTGATAGGAAGACCGATCATACAAAATTAAAAAAGATTATTTATGTATGGATGTTAAAAAATTCAAAATACAGGCAAAGAATATGGGAGACATCAACTTTAAGTGCAAGAATAATAAGTTGGATTTTGAATATTGATATTATATTAAATAATAGCACTTTTGATTTTAGAAAAAATTTTTTGAGTTGCATTATTAATCAAACTAATCACTTAAAAAGAAATATAAGATTTGAAAAGAATCTTAATAAAAAAGTAGAAATTTTAACTGCTATTATTTTAACCGGTCTTGTTTTTAAAGAATATGAGGAAAATTATGATATTGGAATTAAAGAGTTAGAAACAATTGTAAAAATTTTTTTTGATAGTAATGGTTTTCCATTTTCACGAAATCCCAATGATTTATTTTTTTTCTTCAAATATTTCATTTTCTGTAGAGAGGTAATAAAAGATAGCCAAAAATATATTCCAGAATTTTTGGAGGATATTATTGAAAAAAATCTTAATTGCATTCATTTTATTAAAACACCCAATAATCAGCTACCTTTATTTAACGGAGCCACTACTCTTAATTTAGATCAAATTAAAAAATACTTGGATGAATTTAAGCCAAGCGTAAAAAGTAATATCTTAGGTGGATTATTTAAAATAAAACATAAAAATCATTTTTTACTTTTAGATATTGAAAAACCGCCCATAAAGAAGTTTTCAAAGTCTTATCAATCAGGTCCTTTATCTTTTGAGTATTTTTTGGATGGAATAAAAATAATAACTAACTCTGGTTTTGGTTGCCAAATTTCAAAAAAGGTAGAATTAATTAGTAGGCTTACTGCGTGTCAGTCAACCTTAACAATTAATGATACCTCGATCACAAAATTTGAGAAAAATAAGGTGATTAGTAAAATTTTTGGAAACTCAATCCAAAATAGTTTTAAATTTTTTGACATTTCCTCTATTAATGAAAGTAACCTTATAGGATGTTCAGCATCTAACAATGGATACGAAAAAAAATTCGGGTGTACACACAAAAGAGAAATATACTTGGATAAAGAAAATAATTATCTAAAAGGTATAGATCATATCTTTAAAGCAAAAGACGGGTATCCAATAAGATATGCTTTTAGATTTCATGTTAACCCTGGGCTAAGTGTGGTTAAAACCATGAGTGGTAATAGTGCTTTAATTCAAGTTTCTAAAAATAAATCTCTTATCTTTACTATTAATGATGAAAATTTAGAGATTGAAAAAAGTATATTTTTAGGAGAAAAAAAAATATTAGATAGTGCTTGTATAACGATTAGTGGTAATTTAGTTAATAAAAATAAAGTTTTTAATTGGGAAATTAAAAAAAATATTTAGTAATGAATTTGAAAGTAAAAAACGCTCTAATATCTGTTTCAAATAAAGAAAATCTAGCTCTACTACTTAAAACTTTAAAGAAATTTAATGTCGATATAATTAGTTCTGGTGGCACTTATGCATCTATAAAAAAATTAGGATATAATTGTACAGAATTATCAAAATATACAGGTTTTAAAGAAATGCTAGATGGAAGAGTAAAAACATTACATCCTAAAATACATGCAGGCATTCTTCATGACAGACAAAATAAGAAACATAAAAACGAAATGTCTAAACAAAATTTTCCGGCAATAGATTTAATCATAGTCAACTTCTATCCTTTTCAAAAAATAGTAAATAATACAAAAAACCCTAATAAAATAATTGAAAATATAGATATAGGTGGCCCCACTATGGTTAGATCTGCTGCAAAAAATTTTAAGAATGTAACTATAATAACGAATAGAAATGATTATATTAACTTAATTAAAGAATTGGAAAAATTTAAAGGTAAGACCTCTTTAAAATTTAGAGAACTGATGTCCTCCAAAGCATTTGGTTTAACGGCGTATTATGATGCAATGATCGCAAATTGGTTTAATACAAAATTAAAAATTAAATTTCCAGAAAGAAAGACAATCTTTGGAAGAAAGTTTCAAAAATTAAGATATGGGGAAAATCCTCATCAACAGAGCTCTATATATGTAAATGACTATGATGATGAAAAATTAGGATTTAAGCAAATTCACGGAAAAGAACTTAGTTATAACAATTACAATGACATGTTTGCATCATTAGAAGTTTTAAGTTCATTAAAGAAGAGATCGGGTACTGTAATTATCAAACATGCAAATCCTTGCGGGGTTTCTGAAAATAGCGTACCTCTGATTTCCTTTAAAAATGCCTATGCATCAGATCCAATTAGTGCTTTTGGCGGAGTAATTGCTTGCAATTATAGAGTTAACAAAAAAATTGCTTCTGAAGTCAATAAAAATTTTGTAGAAGTTTTGCTTGCGAAAGGTTTTGATAAAGACTCTTTAAAAATATTAAAAAGAAAAAAAAACTTACGAATTATTGATATTTCTAACTTTAAAACTAAAAACCTAACTACAATTAAATCATTTGATGGATCTTTCTTAATTCAATCCAAAAATAATATAGCAATAGATAAAAAAAAATTAAGGTGTGTAACTAAATTAAAACCAAACAAGAGAGAATTAGATGAAATTAAATTTGCATTTAATGTTTCTAAATATGTAAAATCAAACGCAATAGTGCTATGTAATAGTTTTTCAACAATAGGCATCGGGGCTGGACAGCCAAGTCGATTGGATAGCTGTAAAATTGCAGTTCAAAAAGCATTACAGTTTCAATCCTCAAAAATTAAAAATTCTGTAGCTGCATCAGATGCTTTTTTTCCCTTTACAGACGGTATGAATACCCTAATTAAAGCTGGTGTTAAAATAATAGTTCAACCAGGAGGTTCGATAAGAGATAAAGAGCTAATCGATGCTGCTAATAAAGCCAAAATAAAAATGCTTTTTACCGGCATTAGACACTTCAATCACTAATTAATTTCATCTATTTTTGCAGCTAGTATAAAATCGCTTTCAGCTAATCCTTTGATAGCATGAGTAAAGATCTTTATTTTACAATAACCCCAACCAAAAGAGATATCTGGGTGATGATTTTCTTCTTCTGCTATATTGCCAACTTTATTTACAAATTTTTGACTTTCCTCAAAGTTTTTAAATTTAAATTCCTTTATTAAATAAAAACTCTCATCATTATTATTTTTTACATCCCAACCATCAACTTTTTTCAGGTATTTGTGAATTTCACTTGTATCAAATGGAGGGATATTTCCCTCACAAGGCACACACTTTTTTTTCGATAAATCACTCATAATCTGGAGCGGGCAAAGGGGCTCGAACCCTCGACCTTCTCGTTGGCAACGAGACGCTCTACCACTGAGCTATGCCCGCTTGTTAAAATCATATTGAAATTATTAGCTTTTTAAAAATTTAGCAAGAGACTATTTTAGGTATATTTGAAGCCAACTGTGTCATGAAAACCAAACAACAAATCTTTATCTGCTAGTATTGCTTTCGTTAAACAGATATCATAAATATCCTAGCTTTATGAAGTTTAACAAAGAAAAAACTTTTGGTATATTGTTCTTTCTAATTTTTGCACTAATAGCAGTTTGGCCAATATTTAGTAATAGTGAACTAAGAATTTGGTCAGCTATTTTGTCATTAGTATTTCTTTTTTTAACTTTTTTTTCCCCTCATTTATTGCGACCTTTAAATTATATATGGATAAAATTTGGAATATTTTTAGGAAGGTTTATTTCTCCTATAATATTAGGATTAATTTTTTTCTTCTTCATAACGCCAATTGGAATTTTAATACGGCTTTTTAAAAAAGATTTGATAGGATTAAAATTTTCTAATAAAAAATCTTACTGGATAAAAAGAAAAGAAAATATAAAAACAATGGATAAACAGTTTTAATGTTTGAATTTATTAAAGAATTTTGGGAGTTTATAAAAGTCAGAAAAAAGTATTGGTTGATACCAATATTTTTAGTTTTAGGTTTCTTTGGAATTTTAGTAATCTTGACAGAGGGAACTGCTCTTGCGCCTTTTATTTATACAATTTTTTAATGACAAAAATCCTAGGAATTTCTGCCTTTTTTCACGATAGTGCAGCAAGTCTCATTATAAATGGAAAATTAGTGGCTGCAGCACAAGAAGAAAGGTTCACTAGAATTAAACATGATAAAAATTTTCCAAAAAACGCTATAGAATATGTTCTTAAAGAAAAACATATAGAGTTAAATAATGTAGATTACGTTGTTTTTTTTGAAAAACCTTTTTTAAAATTTGAGAGACTTCTTGAGACTTACCTGGCTTATGCTCCTATAGGTTTTAAATCATTTTCTTTAGCGATGCCTATTTGGCTTAAAGAAAAACTTTTTCAAAAAAAATTTTTATTTGAACATCTAAAAAAAATAGACCAAAATTTTAATGATATAAAAAAATTAAAATTTTCAGAGCATCATTTTAGCCATGCTGCCAGTGCGTTTTATCCATCTCCGTTTGAAGAAGCTTTAATTTTAACTGTAGATGGCGTTGGTGAGTGGGCTACTACAACAGTCAGTCATGGGGAAAAAAACAAGATAACTGTGCTTAAAGAGATTCATTTTCCTCATTCCTTGGGGCTTTTGTATACAGCTTTTACTTATTATCTCGGTTTTAAAGTTAATAGTGGAGAGTATAAAGTTATGGGTTTGGCTCCTTATGGTAGGCCAATTTTTTGTGATGCAATATTAGAAAATCTACTTGACCTTAAAGATGACGGAACATTTCGTTTAAATATGAAATATTTCAATTTTGCAACTGGCCTTACTATGGTTAATAAAAAATTTGAAAAACTTTTCAAACATCCAATTAGAAAAAATGACGAAAACTTAACACAGTTTCATATGGATATGGCATCATCAATTCAAAAAATTACTGAAGATATAATTTTAAAACTTACAAAAAATATAAGGAAAGAATATGGTTTGAAAAATTTATGTATGGCTGGAGGAGTAGCATTAAACTGTGTAGCAAATGGCAAAATTTTAAATAATAATATATTTGAAAATATTTGGATTCAGCCAGCAGCCGGTGATGCAGGTGGATCGTTAGGTGCTGCCCTAGGATATTGGTACCAAGAATTAAATAATGAGAGAATAGTTGATAAAGATGATAGTATGGAAGGATCCTTTCTTGGTCCAAAATTTGATAATGAGATAGTGGAAAAGCATCTTATTAAGCTAGGTGCAAAATATAAAAGAGTTTCCCAAAGTGAGTTAATTCAAACCACTGCCGATGAATTAAGCAGAGGTAAAATTGTGGGGTGGTTTCAGGGAAGAATGGAATTTGGGCCAAGATCTTTAGGCGCGAGATCGATATTGGCTGATCCTAGATCTGCAGAAATGCAAAAAGAATTAAATCTTAAAATAAAATTCAGAGAAAGTTTTAGACCTTTTGCACCGGCAATTTTAATTGAAAATTTAAATGATTGGTTTGATATAAATGAAAAAAGTCCATACATGCTTTTAGTAAGTAATTTGAGGAAAAAACTACAGATTCCAATGACGGAGGGTCAAAAAAAATTATTTGGAATTGAAAAATTAAATATAAAAAGATCAATAATTCCAGCTATAACTCACGTTGATTATTCTGCTAGAATCCAAACGGTTGATAAGAAAAGAAACAATCTATTTTATAGTTTATTAAAAAAATTTGGAAGTATTACGAACTGCCCAATCCTGGTGAATACATCATTTAATGTAAGAGGAGAACCAATAGTATGTAGCCCAGCTAATGCTTTCAAATGTTTTATGGGAACTAACCTTGATATTTTAGTGATTGAAAATTTTATTTTATATAAATCTGAACAAGATAAGAATCTTAAAATTGATTATAAAGATAAATTTGATTTAGATTAGAATATGAAAATAACTTTTATAGTAATATTGAACACTTTACTCTTAATATTTTTATTAAATTTTATAATTGTTTTTTATCCAGAGAAAATTTTAAATAAAAATATTTTGGGCGATAAATTAATAAATAATTTTGGATATCTATACCATGTTTATTTTAAGGATAGTTATGATAGGAATTTTAAGAAAATTAAAAACTATAGCGTTTTTGTCGGTGACTCATACATATTGGGGACAAGCGAGGGAAAATTATTAAGTAATGTTGGTATATTTTTTAGACAAAAATATCCAAATAATAGCTTTTTTGAAATCGGCTATCCAGCAGGCAGCTATGATTTTCAAGAGAAGTTATTAAATAAAATAGTAAATAAAATAAAGAAAGATCCAAAAAAAATATTTTTATTTATTTATGAGGGTAATGATTACTATGACGAAATATCTTTCCATTCAAAAACGAAGAAAGATTTGTTTTTAAAAAATTTAAAATTAGATGTTTATAATTATTTTCCCTTGCTTGCAAAAGTATCCGAGTACTCATTTTTTAAGATAAGATCCCTTTTTTTAAAACAGAGCGTAAAAGCTGCAAAACAAACAGAAATTAACAATGAAATTTTTATAAATAACAGAAAAATAACTTTAAAAAATCAAGAAGTTCAAAATGCATGTGGCTTAAAAAATGAAAACGATAAAAATATGTTTTTTAAAAGTTTAACAGATTACTCAAACAGATTAGATAAAAAATATCCTTCATCTAACAAAATTTTTATATATATTCCCTCTCCTGCAACTTTATACAAATATAATATTATTGTATCAAAAAATTATTTATTAAATAAGTATGAAAAATTAAATCAAAAAGAAAATTTTGATTGCCATAAGAAAAATATAAAGATGTTAAATGAGTTTTTTATGAATAATACAAGACAAAAATTTTATTTTCATGATTTGACATCAGATTTAAAAAAAATAACGAAAAATCAATTAATACACGGGCTTAAAGATATAAATCATTTTAATAAAGAAGGTTATAAATTCTTTGCTCAGCTGATATTTAAGTTATAATATTTAATATTGATTAATTTAATAATTTTATGAAAAAATTCCCTGACGTCATCCCTGTCTTCCCTTTAAGCGGAGTTATATACTTTCCAAAGACAAATTTACCTTTAAATATTTTTGAGGAAAGATACATAGACCTTGTCAATGATGCTTATAAAAAGGATAAATTAATGGGAATGATACAATTAAAAAAAGATGGCGAGGAAGTCTATGAAATCGGTTGTTTGGGTAAAATCAGTGATTTTCAAAAAATTAAGGATGGTAGAATTCTAATAAACTTGACTGGTGTTTCAAGATTTAAAATATTAAATGAAATATTTAACAATAAGCTCTATCGAGAATTTAAAGTCGATTATACAAATTTTATTAATGACATTGAAACCATTCATAAGTACGTAGACTCTAATCTATTAATAGAAAAATCTAAAACTTTTTTCAAAAAGAACGGTCTATTACTAAATTGGAGAGAATTTGAAAAATTAGATCAATTACAGAGAATAAACACTTTAGCAATGATCGCTCCAATTACAAATGAGGAAAAGCAAAAACTTTTAGAATCAATTTCTTTAGATAATAAAGTGAAAACTTTGGAAAGTATAATTAGTTTCTATTTGCATGAAACCGGCACTAATAATCAAACTATGCAATAAAATTAATTTGCTGACTTGTTCATCGAGTCAAAAAAATCTGCGTTGTTTTTCGTATTTTTTAACTTAGCTATTAAAAATTCAATTCCATCCATAGTTCCCATTGGGCTTATAATTCTTCTTAAAACATTCATTTTAGAAAGATCATCTTTTTCAAATAGAAGTTCTTCTCTTCTCGTTCCTGATCTTGTTATATCTAATGCAGGGTAAATTCTTTTATCTGCAACTTTTCTATCAAGAATTAATTCAGAATTTCCAGTTCCTTTAAATTCCTCAAAAATCACCTCGTCCATCCTACTTCCAGTATCTATAAGAGCTGTTGAGATTATTGTTAGTGAACCACCTTCTTCTACGTTACGTGCGGCCCCAAAAAATCTTTTTGGTCTCTGTAAAGCATTTGCATCCACCCCTCCGGTTAATACTTTTCCAGAACTCGGTATCACTGCGTTATAAGCTCTTCCCAATCTAGTAATTGAGTCTAATAAAATCACAACATCTTTTTTATGCTCTACTAAGCGTTTAGCTTTTTCAATAACCATTTCTGCAACAGCTACGTGCCTTGAAGCTGGTTCGTCAAATGTTGAAGCAACAACCTCTCCTTTAACAGATCTTTGCATATCTGTAACCTCCTCTGGTCTTTCATCAATTAGTAAAACCATCAAATAGCATTCTGGATGATTAGCTGTAATTGATTGTGCAATATTTTGAAGAATAATTGTTTTTCCAGCTCTTGGCGGTGAAACTATTAAAGATCTTTGACCCTTACCAATGGGACTAACAAGATCAATGAGTCTTGCTGTATTGTCAGGTTTTTTTTCAACTTTTGATGTCTCTACCTCTAATTTTATTCTTTCATTAGGGTAAAGGGGGGTTAAGTTATCAAAAGCAATTTTGTTCTTCCCTTTTTCTGGTTCGTCAAAATTAATTTTGTTTACTTTCAAAAGAGCAAAATATCTTTCAGCATCTTTTGGTCCTCTAATTTCTCCTTCAACGGAGTCCCCAGTTCTTAGTCCAAATCTCCTTATTTGACTTGGACTAACATAGATATCATCTGGTCCTGGTAAATAATTTGATTCTATTGCTCTTAGAAATCCAAAACCATCTTGTAAAACTTCTAATACACCGGTTGCTGTAATTTGCTCATTTTTTTCTGCAAGTTTTTTAAGAATAGCAAAAAGTATTTCTTGTTTTCTTAAAGTACTTGGATTTTCAATTCCAAGCTTTTCAGCTTCATTTATAAGTTCTGCAGGATTTTTTTGCTTTAATTCTTGTAAATTCATGAAATTGATTTGAAAATTAGGAAAGTAATAAAAATATATGACTTTTTAATAAAATTTCAACCCCTATATTAAAGGTTTAAAAACTACAACAAATACAACAACAATTAGTATTATCGTAGGTATTTCGTTAATAATCCTATAAAATCTTGATGATTTATTGTTTTTGTCAATTGCAAAATCATTGAGATATTTGCCTAGCATAAAATGATAAATAGTTAAAATGGACACCAAAGCAATTTTTATTTGCATCCACAATTCTGAAAAAACAGCAAAACCAAGGCTATGAATCAGCAAAATTCCAAATAACCAAGATAATAACATTGCTGGCATCATGATATAGTTATACAGTTTTCTCTCCATTACTTTAAAAACACTTTTTTGTGACTCATGATTGGCTTCTGAGTGATAGACAAATATACGTGGTAAATATAATAAACCCGCCATCCACGATATAACGGCGATTAAATGTAATGATTTAAATAAGAGATATAAATTCACTTTAAATATATTTTTTTACAAGTTTTTCGAATAAGTCAATGTGATCAGAATTATCATTTAAGCACGGGATTAAATCAAAATTTTTTCCACCATTGCCCATAAAACTTTCTCTACCTTGAATATTGATTTCTTCAAGAGTTTCTACGCAGTCAGAGGCAAAGCCTGGACATATAATTAATAAATTTTTTATACCTTTTTTTGGTAAATTTTCTAAAGTTTTATCAGTATAAGGAGTTAACCACTCTTGTGGTCCAAACCTAGATTGAAAAGTAGTTTGAATATCAATCGAGTTATAACTTTCTCTCATAAGCCTTGTAGTTTTTTGACAGTAGCAATGGTAAGGATCGCCTTTATCGAAATAATTTTTTGGTATCCCGTGGTAAGAAGAAATAATTAAATCTGGTTTCCAATTAATAGTTTTAACTTTTTTTTCAATGCTTTTAATAAGTGCTTTAATATAAAGCGGTTCACTTTCGTAGTGAGGAACAATGTGTAAGCTTGGCTGCCATCTCATTTTCATCAGAGATCTATAAACCTCATCACAAACTGTGGCAGTGGTTGCTCCTGCGTATTGTGGATATAGAGGTAATATTATTATATTTTCACAACCTTCATTTTTAAGTGAGATTAACTTTGAGTTAATACTTGGATCTCCATATCTCATAGCAAAATCAACAATTATTTTTTCTCCACCAACTTTGTTGTTTAACTTTTGTGCCTGAGATCTGGTAAAATATAAAAGAGGAGATTCATTTGTATCTTTTCTCCAAATTTTTTTGTACGCATGGGCTGTTTTCGATGGCCTGAACGTTAATATAAATAAGTTTAGTATGATTTGCCATAATACGGGGTTTAATTCTATTACTCTCCTATCTGACAAAAATTCTTTTAAATATTTCCTTATATCCCACCAGCTTGTTGAGTTTGGTGTGCCTAGATTAATAAGTAATATTCCTGTTTTTCCGTATTTTATTTCCGGATGTCCTTTTTCCATTTTAATACTTTCTATAAAACTTTAACAAATATTCAACTTTATCTGGGTCCGTCTCGGGAAGCAAACCATGACCTAAATTAAAAATATAAGGATTCCCTTTAAAAGTATCTAAATATTTTTTTGCTCTGCTTGATATTGTCTCTTCATCAGATAATAAGATTTTTGGACTTAAACCTCCTTGGATTATAACATTTTTCAAGTTTCCTTTTGCCCAAACCGGATCAACATCATGATCCAAATTTAAACCATTAGGTTTTACGATATTGTTAAATTCTTTGTAATTTTCTTTAATACCTTTTGGGAAACATATAACTGGTATTTTTTTTTTCTTACAAAAATCAACTATTTTCAAATTAGGTCTGTAGCAAAATTTTGGTAGATCATTTTCTAGTAATAAGCCTGCCCAAGAATCAAAAATTTGTATTACTTCTGCGCCGGCATTTATTTGGTTTTCAATGTGTGAACAAAGATAAATATTTAATTTATCCAGAATTAATTCTACTTCAATTTTTTTTTCTTTTATTATTTTAAAGTCTATCTCTGTCTTATCTTTTTTAATACCGAGCATATAAATTAAAAGCGTCCACGGGGCTCCAATAAAACCTATTAAAGATTTTTTTCTGTCTAGTTTTTTTCTAGTCTTTTCTATTGCCTTATAAACAGGATTTAGTTTTTGTGAAAAAGTATTTATATTATTATCTAAAAACTTTTCACTTTCAAATTTTTCTAAAATCGGTCCTCTATTTTTTATAAATTCTACCCTTTGACCTAAAGCATGTGGTACCATTAATATATCAGAGAATATTATAGCCGAGTCAAGATTAAATCTTTTGATAGGTTGTAAGGTTATCTCTGAAGATAACTCACTGTTTAAACATAATTTTATAAAATCTTGATTTTGATTTCTAATTTCTCTAAATTCTGGCAGGTATCTTCCTGCTTGTCTCATAAACCAAACAGACTTGCAAATTTTTTTATTTATTAAAATTTCTTTAAGATTACTCATTAAAATATATAAGTTTATAAGTGTATTTTACTTAGTAGGTCCTGTTAATTAGTTATATAACGATTTATACATTTTTTATACATATTGAATTTGATAAGTTTTTATTAATTTTCGTGTTTTTTTTGTTTTTATTCATTTTATAAACATTAAAAAAACATTATTATTAACAATCAATAAAATGTTTAAAAACTGTTAATTGATGTTAATTTTTTTTAACTAAGTTGAATTAAATTGTAAAAAATTAATCTATTAATACTTTATTAACAAAGTTATGAACGAAAAATACAATGTATATCTTGTGTCTGACTCCACTGGTGAAACTTTGGATAGAATATTTCTATCTTTAAAATCTCAATTTGCCAATTTTGAGTATGAAAAAAAAGAGTTTGCTTTTATCAGAACAGAGTTTCAAATTGATAAAATCATAAATGAGTGCACTAAAATAGAAAATTCTATAATTTTATATACAATTGTAGAAACAAAATTGGCAAAGTATCTTGCAAGTCAAAGTGAAATAAATAATGTTCCATGTTTTGGTGTTTTAGGAAATTTAATCCTAAGTTTTTCAAAGCTTTTAAATCAAAAAGCTATTCATAAACCAAGTGCTCAACACGTTTTAGACGATGATTATTATAAAAGAATAGAGGCAATCCAATTTACAATGACCCATGACGATGGCAAAAAAGTAGATGATATCAACAATGCAGATGTCGTTTTATTGGGTGTAAGTAGAACCAGCAAAACTCCTACATCAATTTATCTTGCAAATAGAGGTTATAAAACAGTTAATATTCCCCTTGTTCTAGACCAGAAAATTCCAAGTGATCTAGCAACTAACAAAAAATCTTGTGTTGTTGGTTTAATAGCAGACCCCGAAAGACTATCGGATATAAGACGAAATAGGGTTGCAATTATGAAAGATCAAAATCTTAAAGAGTATACTGATTTAGAGTTTATTAAAAAAGAAGTAGAAGATTCTAAAAGATTGTTTAAAAAAAATAATTGGCCAATCATTGATGTAACGAGAAGGTCTGTTGAAGAGACAGCTGCATCAATATTAAAGATCATAGAAATTAAGAAAAATAAATGAAAATAATATTAGCTTCAAAAAGTGGTGTTAGAAAAAAAATATTAGATAAGTATAAAATTGACAGCGAAGTTATAATTTCTAATGTGGACGAAGACGAAATTAAAGAATCCTTGTTGTTAGAGGGAGCAAACCCTATTTCTATTTCAAAAAACCTTGCTGAGATTAAATCCATTAGGGTTAGTAAGAAAAATCCTGATCGTTTAGTGCTTGGCGCAGATAGCGTTATATCCCTCAATGAGGAGTTAATTAATAAGCCAAAATCAAGGGAAGAAGCTTTAAAAATTTTAAAAAAATTGAATAATTCTAAACACTATCTAATTAGCTCTGTTTGTATCTCTAAAAACGGTGCGATGATTTGGAATCATACAGACTCATCTGAGCTAAAAATGAAAAATTTAAATGAAGAAGAATTATCTACTTATTTATCTAAAATAAAAACAGAAACCTTAACTGCCTATGGTGTTTATCAAATAGAGGCTGACGGATTAGATCTTTTTGAATATGTTAAAGGCGATAGAGACTCAATTATGGGTCTTCCTGTTAAGGAAATCATAAATTATATTAAAAAATTTAAATTATGAAAAAACTTTTTGGAATAATTGGAAATCCAATTAAACATTCACTTTCACCGGTTTTGCATAATTACTGGTTTAAAAAATATAATATTAATGCAGATTACTCTTTAATCGAAGCAACTAACGAAGATTTACCTGAAATTATTAAAAGACTTAAAGATGGAACCTACTCAGGTCTTAACGTTACTCTCCCTTTTAAGCAGAAAATAATTAATTTTATTGATAAAGCTGTAAATGATGCAGAGTTGACAGGATCAGTAAATACCCTTCTCTTAGATAATAAAAAAACGATCGTTGGTGAAAATACTGATGTCTTTGGGTTGCAGGCTGCCTATTTAAAAGAAATTGATAATAGTCCAAACAAAAAGGTTTTAATTATTGGTGCTGGAGGCGTATCACCTTCGGTTATTCTATCTTTTCAAAAATCTGGAATTAGAAGTATTTCAATTACTAATAGAACAAAAGAAAAATGTATTTTTTTAAAAAAGAAATTTAAATTTTTAAATATAATTTCTTGGGAAAGCTTAGAGCTAGAAATTAATAATTTTGACATTATTATAAACGCAACAAGCTTAGGACTTAAGAATGGTGAAGATTTTAATTTCAATTTTGAAAATACAAAAGAAGCGGTAATATATATTGATACAATATATAATCCTTTAGAGACTAAGACTTTTAAATATTTAAAAGAAGTAGGAAAGAAAGTTTTTAATGGTCTTGATATGTTTATATATCAGGGTCAAAAATCATTTTATTTATGGAATAAAATTAATCCAGAAATTGATGATGGACTAGTAGACTTGTTAAATTCAAAGTTGAAATGATTAAGATTGGTATTACAGGTTCTTTAGCGTCAGGAAAAACCACAGCAAGTAAATATTTATCTAGCAAGCGTGGACCACTTTTTAGTGCAGATGTAGCAGTTAAAGAACTATATCAAGATAAACGTTTCAGATCCTTAATAAGTAAAAAGTTTAAAATAAAAAATAGCAGTAAAATCAAGGAGTCTATAAAAAAATTAATTTTAATAAAAAAATCAAATATTAGTAAATTAGAAAAATTAATACATCCATTGGTTAGAAAAAAAATGAAAAAATTCACCATAAAGAATAGAAGAAAAAAAATGCTTTTTTATGAAATACCATTACTTGTTGAGAGTAAGCTAATGAGATTTTTTAATATTATAATATTCATAAAATCGCGAAAAAAATTAAGGTTGAAAAGATTTAAAATTAATAGTGATGATAAAAAATTGTTCAACTTGCTCGATAGTAAACAAATGAATGTGAGAAAAAAAATTAAATTCTGTGATTATGTGGTTGTGAATGAAAAAAATTTAAAGATTTTAAAAAAAAAACTATCAACTATAATAGCAAAATATGAATGAAATATTTCTTGATACAGAAACTACTGGTTTGTCCTTTGAAAAAGGGCATAAAATTGTTGAGATAGCTTGTATAGAAACAAAAGATTTAATTCCCACTGGTAAAGTTTTTCATAAACTAATAAACCCAAACAGAAGCGTGCCAGAGGAAGCATTCAAAATTCATGGGTTTTCCGAAGATTTCTTAAAAAATAAAGAAACCTTTGAAAAGATTGCTGATGAGCTTTTAGATTTTGTCAGAGACAAACAAATTATCATCCATAATGCGTCTTTCGATTTGAGTTTTTTAAATGGAGAATTAGGATTAATAAAAAAAAACAAAATAGACAAGAAATTAGTTGTTGACTCATTAGAAGTAGCTAGAAATAAATTTCCAGGAACGTCTAACTCTTTAGATGCATTATGTAAAAAATTTAGCGTCGATCTTTCACGTAGAACTAAGCATAATGCTTTATTAGATTGCGAGCTTTTAAGAGAAGTTTATATAAATTTACTTGATGTAAAAGAACCAAAATTAACTTTTTCAAATATAAATTTAGAACAAAGTGTTAAAAAAACCGGAGATTATTGCAGAACAATTGTTAAAATATCTGATGATGAAAATAAAAAACATAAAGATTTTTTAAAATCTGATTTGAAAAAAAATTTTTATTGAATCTTTCTCAATTTATATAACTTTTTAAAATCTACCGTTTCACTTATCTTAACGTCTTTAAATCCAGATTTTTCAAATAAAAAAACAAAAATTTTTCTTAGTTCGGCATATATTTCTGTTGGTACATTAATTAATATAATTTGTTCAATTTCTTCTTTTGTATTTTCATTTTCTAACTCAACAATAGTTGAATAAATTATTTCAGTATTAATTTTTTCAAAATCATTTTTTGTTGGTGTCAGACTTAATCTTGTTACAACCTCAATTATATTTTGCTTAATTTGATTGCTTTTAATATCAATATTAATTTTATAATTTGAAATATCTTTTGAGAGCAAAAAAAAAGTTTTAGGATTAGGAATATTAAATTTTAAATCCTTGATATATTTTCCAATAATTTTATAGCTCATCCTTTTTATGATCTATTATTTCTCCTTCTATCGTTTTGTTTTGATCTTTACTTTCTTTTTTTGAACTATTTTTTGTTGTCAGCGCAAACAAGATCTTTCGAGTAAAGGGAATCAATAATAAGAAACCAATTAAATCGGTAAAAAATCCAGGCACGATTAAAAGTAGCGCAGCTATAGCGATTGAAGCGCCGGAAATAATTTCATAGACTGGTATTTTATTCTGATAGAGATTGGTCATGCCAGATTTTAATGTCTCAATTCCTTGTAATTTTGCGAAATAGATACCTATCATTGCTGTTAGGAAAATGAGCGCTACTGTGTTTAGGGCCCCTATTTGACCTCCTATTTTAATTAATAAGAATAATTCAAGCGCAGGAATACCTAAAAATATTATTAAAAATGGGTTCATTTGTCTGATACAAAAATATATGATTAATGTATATTTATCAAATTATGAGTAATAGTTTTGGGTATCTAGATATAATTTTATTAGGCATGATCGCAGGGTTTATAATTTTGCGACTTAGAAGCATATTAGGCAGAAAAACTGGACATGAGTCCAAAGTTTATCCAAATTTTGCAGAGAAAAAATTTAATATGCCCAAAAACGAAGTTAAAACAGTAAGTCAAAATCTTGAGATTTTAGAGGGGAAAGATAAAAAGGAATTTCTTAGAGGTGCAGAAATCGCTTATGAAAGTATTTTAACGTCTTTTGCAAATGGAGATTTGATAAAATTGAAGAGTTTATTATCGAACAATATGTTTTCAAATTTTTCAGAAGCTATCAAGTCTAGAAACAAAGAAGGAATTAAATCTGAATTTACTTTTGTAGGTGTAAAAGAGTCTTCTGTTGAGAAATATGAAAAAATAAAAGATAATTTGTTTGCCACAGTTAAATTTGTTGCTGAGGTTATATCTGTTAAGAAAGATAAAAATAACAAAATAATAGAGGGCAATCCTGATAAAATTAAATTTGTAACTGATAATTGGAAATTTACTAAAAATATAAAGCAAAAAGGTCCTAATTGGTATTTATCTGAAATTATCAGCAAGTGATAAAGAAAAAAGATTCCAATCAAGAAGATAAAAAAATTTGGGAAGATTACATTAAAAACCCTTCTGATATTTACGATAAAGATCAGAACATTTCTGAAAATTCACTGAGAAAAGAGCGTTATAAATTCGACTTACATGGTTTTTCTTTGGATGAGGCAAATCGTAAAGTTAAAGAAATTATAGAATATTGTGCTAAAAATAAATTTAGAGAATTGCTACTTATTACTGGAAAAGGTTTGCATTCAACGAGTGATAAAGATGCTTATACTTCAAAAAATCTAGGAAAAATAAAATATTCTGTTCCTGAATTTATAAAAAATAACTCAGAGTTAAATAAACTTATTATTTCAATTAAGGATGCTAACAAAAGAGATGGTGGCGAAGGGGCTATAATAATTAAGTTGAAAAATTTATAATATAAATTTAGATAAATCAGTGTCTTTTACCAAGCTACCTAAATTATCTTGCACGTATTTTTGATCTACTGTTATTGTTTCCCCAGCCTTATCAGTTGCATTAAAACTAATATCATCCAAAACTTTTTCAATTATAGTATGAAGCCTTCTTGCACCTATATTTTCGACTGATGAGTTTACCTCTGCTGAAATTTTAGCAAGCATATCAATTCCATCATCTGTAAATATAAGATTTACATTTTCAGTTTTTAATAATTCTTTATATTGTTTAATTAAACTATTATCAGGTTCTTTTAGAATTCTTTTAAAATCTTCCTCTTTCAGTGCGTCCAATTCAACTCTAATTGGTAATCTACCCTGTAGCTCAGGCAACAAATCGGAGGGTTTAGCTAATTGGAAAGCCCCCGAAGCTATGAACAAAATATGATCTGTTTTAATAGGACCATGCTTTGTACTTACCGTTGTTCCTTCTATTAGAGGCAATAAATCTCTTTGTACACCCTCTCTTGAAACATCGCCTCCAACTCTATCACTCCTTGCAGATACTTTATCAATTTCATCTAAAAAAACTATTCCGTTTTCTTCTGTAGTTTTTTTAGCCTCAGTTACAATCTTATCTTCTTCGATCATTTTATCTGACTCTTGAGCAACTAAAATATCGTGGGATTCTTTCACTGTCATTTTTTTCTTTTTACCCTTTTTACCACCCATAGATTTTCCTAAAATGTCTCCTAAATTTACCATCCCAACATTTCCACCAGGCATTCCGGGTATTTCGAAACTTTGAAGTGGATTAGAAGAATTTTGAACTTCTATTTCAATTTCATTGTTATCTAAGTCACCTGTTCTTAATCTTTTTCTAAAACTTTCTCTTGTAGCAACACTTGCTTTATTGCCAACAAGTGCATCCAATACTTTTTCTTCTGCTTTTAACTCTGCTTTAGCTTTAACTTCCTTCCTTTTTTTCTCCCTCTCCATAGCTATAGCAATTTCAATTAGGTCTCTAATAATTTGTTCTACATCTCTTCCTACGTAACCAACTTCTGTAAATCTAGTAGCTTCAACTTTTATAAAAGGAGCTTCAGCTAACCTTGAAAGTCTTCTAGAAATTTCTGTTTTACCAACACCTGTTGGTCCAATCATTAAAATATTTTTTGGAAGAACCTCATCTCTCATTTCATCAGACAAAGCTTGTCTTCTCCATCTATTTCTTAAAGCAACAGCTACGGCTTTTTTTGCATCTTTTTGACCGATTACGTATCTATCTAACTCTGAAACAATTTCTCTTGGAGATAAAGCGCTAACTTTAGAAGTTCCTTTATCTTTTTTTACTACTTTTAAGTTTGTAACTTTATTAGTTGGTGCCATGTTAAACTTTTTCAACTGTAACGTTGTTATTAGTAAATACACATATGTCAGATGCAACTTTAATAGATTTTCTCGCTATATCTTCTGCACTCATATCAGTCTCTGCTAATACTTTTGCAGCTGCAAGTGCGTAGTTACCACCTGATCCAATTCCAATTATTCCATCTTCTGGTTCTAAAACATCCCCTGTTCCAGAAATTATAAAACTATGTTTTTTATCAGCAACAGCCATCAATGCTTCTAATCTCCTTAAAAATTTATCGCTTCTCCAATCTTTTGCTAACTCTACAGCAGCTCTTTGTAAATTACCCGCATGTTTTTCAAGTTTAGCCTCTAATCTTTCAAACAAAGTAAGTGCATCTGCAGTTGAACCTGCAAAACCTGCGATCACTCCTCTACTTTCGATTTTTCTTACTTTCTTCGCTTTACTTTTTAAAACAGTGTTTCCTAAACTAACTTGCCCGTCCCCAGCAACAACAGTTTCACCATTTTTTCTAAGCAGGACAATTGTTGTGCCATGCCATTTTTCAGCTGTATTCATGATGTTATATGTGGAGATTAATTTAAGATCTTCAATAGCAAATCTGATTTATTGATAAAATGTCTGATTATATATATATCAAAGATAAATCAGAGTAAATTTATGGCAAGAAAAGCAAAAATTAGTAGAAAAACAAAAGAAACCAATATTTCCGTCTCAGTGAACTTAGACGGCAAAGGCAAATATAAAATAAAAACTGGAATAGGTTTTTTAGATCATATGCTAGAGCAACTCTCAAAACACTCTTTAATTGACTTAGAGGTCAATGCTAAAGGCGATACGCACATTGATTTACACCATACTACCGAAGACACAGGAATAGCTATTGGTGAAGCTATTAAAAAAGCTGCAGGCAATCGAAAAGGAATTACAAGATATGCTTCAACTATGATCCCGATGGATGAAACGCTCAGCCGCGTTTCAATTGATGTATCAAATAGACCTTACCTTATTTGGAAGGTAAATTTACCAGTAGAAAAATTAGGTGAGATGGACACAGAATTATTCAAGGAGTGGTTCCAAGCTTTTTCACAATCAGCTGGGGTTACTTTACACATAGAAAATATTTACGGTGAAAATAGTCACCACAAGATTGAGTCATGTTATAAGGGTTTAGCTAGATCATTAAAGGATGCTTTAGCGATTGATAAAAGAATTAAAAACTCAATACCTTCGACTAAAGGCTCTATTTAAATTTGATGAACGTCACAATTGTTGACTACCAATCGGGCAATATAAGCTCAGTCATTAACTCTTTTACAGAGGTCGCTAAAGGCAAAGTTAACCTAGAGGTTACATCAGACATTAAAAAAATTAATAAAAGTGACAAAATCGTTTTACCTGGTCAAGGCTCTTTTAAAAGCTGCGTAGACTCTCTTAAAAGAATTAACGGATTAGTAGATACATTAAAAGATTTTGCAATTACAAATAAGAAACCTTTACTAGGCATTTGCGTGGGATTACAAATGTTTGCAGATGTCGGCTATGAGGAAGCAGAAACAAAAGGACTAGGTTGGATTTCTGGTAAAGTTTCCAAAATCAATAATCAAGGCGGAAAATTTAAACTTCCACACATTGGTTGGAACGAAATTGAAATTCAAAAAGAGAGCAAAATATTTAAAGACATAAAAAACAAATCTCATATGTATTTTGTTCATAGTTATGAATTTATTCCTGAAGATGAGTCAGTAATTTCGGCAACAACAAATTATTCATCTAAGATTGTTTGTTCTGTTGAAAGAGATAATTTATTTGGGACGCAGTTTCATCCAGAGAAGAGCGATAAAATTGGTTTAAAAATAATTGATAACTTTTTAAAATTATAATGAAAATATTCCCAGCTATAGATATTAAAGATAAAAAATGTGTAAGATTAATCAAAGGAGACTTTGAAAATAAAACTGAATATGAAATTTCACCAATTGATCAAGCAAGCAAATATAAAGATCATGGGTTTAAAAATTTACACATTGTTGATCTAGATGGCGCATTAATTGGAAAGACCGTTAATTTAGATATTATTAAAGAAATAATCAGTAAATACGATTTAAAAATTGAAATAGGCGGTGGTGTTAGATCTCTTGATAGCATTAAGCAATATATCGATGTAGGTGTTGAGAAGGTAATTTTAGGAAGCGGTGCGATAAAAAATAAAGAATTTTTGAAAGAGGCTTGTGAAAAATTTAAAAGTCAAATAGCTTTAGGATTAGACGCAAAGGATGGAAATCTTTCTGTTTCAGGTTGGAAAGAAAATCTAAATGTTAAAACTATAGACTTTCTCAAAGATGTAAACAATTATGGAGTGAGCCGAATTATTTATACAGATATTAATAGAGATGGAATGAAGACTAGCCCTAACTTTGATGAAACAGTAAAAATAGCAAAGCTTTCTAATTGCCCTGTTGTGATTTCTGGGGGTGTTTCTTCAATAAACGATATTAAGAAAGCTAAAGAATTAAAAAATAATAAAATTGAAGGCATCATTGTTGGCAAAGCCATTTATGATGGTGATATTAAATTGGATGAGCTAGCGAAGGAGATTAGTGCTTAAAAATAGAATTATACCTTGTCTTGATGTTAAGAATGGAAGAGTGGTTAAAGGTATTAACTTTGTCGAATTAAAAGATGCTGGAGATCCAGTTGAACAAGCTAAGATTTATAGTGAAGGTGGGGCCGATGAGATTTGTTTTTTAGATATTACTGCATCAAATGAAAATAGAGAGACGATCATTGATATTGTAAGAAAAACTGCAAAAAAATGTTTTGTTCCTTTAACAGTTGGAGGTGGAGTTAGAACTATTCAAAATATAACTGATTTATTATTAGCTGGGGCAGATAAAGTTTCTATCAATACGGCTGCTGTAAATAACGTTGATTTCGTAAAGGAAGCTTCAAAAAAATTTGGATCTCAATGTATTGTTGTTGCTATTGATGCTAAAAAAGTTTCAGACAACAAATGGGAAGTTTTTACTCATGGTGGAAGAAATAAAACAGGTATTGACGCTGTAGAATTTGCTAAACAAGTTCAGACAAATGGAGCTGGCGAAATTTTATTAACTTCTATGGATAGAGACGGAACAAAGTCTGGTTATGATGTTGGATTATTAAAAGTAATTACAGATAGCACGAATATTCCTGTTATTGCCTCTGGTGGTGTAGGTACTTTAGATCATCTCTACGATGGCATTGTTAAAGGTGGAGCGAGCGCCGTTCTCGCTGCTTCTATTTTCCACTATGGTGAATATAAAATTAAAGAGGCGAAAGAATATTTGAATTCTAAGGATGTATCGGTAAGATTATAAGATGTTTGAAAACCTAGAACAGTTAATGAAAACTATTAGAGAAAGAAAAAATTCTTCTCCTAGTAAATCTTATACAAATAAACTTCTTAACGATAAACGTTTAAGTGTTGCAAAAGTTAAAGAAGAAATAGGTGAATTAATAGAAGCTGTAGAAAAAAATTCCAATAAAATACACGAAGCAGCAGATGTAATTTATCATTTGATGGTTTATCTCGAAGCTAATAATATAAAGGTAGAAGATGTAATGAGTGAAATTAAAAAAAGACAAAAATGAGCTACGACAAAAATAATATATTCGCAAAAATTTTAAGGGGAGAAATTCCTTGTAAAAAAGTTTATGAAAATGATCATGTTTTAGCCTTTCACGATATTAATCCTCAAAAGAAAGTGCATGTATTGGTAATACCCAAAGGCGAGTATGTTGATCTAGACGATTTCAATAATAAAGCCTCTGATAAAGAGATTGTTGAATTAAATAAAGCGATTACAGACGTAGCAAACTTAATGGGCTCAAAAGATAAGGGTTATAGAGCTCTTACAAATATTGGTAGCGATGGAGGACAAGAAGTTCCTCATCTACATTTTCATATTTTTGCAGGTGAAAAGATAGGAAAAATGGTTAGCTAATGGTTTCAAGGGTAAAAAGATATTTTTTAGAGATAAAAGATTTTTCTAATACTATCGATCTAAACCTTCCTGAAAATTATAAAATCATACTGGATGACAAAAATGATTTTCAATTAAATAAATTTTTTTACAAACAAATAGGTCTAGATCATTATTGGAGGGATAGACTTCTTTGGTCCGATAAAGAATGGATTAAGTATGTAACAAATAAAAATTTAGAAACACATGTTTTAAAAAAAGGAGAAGATCTTGTTGGTTATTACGAGCAAGAATATCATCCAAGCTCTAATGAGGTTGAGCTAATAAATATGGGGGTGTTAAAAGAATTTAGAGGTTTAAAACTAGGATCAACTCTTGTTAATCATGCTATCGCTAGTGCATCCAGAAAAAATCCAGAAAGAATGTGGGTTCACACTTGTAGCTTAGATCACAAACACGCGCTGCAGAATTATAAGTCAAAAGGTTTTGAAATTTTCAAAGAAGAAGAAATTGATTTCGTAGCTTAATTCATCTCGGGAATTTTAAAAGTTCCTTTTTTAAAGACATCATTTTTAGCAATAATTTTCAAAGAGAAATTTATGTTATTGTTGTATTGATCTATGATTTGCCAACCTTTTAAATCTAATGTTTTCTTGTCAAAGAAAACTGTTATCTCGTTATCATTCGAATAAACTAATTTTATAATTTGATCAGATAATCCTATCTCTCCAGATCTTACAATTTCTAAAAGTTTATCTTTGTATAAAATATTTAAGAATGGTGATTTTGAAATGGGATAATAATATGTCTTGTTATATCTTTTTTGAGTTATAGCTAACCTCTTTTTATTAATTATTAATTCCTTTTTTTTGTCATCAAAATAATCACATTTTAATTTTCCAGGAAATTCTAGAAGACAGCTTCCCTTTTCAGTTTTGTCATTAATCATCTGATCAAAAGTAAATTCTAAAGTATTTAAATTATTTAATTGAGTAATTATTTGATCTTTCTCACTGGCTGAAAGATTTGCTGATAATAAAATAAGGAATATAAGTATTTTAAAGTACTTCACGCTTACCAACATGATTTGCTTTACTGACAATACCTTTTTCTTCCATCATATCAATAATTCTTGCTGCTCTATTGTAGCCGATTTGTAGTTTTCTTTGTAAGAAACTTGTAGAAGCTTTCCCTTCTGATTTAATAATATCAACTGCTTGTGAATATAGTTCGTCTTCATCACCTTCTCCTTCTGCAGCAGAAGAAGCTTCATTGCTTGTATGAGCTGTAATTTCATCCATATAATCCGGTTCACCTTGCGCTCTGATGGAGTTAACAATTTTTTCTATCTCATTCTCTGAAACAAATGGACCGTGAATTCTAACAATTCTATTTGCTGAAGACATGAACAACATATCGCCTTTACCCAACAATTGTTCTGCACCCTGCTCTCCTAATATCGTTCTACTATCTATTTTAGAGCTCACTTGAAAAGAAACTCTAGTTGGAAAATTTGCTTTAATTGTACCAGTGATTACATCAACACTTGGTCTTTGCGTCGCCATAATAATATGAATTCCTGCAGCTCTTGCCATTTGCGATAATTTTTGAATGTAGTTTTCTATTTCTTTACCAGCAACAAGCATCAAATCTGACATCTCATCAACCACTACTATAATGTAAGGCATTTTCAATTTATGTTTAGCATTGTAACCATCAATGTTTCTCACTCCAACTTTGCTCATAAGTTTGTATCTGCTATTCATTTCTTTTACTGTCCAAGCTAGAGCAGATGTTGCTTTCTTCGCATCAGTGATAACTGGAGTTAATAAGTGAGGAATGCCCTCGTAAGTTGATAGTTCCAACATCTTAGGATCTATTAAAATAAATTTACAAAGATCAGGATTCAATTTGTAAAGCAATGAAACAATTATCGTATTAATACAAACTGACTTACCTGAACCTGTGGTTCCAGCAATTAATAAATGAGGCATTGAAGTAAGATCTCCAACTATAGGCATGCCAGATATACTTTTTCCAAGTGCAATAGGTAATTTTACATCTTTCTTCTGAAACTTTTCATAAGAGATAATTTCTCGAAGAGATACACTTTCTCTTGTCTCGTTTGGTATCTCGATACCTACTGTATTCTTGCCAGGGATAACTGAAACCCTTGCTGATGTTGAACTAGTGTTACGTGCTAAATCCTCAGATAAATTTATTATCTTCGATACTTTTACACCTGGCGCTGGTTCGAATTCATACAAACTAACAACAGGACCATTATTAATAGCTTTAATTTTTCCATCAATACCAAAATCCAAAAGAATTTTTTCCATAAACTCCCCATCAGGCCGATTTTTATTTAATTCTGATGCACTAAGTTTTGTAGAACTTTTTTCTAAATAATCTATTGCTGGCAGTTTATATTTTGATCTTAAACTAGTTGATGATTTCTCTGATTGAGTTAAGTCACCAAAAGAAAATGATTGTTGTGGTCTTTCAATTATTTCACTTTTCTCCTCTGTAGGATCGGCTTCTAAATTTACGTCAGGAATAATATTTTCTTTTCTTTTAAACAATGAAGCAATTATAGAAAATGTTCCGGTAATTATTTTCTTTAAATTTAAATCAGCAGAAAAAATAAAAAAGATTAAAGTAAGCAATAATAAACCATAAGCAGAGTAAGTGTTATCAATATATGGAAACCATGTGCTTAAAAACTCATAACCAATCTTTCCAACAAAACCCGAGTTACCATTATCGATAAGCCAGAAAGAATTATTAAAGGTAATATAAATAAAGATGGTACCTAAAACCAAATATGAAACTACTAGAAATAATTTTAAAACTATTCTTTTGATTTCTTTCTGGACTATCAAATTAATCCCCCATAATAAAAAATTCGCCAAAATTAAAAATGAAACGAGACCAAAACTCTGTAAGAGAAAATCAGCAATACTACTGCCATAGATTCCAAAGAAATTCTTGATCTCAAATTCCCTATCGCCATAGACAAATGAAGGATCTTCTGGCGAATATGTCGTAAAAGCTATAGCTAGACCTATACTCATTGAAATTAAGATTAATCCTATAAATTCAAAGGTTCGTTTTTTTAAAAAATTTGTTACACTATTTAAAAAGTTTGTATTCATATCGAATCGTTTTACGTACTTTTTACCATTTTTATGAAAGTGAGAAAAATTTTAATATGAAAAAACAGAGAATTTGCATTGTTGGAGACGGTCTTTCAGGTTTAATGACTGCTTTAGCACTAAATAAATTAGAAGGCTTAGAAGTCCACTTAATATCAAGAAAAAACAAGCATTCTAAGGATAGACGAACAACAGCTATTTCTGCCTTTAACTACGAGTTTTTTAATAAAGTCATAGATAAACTCGACACAAAATTATTTTGGCCTTCCAAAAAGATTGATCTTTTCTACGAGACAAAAGATCAGAACATGAATTTCTTAAACTTTAATGAAGATAGCAAAAATCTTATGTACGTTTTTGAGAACGACAAAATTAAAGAAATTCTAATTAAAGAAATTAAAAAGAAAAAAATAAAAACGCTCCAAAAAAATATTAATCATTTAAAAGTCTTAGGTGGTTATGATATAAAAATATTATGCTTAGGAAGATCCTCAAAAATCTATCAAAGTATAGTTGATAAAAGATCGTTAAATAAAGATTATAAAGAAATCGCTATCACTGGTTACGTTAAACATAATTTGAAAAATTTAAATACAGCTCAATATTTTTTAAAAGAAGGACCACTAGCAATACTTCCTTTTTCAAAAAATAATTTTTCATTTGTGTGGAGCGTAAATAAAAATTTTCCGGCAAAAGATATTAACTCTATTGTAAAATCTAAAATTTCTGAAGTTTTAAAAACAAATAAAATTCAGATTTCTAACCAGCAATCTTATCCGCTGATGCTAAATTTAAAAAGAACCTATTATAAAAATGATATTCTTATTCTAGGAGAGGGATTGCACTCTGTTCATCCAGTAGCAGGTCAAGGTTTTAATCTTGTATTAAGAGATATTAATAAGTTACAAAAAATTTTTAAATATTATACAGAATTAGGCATGTCTTTAAAAAGCACCCCTGCTCTTGAAGAATTTACAAGTAATAGAAAATCCGAGAATATCATTACTGGTATAGGAATTGATTTAACTCATAATTTCTTTAAACAAAATAAATTATTAGATCCATTTAAAGAAACAATTTTGAAAAATATTTCGAAAAATGATACTCTAAAAAAAATAAGCAAATTTATTTCTAATCAAGGTTTATCAATTTAATTTAATGAATATTTACGCGCTTTCATCAGGCAGAGGTCCGTCAGGAATAGCCATCGTAAGAATATCAGGCAAAGATACTCTTAAAGTATGTAAGAATTTAACGAAATTAAAAGAAATCAATACTAATGAGGTCAATTACTGTAAAATCTATGACCCTAAAAACGATAGAATAATAGATCCAGAGGCTCTATTATTGTGGTTTCCCGGGCCTAATAGCTATACTGGCGATGATTTAGCTGAGTTTCAGGTTCATGGTAGCAATGCCGTTATTAACGCTTTATTAAAAGCACTTTCAGAGCAAGAAAATTGCAGATTAGCTGAACCAGGTGAATTTACAAAAATAGCTTTTCAAAATGATAAAATTGATCTTTTAAAAGCAGAAAGTATAGGTGATCTTATTCATGCTGAGACAGAGCTTCAAAGAGATCAAGCTGTTAAATTAGTTCAAGGCAATGCCTCAAATTATTATAATGACATAAGAGAAAAACTAATTAAATCTTTATCTTATATTGAGGCTAAAATAGATTTTGCTGAAGATGATTTGCCAGAAAAAGTATTAAAAGAAGTGCAAAAATCTATTAAAGAAATCCATAAGGATATCCATAAGATAATAGAGGATAATAAAATTGGAGAAAAAATAAGAGATGGATTTAGAGTTTCTATAACAGGAGAAGTTAATGCAGGTAAATCTTCCCTTCTAAATTTAATAGCTAAGAGAGATGTCGCTATTGTTTCAGATGAAGCTGGAACTACTAGAGATGTGATAGAGACATATTTAAATTTAGATGGTTATCCTGTAATCTTAGCTGATACTGCAGGTATAAGAGACGCTAAAAATGAGGTGGAAAAAAAAGGTATTTCATTAGCCTTAGGAAAATCAAAAGAAGCCGATTTGAATATTGTTGTTATAGATAATTCTTCAAAAAGCATAAACAAAGATATTAAAAAAATGATCAATAAAGACACAATAGTTTTGCTAAATAAATCAGACATACAAGATAAGCAAAATCATAAATTCGATGTAGTTACAGTATTAGCTTCAGTTAAAGAAAATAAAAACATCGATAATTTGATAAAAAAAATAAAAGAAAAATTAAGTAAAAAATTCACCTCTAATAATTCTGCTTTAATCACGAGAGAAAGACATAGAATTAAACTTAACCAATGCTTAAAAGAAATAGACAACTTTCTTAAAAAAGATCAAAATAAAGATTTAGAATTAGCTGCTGAGGATCTAAGAATGGCTACGCGATATCTTGGAAGTATTGTTGGTAAGGTTGATGTTGAGGAGATCCTTGGATCTATATTTAAAGACTTTTGTATAGGCAAATAAAATACCTCTTGTAATCCTAATATACCGCGCTACATTCATCTTATGACTAAACAAAGCTATGATGTAGTAGTTATAGGGGGTGGCCATGCTGGATGTGAGGCAGCTGCAGCATCCGCTAGAATGGGCGTAAATACTGCCCTTTTTACACATAAAATAGAGACAATTGGTGAGATGTCGTGCAATCCTGCTATTGGAGGACTTGGAAAAGGGCATCTTGTTAGAGAAATAGATGCCTTAGATGGTGTAATGGGCGTTGTAGCCGATAAATCAGGTATTCAATTTAGATTGTTAAATAGAAGTAGAGGTCCAGCAGTGCAGGGGCCACGTACTCAGTCAGATAGAGCTCTTTACAAAGGGCATATGCAAAAAATTTTACTAAATTACAAAAATTTAGAGGTTATAGCAGATCCCGTTACAAAATTTTTGTTTGAAGGCGATAAGGTAATCGGTTTTATTTGTCAAAGTGGAAAAGAGATAAGTACTAAAGAACTAATCTTAACTACTGGTACATTTCTTAATGGATTAATTCACATCGGTGAAACACAAATACCAGCAGGCAGGTATGATGAGAAACCATCTACAGGTTTAAGTGAACAATTAGCAAAATTTAAAATGCAAATTGGAAGACTGAAGACAGGAACACCACCTAGACTTGATGGTAGCACAATTAACTATGATGATTTGGAAATGCAGCCAGCGGATGATGATCATTACTACTTTTCTTTTCTAACAAATAAAATTGATAACAAACAAATCAAATGTGGAATGACTTACACTAACAACGAGGTCCACAAAATTATAAGTGATAATATTTCTCGTAGCGCAATGTATTCGGGGAATATTAAAGGTGTAGGACCGCGCTATTGCCCATCTATTGAAGACAAAATTGTCAAATTTAAAGAAAAGCAACAGCATCAAATATTTCTTGAACCTGAAGGATTAAAGGACAATACTATTTACCCAAATGGTATATCTACCTCTCTTCCAGAGGAGATACAGCTCAAAATATTAGGTAAAATTAAGGGTTTAGAGCAAGTTAAGATGAAAAGGGCGGGGTATGCTATAGAGTACGATTATATTGATCCAAGAGAGCTTAACGCTACGTTAGAAACAAAAAAAATCAAGTCATTATTTTTAGCAGGACAAATTAACGGTACTACTGGCTATGAAGAAGCAGCAGCTCAAGGTTTGATAGCTGGTGTTAACGCAGCTTTAAAAATTAAAAATAAATCTGAGTTTGTTTTAGATAGATCAACTTCTTACATTGGTGTGATGATTGATGATTTAATAACGAAAGGTGTTACGGAACCTTATCGTATGTTTACCTCTAGAGCAGAATATAGATTAACTTTAAGAGCTGATAATGCAGATCAGAGACTAACAGATCTTGGTATAAATTTGGATTTAGTAGGCTCTGAAAGAAAAAATATATTTTTAGAAAAGAAAAAAAATATCTATTCGTTAAATAGTTTTTTAGAATCTAAATTTCTGACACCTAATGAAGCTAAAAAATTTGATATAAAAATTGCAATGGATGGAGTCAAAAGATCATGTTTAGAAGTTATGGGTCAACGAAAAGTAAATATGGCAAAAATAAGGCAAATATTTAGTGACATGCCTGTATTTTCTGGCTCAATAGAAAAACAGGTTGTAACAGACGCCCACTACATGGGATATTTGAAGAGACAAGAACGAGATATTAAATCTTTTAAGAAAGACGAGGCTGTTATTATTCCTAAGAACTTAAATTATAATAATTTAAGTGGATTGTCTAACGAGGTTAAGGCGAAGCTGATATCTATAAGGCCTAAAACTTTAGGCCAGGCAATTAGAATAGACGGTATCACTCCTGCAGCTATAATAATCTTATTATCTCACATCAAAAAGCTAAAATTCAAAGCTACTGCTTAATGCAGGATAAAGAAGTTATCATTACCCTACAAAAACAGCTTAATTTCAGTGCAGAAAGTATATCTGACATCAAAATATTTATCGAGGAATTGCTTAAAGCTAATAAAAATCATAATTTTATCTCTAAAAGCACTGAAAGCGTAATTTGGCACAGACATATCCTTGACTCAGCTCAATTAGTAAAATTTATCGATTTTTCAAAAGGTTCTTTGTCAGACTTAGGCACTGGAGCTGGTTTTCCAGGAATGATTTTAGCTTTATTTAATAAAAATAAAGACTTTCACGTGAAATTATACGAAAAATCACCAGTTAAAAGAGCTTTTTTAAAGAGTATAAGTAAAAAATTGTCAGTAAATGTTGAAATTTTCGGTAATGTTTACGAAGAATTCGATGATACAGACTATATTGTCTGTCGAGCATTTAAGAGATTCGAAGCAATAATACAAGTTTCACGTGAAATATCCAAAAAGTCACATAAATTAATAGTTTTAAAAGGTCAAAACGCACAGGAAGATTTAAAAAAAGCTTTCAATAAGGAAAAATACGATTATAAGGTTGTAAATAGTATTACAGATAAAGAATCTAAAATAATTATAGTCGATTTTAAAAAATGACGGCAACAATTTCGGTGATTAATCAAAAGGGTGGAGTTGGAAAAACAACAACGGTAATAAATTTAGCCGCATCACTGTCCATATTGGGTCAAAATAATCTTGTTATTGATTTAGACCCTCAAGGAAACGCAACAACAGGATTTGGAAAAAGTAACAGTGATGAAGATAAAAATATTTACAATTTATTAATTAAAAAAATTAGTTTGGGGAAGGTAATTCAGAAAACTAATATTCAAAATTTAGATATTATAGGATCACATGTAAATTTATCTGGTTTAGAAGTTGAAACTGCAAACGACTCTAAAAGAGCATTTGTTTTAAAAGAAATACTTTCATCAGAAAAATCAGGATTATTAAAAAAGTATGATAACATATTTATTGATTGTCCTCCTTCATTAAGTTTACTTACAATAATGTCACTTGTCGCTTCTGACGAATTATTAGTACCGTTACAAACAGAGTTTTTTGCTTTAGAGGGAATTACTCAACTTGTTAAAACAATAGATCGAATTAAAGAAAATTTAAATCCACAACTTTCTATAAGAGGTATATTGTTAACCATGTTTGATAAAAGAAATAAACTTTCAACGGAGGTTGATAAGGAAGCTAGAAATTATTTTAAAGACAAAGTTTATCAAACCGTAATTCAAAGAAACGTCAGGTTATCAGAGGCACCATCTCATGGATTGCCGTGTGTTATTTACGATAAAAATTGTGTTGGTAGTAAATCCTATTTAAAGCTTGCAGAAGAGTTTAAAAAAAAAGTAACATTGAGAGCGCAGCATGAGTCCTATTAAAAAAAAAGGTTTAGGAAGAGGTTTATCTGCATTATTTGGTGATTCTACCTCTAAAAATGATAAAGAAAAACAACAAATTAAACAAGAAATTGCAAAAGTTTTTATAAGTGACTTAAGCAGAAATCCTTATCAACCCAGAGAATTTTTTAATGAGATTAAAATGGAAGAACTCTCAAACTCTATTAAAAAAAATGGAGTGATACAGCCAATAGCTGTTAGAAGAAAAAAAACTGATCCAGATAAATTTGAGATAATCGCAGGAGAAAGAAGGTGGCTAGCTGCTCAAAAAGCTGGTTTACATGAAATTCCTGTCACTATTTTAGATTTGAATGATGCAGAGTCACTAGAGGTTGCTATCGTAGAAAATATTCAAAGGGATGACCTGAATCCGGTCGAGGAGGCAAGAGGATATAAAAGGCTTGCTGATGAATTCAAATATGATCACGAAAGTATTTCTAAATTAATGTCTAAAAGTAGAAGTCACATCAGTAACACTTTAAGACTTTTAACTTTACCAAAAGATGTATTAGCTATGTTAGAGGAAGGATCACTTTCTTCAGGGCAAGCAAGACCCTTAATTGGGATGATCAATGCATCAAGCATAGCAGAGGAAATTGTTGCAAAAAATTACAGTGCAAGAAAAGTAGAATATCTAGTCAAATCTAAAAAAAATACTTTTACAGAAAAAAAATCATTGGATACTAATATTCTCAAAGCCCAAGAACGTATAGAAAAAAAATTAGGTTTAAAAGTTAATATAACAAATAAAAAAAATAACTCAGGTAAAATTACTATTGAATATAAAGATTTAGATCAATTTCAACTTTTATCTGATTTACTTACTAAGCGTTAGCTAAAATACAAAGGTCGACCATCAATTTTTTGAAGATTGTATTTTTACTTACATCAGAATTTGTCTTATATAAGATTTCAAAATTGTAGGTTTTGCTTAGGGCTAAATTTAATTTTTTTATATTCCACAATTTTGTTTGCTCTATAAAAATTGGCTTATCTTTCCAAAAAATGGCTGGTTTAATTAAATTTAAAGCCTCACTGATATTTTTAGATTTACTTAAGTTGAGAACATCTCTTAATTTATTTAACCTTTGATTAATTATATTTAAATATAGAGGAATTTTTTCTATTTCAAGTATGGTGGAATTTAAAAGTTTGTTAGTTTTATTTTTGTCACCTTTAATAATACAATCCTTTAAATCATTGAAGTTCTCATTTATGTTATAATTAAGAAGTCTTTCAAGTGCAGAACTGTCGATTTCTTTTTTTAAAAAAAAAGTTTGTATTTTTTCTATTTCATTATTTAATTTAATTCGATCAAGATTACTATTGTCCACTATTAAATTTAAAACATCATTATTTAAATTCTTGAAATCGTGTAATTTTTTCTTTGTTAATTCCCTTATGGTTAATTCATTATCTGAATAGCATGGTACTACATCGCAACTTCTATTTTTTTCGAAATAGTTTCTTAATTTTGACCTTTTTTCTAAAATATCACTAAATAAAAAAACTTCGTATTGATTATTTTGTATATTAATTTCTTCGATTAATTTTAAAATTTTATCGTTAGCATTTTCTATAAAATAAATTTTTTGCTCACCAAAAAGAGAAATATTATTTATTTCATTAAAAAAATTTTCTTCATTTTTTAGAATATCCTCTTGATAAAACCTTATAATTTTTTTTGATTTATTGTACTTAATTATATTTTTTTTAAATTCATTTATCAGACCTATATTTTCACCATACATTAGGGTAAATTTATTCTTCAATAAATTTATATTTTTCTCTATCAAATAACTTTTATAAATCATTAAGAATATTAATTAGATTATCAAAAATTTCATTAAATACACTATCAATTAGAACGTTAGCTAAATCTTTTTCATTATTAATTGTTTCAGAATGCCTTGTCCCTACATTGTAGGAACCACTTTGATTAACAGTAAAATTATACGATTTTTTATTTTTTAAATTATCAATCTGCACTTCTGAACTGATTTTAATTTCATATTTCGTAATTTGATTGCTAATGTTTTTTTCCTGAATGCTCTCTGACTTTTTTGTATTTACAGTAAGTCTTATTAAATTTTCACTATTGCTCTTTGAGTTTAGTAATAATTTATTTTTTAGAAAATAATTAATTCTTTTGTCCCCAGATGTAATTATTTCTGTAATTTTATAATCTATTCCGCTATTTAGGACTTTGAATCCACAACTACTAACTAGAATTAAAATAAATATTGTAGCTAATCTTATTATCATTTTTTAATTATATAATTAATTATCTTATCTTTAACAAAAATTTTTTTTAGAATTTTCTTATCTTTGATAAATTTATTTGCCTTGGACACTTCTACCACAATAGAGTTGATTGTTTCTTCGTTTAACCCCTTCTTTACCTCGATTATATCCCTAGTTTTTCCATTAACTTGTATTGCAAATTTGATATTTTCTAAAAAGTCCTCTTTTATCATTGGCCATTTATTAGGGTCTTTACAATTTAATTTTTCAAGACACTCTCGAGCCAAATGTGGTGTAAAGGGTATCATTAATTTTAAAACTTTTGTAATATTGTTATTAAGAGTTACATTGCTTGTTTCTAAATCTATATTTTTTACAAAAATTTTATAAATTTCATAAAAATGCGCAATTGCAACATTAAATTTAAATTCTTCGATAGCTTTATCTATCTTATAAGAAAGAACATCGACGTCTAAATTAAATTTTTCAGATATTTTTTTATCTACTTTTTTTTCCGTTCTCGCAATTATTTGTATGACTAAATTCCAAATTTTCTGTAGGAATTTATTTGAAGAAGCTACTCCTGTGGATGACCATTGAACATCCTTCTCTGGTGGGCTGTCAGATAATATAAACCATCTTACGGAGTCTGCCCCGTACTGTTCTATCATTACTTCTGGATCTATCGTATTTTTTTTTGATTTAGACATTGACTCAGATGGACCCACTGTCACCTCCTTTTTATCTCTTTTAGAAATAACTTTATAGCTTGAAATTTTTTCAACCTCATCTGGGTAAAGCCAGTTTCCTTTCGCATCTTTATATGTTTCATGACAAACCATTCCTTGTGTAAATAAATTTTTAAACGGTTCGGAGATTTTGATTTTTTTATTGTAACTGTTTATGCCTTTACTAAAAAAACGGGAGTAAAGTAAATGAAGAATTGCGTGCTCTATACCACCAATGTACTGATCAACTGGCATCCAATAATTAACACTCTCATTTTCAAAAGGTGCCTCTTTAAAATTTGGCGAGCAAAATCTTAAAAAATACCAAGATGAGTCAACAAATGTATCTAATGTATCTGTTTCTCTAATAGCTTTTTTACCACTAGATTTATGAATAGTATTTTTCCAATTAGGATGTGCTTTTAGCGGATTACCTTTAGAATTTAGGTCAATATCAGTAGGTAATAATATTGGCAATTCACTTTTATCAACTGGAGCAACACTTCCGTCTTCCAAATAAATCATTGGTATTGGACAACCCCAGTAACGCTGTCTAGAAATTCCCCAATCTTTAAGTCGAAAAAGGGTTTTTCTTTTTCCAATACCTTTTTTTTCAATTTCAGTTATTACCTTTTCTTTTGCTGAGCTAATATCCAATTTATTTAAAAAACCAGAATTTATAATCTCTCCATTGCCCGTGTAAGCCTCACTTAATTCCCCATTTTTTCCATTCGAGACAACTTTTATAATTTCTAACTTATATTTTTTTGCAAAATCAAAATCTCTTTGATCGTGTGCTGGACAACCAAATATTGCTCCAGTTCCATAATCCATTAAAACAAAATTTGCAAAATAAACTGGTATCTTTTTATTAAGAATAAAAGGATGTTCTACAAATAAATTAGTGTTAAAACCTATTTTGGTTGCGTTAGCTAATGCCTCTTCTGTTGTCCCAGTTTTATCACACTCTTTTTTAAAAACTTTAAAATTTTCGTCATTCTTAAACTTAACACTTAAAGGATGATCATTAGATAAAGCTAAAAAACTTGCTCCAAAAATTGTATCAGGCCTAGTTGTAAAAACTTTTATTTTTTCGATATTTTTAGAAACTTTAAAATCAATTTCACACCCATAGGATTTACCTATCCAATTTTTTTGCATTAATTTAACTTTTTCCGGCCAACCTTTCAATTTTTCTAGATCTTCTAGAAGGGGTTCAACAAACTTAGTAATATTAAAAAACCATTGCGAAAGTTTTTTTCTTTCCACTACAGCATTAGACCTCCAGCCTTTTCCATTGATGACTTGTTCATTGGCAAGTACAGTGTTTTCTACGGGATCCCAATTTACATATGTCTCTTTTCTAGAAACTAAACCATTATTATAAAAATCAATAAATAGCTCTTGTTGATGCTTGTAATAGTTTTCATCACAAGTAGAAATTTCTAAATCCCAATCAATGGAAAGTCCAAGCAATTTCAATTGAGATTTCATTGTTTTAATGTTCTGATCAGTCCAACTTTTAGGGTGAAGTTTATTCAACTTTGAGGCATTTTCTGCAGGTAAACCAAACGCATCCCAACCCATTGGATGCAACACATTAAAACCTTTCAAAAATTTGAATCTAGCTATAACATCACCTATTGTATAATTCCTTACATGTCCCATATGAATTTTCCCAGAAGGGTAGGGAAACATTTCCAAACAATAAAATTTTTTGCCTGTTTTGTTATAAAGTTTATCCTTAAAAAACTTTTCTCTCCACTTTTTTTCAATTACTTGAAAACTAAATCTTTCCATAGAAATTATTTTTTATCTTTGTCAGATTTTTGTAGCAAAGCTGCTTTACGGAGTATAGTAGAACGAAGTTCATCTTTTATTACATTACTTCGAGAAATATTCGTCACACAATTTTGATTATTTTTACAAGATTTCTTATGAACGATAATTTTTAAACTATCGCTTCTAATTTCATTAGATAAAAATCTAATAGTTAATTTGATTGAATCTTGACTTCCATTTTGAGAATACCAATCGGTTATAATCACGCCACCTGAATAATCTACAGTTGTTAAAGGTAAGAAATCTAAAGTTTCAAGAGATGCTCTCCACATAGGATTAGAAGTACTAAATTCATAATTTGTTCCTCCTGCATTACCTAATAATCCTCCAAGTGTAACACCTCTACCTTCTTGAATATTTTTTTGTCGTTTACCTTCGGCCCCCAACGGACGATTTGGATCCATTTTTGATTTGCCGCAAGAACTTGTCAGAACAAACAAACATAATAATAACGTGTTAAGTAATTGAATAATTTTGATTTTTTTCATAATTTAAAGGTAGATATTTAATGTATTATATTAGTTTGAAGTAAATTCATCAAAATCATCAATTTTTTTTGATTTCTAAAGGATTTTAGTGTGACATTTATATCACAATTAACAATAAAAAGCTTAAAAATTAGCGAATGTAGTGAAAAAGAAATCATAATTAAGTATTTTTACTCAAATTGTAATTACAATTTAATTTAACAAAGGAAAAATATGAAAAATATAGCTAAATTATTAGTTGGTATTCTATTTTCTGCATTAGTTATGGCTCCTTCTTACGCAGGTGAGATGAGTGTAACTGGTGGTGCAACAGCGACATACACTACAAATGGCGATGATGCTTCTACAGGTAAGAACTTAGGTATCTCTAATGAGCTAGACTTCACAGCAAGTGGAGAACTAGACAATGGTTATACTTGGAAATACCAAGTACAATTAGACGGAACAAGCACAGCTAACGATGACACTAGATTAGAAATCGGAACAGACATGGGTACAATTGGTTTGTACGTTTCTGAAGGTGGATTATCTAAAGAGTTAGCACACGGTGTTGGTGCATTAGGAACAGGTTTTGACTATGCGTCTCCTTCAACTTTCGTAACTTCTTACGACGTTGATGGTTACTCAAACGTTCAATACCACACTCCAGCAGACATGTTGCCTTTTGGCTTAAATCTTAAAGTTGGATTTGCTCCTGACATGAATGACTCAACATTGCTTTCAGCAAAAGAATCAAATACAACAATTTCTTCTCAAGCTGAAGGTAGATCTTTAACAACAGCTCAAGTAACAGCTGCTCCAATCGATGGTTTATCTATCGGTGGTTCAATCTCAGAAACTGATTCAGAAGGTGGAGATGCTAACGGTGATGATGGTATATCAGCAAACGTTGGTGCAAAATACACTATCGGTCAAGTATCTGTAGGTTACACAGAGGGTGGTTACCAAGCTGCTACAGGTCTTACAGCTGACGATGAAACTGTTTACTATGAAAACAAATTCTACGGAATTCAGTTTGACGTAAACGAAGCATTATCAGTATCTTACAACATGGACGAGTCTGAGAAAAACACTAGATCTGCAGTTGCTGTAGGTGCTAGTGCAGGTACAAAAGCTATCGTTACTATGGAACAAGAAACACTACAAATAGCTTACACTATGGGTGGTGCTACTGTTGGTATAGCTGACATAGAAGTTGACAATGCAGACTACACGCAAGGTAAAAAAGAAACTCAAACAGTTATTTCTTTAGGAATTTCTTTCTAATTTTAATAATTGAATTAAAAAAGCCGGTTAATAATATTAGCCGGCTTTTTTTTTATCTCAGATAATAGAGCAAACCCTTTACAATTAATATTTTTTAAGCTGTTAAGTTTATTAATAGAAATGCCTCCAAGTGGTATTAAATTTTCATTTATTTTAAGATTATAATTGAATTTTACAATTCCCAAAAATGGAGATTTTTTATCGTAATTAACTAAAAAAAGTTTGGACAATAAAATTAAATTACACCCTTGTTTTATCTTCATTGTGATCTCTTTTAAATTATGTGCTGATCCAATTAATTGATATTTAGTTTTTTTTAAGGGTAAGTATTTTAAGGAAGTATTGTATGCTGACAGATAGATTCCATCTGCTTTTAAAGAAACTGTTAGTTTAAAGTCATTTGCAACAAAAAATTTTATACCTTTCAATTTACACAACTTTCTAAATTTTCCCAAATCGTCGATATTTTCTCGATTTTTATTATTTCTATAAATTACAGAAAATTTATTTCTTTTTTTTATTTTTTTTACATCTAAATCTTTGATACTTTCTATTATTAAAAAATATTTATTTTTTATGATAAACATATGACAACAATAGTAGAAAGATTTGAAAAAATAAAATCTAATATTTCTTTACTAAAGCCCAATAAGAAGGTGAATATTATAGCAGTTAGTAAAACATTTACTTTGGACCATATTTATCCTTTAATTGATTATGGCCATATACATTATGGAGAAAATAAGGTTCAAGAAGCTAAAGCAAAGTGGACAGAGCAAAAACAAATTAAACAAGAATTGAAGTTACACATGATAGGAAAATTACAAAGTAATAAAGCCAAAGATGCAGTTAAGCTTTTTGACTATATCCACTCACTTGATAATCAAAAATTAGCTGATGCTTTATCTAAGTATCAAAAAAATCTAAATAAAAATATTCAATATTTTATTCAAGTAAACCTCGGTAATGAAATTCAAAAATCAGGGATATCTGTAAATGAGTTGGATGCTTTTTATAATTATTGCAAAAATGAAATTAATCTAAATATTATAGGTCTTATGGTATTACCTCCAAATGAAAGTAAATCAGTGAAGTATTTTAATTCTTTAAATGAGTTAAATAAATCTCTCGCACTTGAAAATTTAAGTATGGGAATGTCAGCAGACTATATTGAGGCTATAAAATCTGGATCAAACTTTATAAGAATAGGAAGCTCTATTTTTGGTTCACGATCCTAACCTTTGTATTGATTTTTAATTCTTTCAAAATTCTTAAAAGTAAAATTTTATTTATGGCTATGCATCCCTCAGTTTTAGAAAAGTTTTTTTTGGCTACGTGTATAAAAATTGCGCTTCCTTTATTTCTTCTAATTGGATTCATATTATAATCTAATACAATAATAATATCGTAGATGTTTTCTGCTCTGTAAAGTTTTTCATATTTATAAACTGAAGGTAATTTTATTAGTCTGTTATAGTTTTTTGATTTGGGATCATTACACCAACCCATATTTTTTTTAATTACTTTTTTTTTCAACTTTGTCTGGATTTTTTCAATTCTATCCTTTCTATACAAAATATACCTAATCTTATATTGACCTTTAGGTGTTATTAAATCCCCTTCTTTTTTTTTATAGCCAATTCCCCTTTTACCTAAAGCACATTTTGCTTTATATTCTTTATATTCAAGAAATTTTTTATTTATCAAAATATGCATAAGTTGAATGTTACAATTCTAGGTCCTTCTTCATTTATTTCAACATTAAATGAGTTAAAGTCATCTCTGAACTTTAATATCATTTCAGCTAGTTCAGATACTAAATATGATATAATTCTTTTCCACAATGATGCTTTAAATGACAATAAGCAATTTAATTTTATTAAAAATTCAAATTCTATAAAGATTTGTGCATCAGATAAAAAGATACAATCAGTAAATTATGATGTAAATTTAAATTTACCAGCCTCGTTAAAAGAAATTAATACTATTGTAGAAAATATAGTAGCTAAAAAAAGATTTAGTAGAAATTCATCAATAAAAGTAAATGAATACTTACTGGATAAGAATGAAAAAAAATTATTAAAATCTAAAAAATTTGTATCGTTGACAGAGAAAGAAGTTCAGCTTATTGAACTATTTTTAATTAATAAGAAGCCAATTTCGAAAGATAAAATTTTAATATCTGTTTGGAATTATTCATCAGAAGCTGATACCCATACTGTAGAAACTCATATTTATAGGCTAAGAAAAAAAATTAGTGAAGAGTTTATGGATGAGAACTTCATACAAAATAATAAAGATGGTTATTTCTTGTGAAAAAAAGAAATAAGATTGCTATAGATCTTTTTACATCTAAGTATAGAAAGAGAGTTATTAAACCAAAAAAAGGTAAGGGTAGCTTTAAGAGAAGGAAAAAATAGTACTTAATTATTTAGCCTTGCCCCGATAATTTGTATTACTTTAGAGGACATTTCTGTTCCTATTGCTAAACTTTCTTTAATTGATTTTTTATTAATTAACCCATGAAGAAAACCACCTGCAAATAAATCTCCTGCACCTGTTAAATCTTTAATTTTGAGATTATTCTTAGCAGAACATTCTAAGATTTCATTTTTATTTATTGCAACAGCACCTTTGTTTCCGCGAGTGACAACAATTAACTTATTTATCTCTTTCGCAAAATTAATTACTTCTTCAAATTTTTTGGTATCAATTAAAGACATAATTTCTTGTTCGTTTGCAAAAGTGATATTTAATTTATTTTTAACTAGATCTAAAAAGTGAGGTTTATGTCTCTCTACACAAAATAAATCTGACAATGACATTGCGACTTTATTTGCATTATTTATAGCTTTTTCGAAAGCTTTTTTTGGCTCACCTTCATCCCAAAGATATCCCTCAAGAAATAAGATATCACTATTCTTCACTGCATTAGCATCAATATCTTTTTCATTTATTTTTCCAGCAGTGCCAAGAAAAGTTACCATAGTTCTTTCAGAATCTGGTGTTATTAATATTAAACAAGTTCCTGTTGAAATAGTTTCTTTTTTTTTTGAGTAAAAAAAGTCTACATTTTCTTTTTTCAAACCTTCCTCGTACTTAATGCCCAAATTATCATCGCTTACTTTACCTATAAAACCTACTTTGTTTCCAAGTTGGGAAAGACCTACTATTGAGTTTGCCACTGATCCACCAGAGACAGTTTCTTCTATTTTAAGAGTAGATAACAGTTTTTTAAATTCAGTTTCATCAACGAGCTTCATTGTACTCTTTGTTAAATTATTTTGAGTAATAAATTTGTCATCAACTTTACAAATTACATCAACGATAGCGTTGCCAATTCCTAAGATTTTCATTTAAGCTTTCTTTGTTTTAATAGGTTTTTTTCTATTGGGATAACAGCTTTTACAAATTTTACAAGTTATTCCATAACAATCTCGGGCTTTACAATATTCTCTTCCATACCAAATTATTTGTAAGTGAAGTTTATTCCAGTACTTTTTAGGAAAAACTTTTTTTAAATCTTTTTCTGTTTGAATAACATTTTTTCCATTAGTTAAACCCCATCTTTGAGCTAACCTGTGAATATGTGTATCAACTGGAAAAGCAGGAAAACCAAATCCTTGAGACATAACAACACTCGCAGTTTTGTGACCTACGCCCGGTAACTGTTCCAATTCTGCATATGTTTTTGGCACTTTGCCCTTATATTTTTCAATTAGTGTTTTTGATAAATAAAAGATGCTTTTAGCTTTTACCCTAAATATTCCAATTCTTTTAATTAACTTCTCAATTTTTTTTCTACCGAGTTTTACAAAATGTTGAGGTTTATTGTATTTTGGATATATATCTTTTGTTACATTGTTAACATTTACGTCAGTACACTGTGCTGAAAGAAGAACTGAAACTAAAAGAGTAAAAGTATTCTTATAATTTAAAGGTATAGGAACTTTAGGATAAGTTTTATTTAATATCCTTAAAATAACTTTAGCTTTATCTTTATTTTTCACTTAAAGTTAAGAAGGTCTCTCATAGAATAAAGACCTGCTTTTTTTGACATTAGCCAGGCAGCAGCAGCTAATGCACCTTCGGAGTATAAAGCTCTATCAAAAGACTCGTGATTAAGTTTTATAATTTCTTTTCCACTAGAAAACCTTACTTCATGCTCACCAATAACTTCACCTTTACGAATAGAGTTAAAGTTAATTTTTTTTGCATACGGAAATGTTTTTTTATTTAAATATTTCTTACCAATTAAATTATAAAAATATTTATTTTTACCATCAGCTATTCCTTTACCTAGCATTAAAGCTGTACCAGAAGGGTAATCAATTTTGTGTTTATGGTGTACCTCATAAATTTTACTCAAAAAATTATTTCCAAGAGATTTTGAAGCGATTTCGGTTAAATACATGAGCAAATTTACACCTAAACTCATATTACCTGCTTTAAGTATAGGAATTTTTCTAGAAAACTTTTTAATTAAATTTTCCTCTTTTTTTGAAAAACCTGTTGTTCCAATAACAACTTTTTTTTTTAATTTAGAAGCAATCTTAAGTATTTCTAAAGTGCACTTAGGAACAGTAAAGTCTATTATTACATTAGATTTCTTGAATGCATCAACGCTGTTTTTAGATGGTTTTAACCCAGCAATTTTTTTATTTATTAACCTATTTTCTGTTAAAGAAACTAATTTAAAATTTTTATTTTTTTTTGAGGATTTAATGAGTTGCTGACCCATTCTTCCCATACATCCAGAAATAGATAAATTTATTTTTCTCATAAACTAATAAAATAAATGATTACAATAATAACTAGCGTAATTATAGCCCAAATAGATAAATTTCTTAAAAATTCTTTTAATTTATAGTTGGTGGAAAGAAAACTAGGTAAAATTAAAATTAATACTGCAATAAGAAAAATTGCAGACATTATTTGATCAGTGCTCATTATATACTAGGAATTTCTCCAAAACTTTTTGGCTTTCTCAAAAAAACTTTTAATGACTGGATCAGGTTTATTGCTCTCAATTTGATTAAATTCTTCAAGAATTTCTTTTTGTTTTTTAGTTAATGAAGTTGGAACCTGAGTATTTATTCTTATATATAAATCTCCAAAAGCGCCTCCCCTCAAAACTGGCATACCTTTTCCTCTTAGTCTGAATTGTTTGCCGTGCTGTGTTCCAGCTGGAATTTTGATTTTCGATTTACCTCCATCAATTGATGGAACTTCAACTGAAGTTCCAAGTGCAGCATCTGTAAAAGAAATTGGAAGTTCGTAGTATAAATTTTCATCAGCTCTTTTAAAGATGTCATGATTATCTATAGATATAAATAAATATAGATCTCCACTAGAACCGCCTTTTGATCCTGCCTCACCTTTGCCAGATACTCTGATTCTTGTGCCATCATCAACTCCTTTAGGAATTTTTACTGTCACATTTTCGCTAGATTGCACTTTTCCGTTACCACTACATCTACTGCATGGGTCGTTAATCATTTCTCCGTATCCGCTACATTGAGGACAAGTTTGTTGAACAGTAAAAAATCCTTGGTTCGTTCTTACTTTTCCTCTACCAGAACAGTAGTCACACCTAACAGGTTTTGAACCTTTTGCAGCGCCGCTTCCAGAACAAGAAGAACAAGCTTTGTAAGTTGTGTACTTAACGTTTTTTTGAATACCTTTGTAAGCTTCTTCTAAATCGATATTAACATCGTACCTTAAATCATTTCCCCTATTACTAGATCTTCTAGTGGAGCCACTTCCACCAAAATCGCTGAAGAAATCCTCAAAAATATCTGAAAAGGATGATGTATCAAAACCACCAAATCCTTGACCACCTCCACCACCGCCTTCAAAAGCAGCGTGTCCAAACTGATCATAATTAGCTTTTCTCTTTTCATCTGAAAGGATGTGATAAGCCTCACTAGCTTCTTTAAATTTTTCCTCAGAAGTTTTATCACCTTTATTCTTGTCTGGATGGTATTTGAGAGCGAGTTTTCTATAAGCTTTTTTAATATCGTCTTTGGATGCAGATCTTGGTACACCTAAGACATCATAACAATCTCTTTTAGCCACAGGACGTCTCCTTTATTTTCTTAGGCGCTTTTTTCTTTATCTTCTTCTTTTTCTTTTACGTCTTCAAAATCAGCATCAACTACGTTATCTTTATCATTAGGTTTAGCATCTTTTGGACTTTCTGATTTACCTGGTCCAGGTTTTTGTTGGCTTTTGTAAACCGCCTCACCTAATTTCATTGAAACTTGGATTAAACTTTGTGTTTTTTTCTTTATATCTTCCGCATCTGTTCCCTCTAAAGATTTCTTTAAATCAGCTATACCATTCTCTATAGCTTTCTTCTCTTCAGCTGAAATTTTATCACCGTGTTCTTTTAAACTTTTTTCTGTAGAGAAAACTAAACTATCAGCTTGGTTTCTCGCATCTACAGACTCCCTTTTTTTCTTATCAGATTCTTTATTCGCCTCAGCATCTTTGACCATTTTATTTATTTCCTCATCTGACAGTCCTCCAGATGCTTGAATTTGTATTTTTTGCTCTTTTCCGGTTCCTTTATCTTTAGCAGAAACATTTACGATACCATTAGCGTCAATATCAAATGTTACTTCAATTTGAGGTGTACCTCTCGCAGCCGGTGGTATTCCTACTAATTCAAAATTACCTAATATTTTATTATCAGCAGCCATTTCTCTTTCACCTTGAAGAACTCTGATAGATACGGCAGGCTGATTGTCTTCAGCTGTTGAAAAAACTTGACTTTTTTTAGTTGGAATAGTCGTATTTTTTTCAATTAATTTTGTAGACACTCCACCTAAAGTTTCTATTCCCAAAGAAAGAGGTGTTACATCTAAAAGCAGCACATCTTTCACATCACCTTGTAGTACACCGCCTTGTATTGCTGCACCCATCGCTACAACTTCATCAGGGTTAACGCTTTTGTTTGGTTCTTTTCCAAAAAAGTTTTTTACAGTTTCAATAATTTTAGGCATTCTTGTCATTCCACCTACAAGAACCACTTCATTAATTTCTGCTGCAGAGAAACCTGAGTCTTTCAAAGCAGTTTTGCACGGCTCTAAAGTTCTATCGACTAATTCTTGAACTAAAGCTTCTAGTTTTGCTCTAGTGAACTTTAAATTTAAATGTTTAGGACCAGTTTTATCAGCAGTTATAAACGGTAAATTTATTTCTGTTTGTGCTGCTGATGAGAGCTCAATCTTTGCTTTTTCTGCTGCTTCTTTTAATCTTTGAAGTGCAAGTTTATCAGTTTTTAAATCTATACCGTTATCTTTTTTAAATTCATTCGCAAGATACTCTACAATTGCATCGTCAAAATCTTCACCACCAAGAAAAGTATCTCCGTTAGTTGATTTAACTTCAAATACGCCGTCGCCAATTTCTAAAATTGATATATCAAATGTTCCACCACCTAAGTCATATACAGCGATTTTTTTTCCACCTTTTTTATCCAAACCATAAGCTAAAGAAGCAGCAGTAGGTTCATTTATAATTCTTAAAACTTCTAATCCAGCAATTTTACCTGCATCTTTTGTAGCTTGTCTTTGCGAGTCATTAAAATATGCAGGAACGGTTATTACAGCTTTAGTAACAGCTTGACCTAAATATTTTTCTGCAGTCTCTTTCATTTTCTGTAAAACAAAGGCGGAGATTTGAGCAGGTGAATATTTTTTACCTTTACCTTCAACCCAAGCATCTCCATTATCTGATTTTACAATTTTGTAAGGAACTTTTGAGATATCCTTCTGAACTGATGGACCATCAAATTTTCTTCCAATAAGTCTTTTAGCGGCAAAAATTGTATCACCCGCATTTGTTACAGCTTGTCTTTTAGCTGGTTGACCTACTAGTTTTTCATCATTCTCTAAAAAAGCTACTACAGAAGGGGTTGTTCTTGCACCTTCAACATTTTCTAGGACTTTTGCTTGCGTTCCATCCATAATAGCAACGCATGAATTTGTTGTACCTAAATCTATTCCTATAACTTTACTCATTAAATTTCCTTTTGTGATATTTATATGGGTGTTAATTTTGTATCTACAAGTCTATTTTTCCTCTTTTTTGTCCTTATTTTCCTGATCTTTGACAGATTTTTTCTTGGAAACACTTACTAGTGCGGGTCTTAAAAGCCTATCACCTAGCATATAGCCAGCTTGGATTTCGTTAAGTATTGTACCAGGATCAGATTTTTCATCCTCAATTTCTGTCATAGCTTGATGAAAGTTTGGATCAAATTTTTTTTTATCTACATCTATTTTTTTAATTTTATTTTTTTCAAATATAGAGATTAAATCTTTTTCTATGATAGTTATATTTTCTAAAAACCTATTTAAGTCACTATTATTTTTAAGTTTTTCATCATTATTAATAGCAACTTTTGCTCTTTGAAGATTATCAAGAATAGCTAAGCTCTCTTTAGCAAAGTTAAAAGATCCAAATTCAAATGCATCTTTAATATCTTTTTCAAACCTTCTTCTTTGATTTTCAATTTCTGCAAGAGATCTTAATAATTTCTCTTCAGACTCAGCTAACTTTTCCTCAATCGTTTTGTCTTTAGTTTTAATATTTTCAGTATTTTCAGAAGTCTTGACTTCTTTATTTTTATCTTCTTGAGGCTTTTCTTTTTTTTGATTATTATTTTCACTCATTTAACTTGCTATATAGTAAGTACTTATTAAATTACTAGGCTGGATATGAAAAAAATATTAATAGGGACTCATAACAAAGGAAAATTCAAGGAAATAGCATATTTATTGCCTAAAAATTTGAGAAAAATATCACCAATCAAGCTCAAAATAAAAAGTCCAAAAGAAACTGGAAAATCATTTATTTCAAATTCAAAGATTAAAGCAAATTTTTTTTCTAAATATGTAAAGTGCCCTATAATATCAGACGACTCAGGCTTATGTATAAAAGCCTTAGATAATAAACCGGGAATATATTCTGCAAGATTAGCAAAAAAATGCGGAGGCTTTCACAAAGCAATGAAATTTATACTTAAAAAAATGAAGTCAAAAAAAAACAGAAAAGCAACCTTTGTATGCAGTCTTTCTTATAAAGACATTAATAAAAAGGTAATTTCTGTAGAGGGAAAAATTAATGGAATAATTACAAATAAAATTATCGGAAATAAAGGATTTGGATATGATCCTATTTTTATTCCTGATAAGAAAAACATTACTTTTGGTCAGATGTCTAAATTAAAAAAAATTAGTATGGATCACAGATATATAGCTTATCAAAAATTAAAAAGAAAAATTAAAATTTAATAAACTTATTATTTTCAGCTTTATAGATATTAAGTTCTTGATTTACTTTTCCATTTTTAAAACTAAAAGTACCTATTTTTCCTTTAATTTTATTTTTAAATAAAAAATCGTTTACTGAATTAATTTTTCCATTTTTTTTCCAGGCATAATAAATTAATCCAAGCGCATCATAAGTTAAAATTGTAATTTCGTTAGGATATGATTTAAATTTTTTAAAATATTTGTTATTATATTTTTTAAATTCTTTATAATTTACTGATGGATAATATAAATTTTTTATTGTATTTTCGTAAAATATACTTTCATCAAACCATTGATTAATTGTAGTAAACAAAACATTATTTTGGTTTACATCTGTATAAACCAAAGAAGTTAAAACACTTTTTAAATTGTTGCCAAAGTCAATGATAATGACAGAGTCGAAGTTTACTCTACCTAAAGTATATAGTTGTTCTAATCGATCTAATTCTTTTATCGATTGTTCATCCTCCTTATCTTCAAACATTTTTTTTCTTAATTCTAAATTTTTTTTCCTTTGAGCATAATTTGTTAATGTTTCAATTTCACCAGTAAGAATTTCAGGATTAGGACTATATGTAAATGTTTTAATATTTTTAAGATTTAAACTCTGTATTTTATTTTCAATTAGTTCTAAATACTCATTTTTAGGATACATTATAATCGTTTTTGTTTTTTTTTGTTTTTTTATAAAATTAGTTAAGGCAATAAGTTGGGACTCTAGACTTACTCCTATGCTTATTATATTGTTCGATAACTTAGGATCAATATTTGAAGGCGAGATAAATACCAAATCATTGTACCTCTTTATTTGGTTAAATTCTTCATGAGTAGTGGGGCCAATAATTATTTTGACTCCAGCTAATTTCATTTCATCCACTGCTGATTTTAATTTTTCGCTATTATTTAAACCTGAGTCTCTGGGAACAATTATAACATTTTTATCGTTTATTTCCTCAAGCGCTAATTGAAGGGAATATAAAAGAGAATTGCCTGTTTCGCTGTAAGGTCCAGATAATGGAGCCAGCAAACCAACTTTTAATGTTTTATTATTTTCACTACTAAATAGATTAGAATTAAACACAAAAAGTATATAAAATATTGTTAAAAAAATTTTACATTTCATAATGAAGCTTTTCACAAATCACTTATATATTGTTTCTACCCCCATAGGAAATCTTGATGATATAACATTAAGGGCTTTAGAGGTTTTAAAAAAATCAGACATAATTCTTTGTGAAGATACAAGACATTCAATTAAATTGCTCAGTCATTATAAAATTAAAAAAAAATTGATCTCCTATCATAAATTTAATGAACAAAAACAACTTTCAAGTATTATTCAACATTTTAATGAGGGCAAAATTTTGTCTTTAATATCAGACGCTGGTACACCGTTATTATCTGATCCAGGTAAATTACTTGTAAACCAATGTGTTAAAAATGGAATTAACGTCGTACCTATTCCCGGGGCTTCATCAATAACCTCGGCATTAAGTGTCTCTGGTTTTAATGATAAATTTTTATTTTACGGGTTTTTACCAAAAACCATTAATGAGTTGGAAAAAGTACTTTTAGAATTGTCACAAAATAAATATACTCTAGTACTTTTCATACCATCAAATAAAATAAATTTTTACATTGAAAGTTTTAAGAAGTTTTTTTCAGACAGAAAAATTGTAATTGCCAAGGAGATTACTAAAATTCATGAAGCATTCATTAGAGACAAAATTGATAACTTAAAATTATTTAAAAATACTGTTAAAGGAGAATTGACAGTAGTTATCTCTGAAAAAAAAATTGAAGAAAAAAAATTCAATGAAAAAAAAATTGTGAATAAAATTAAAAAATATTTAAAAATTCACAGTTTGAAAGATACTGTAAGCTTAATTTTAGAAAAAGAAAAAATAAATAAAAAAAAAATTTATGATTTGTGTTTAAAGATTAAAAATGAAAAAAACTTTTAGTATAATATTATTATTTTTTTTAATATCTTGTAGCTCAGCTGGTCAATTTGGCGCAGGGGTAAATATTACTTTTGATCCAAGAACAATTGGCATGCAAATTGATGACACCATTATGCAGAAAAATCTTTCTGCTAGATTAGCGCTAAGTGATAAAAAATATTTTTTAACAATACAATCTGAAGTATTGGATGGAAGAATATTTTTATCAGGAAAAGTTGATGATCCTGAAGAAAAAATTAAAATAACGAAAATGGCTTGGGAGACTAACGGTGTTAGATCTGTAAAGAATGCAATTACAATTAAGGGTCAAAGTAATTTTAAAAGCACAGCTAAAGATGTTTTAATAACAAGTCAATTAAGAACTGCGCTAATTTTTAACAAAAAAACAAAAGCAAGAAATTACACTTTAGAAACTGTTAATAAAAATATTTATGTTTTTGGAATTGCTATGGATGAAGAAGAAAAAAAAGAAGTTATAAATGAAGCTAATAAAATTTATGATGTTAAAGAAGTATTTCCTTCAATTTATCTTGCCACAGAACTAAGTAGAACCAAAATTAATTAGAATAATCAATTACGTCAGAGGAGTATGCAGCAATTGAAGCTAAATTTAAAATTTCTGATGTGCTTGCTCGTAAAGGAGCAACTTCAATTGGTTGACCTAATCCAATTAATAAAGGTCCGATATTTTTTCCTCCACCGAAGACTTTCATTAGTTTAGTTGAAATCGCAGCACTATGTAAGGCAGGCATAATTAAGACATTTGCACTTCCAACTATTTTTGAAAATGGATATATCTCCTTATAAATTGGATTTAAAGCTACATCTGGCTGCATTTCACCATCAAAATCAAAATCAACTTTTTCTTTTTTTAGTTTTTCAATTGCATCTCTTACATGTCTTGTATTTCTTGATAGAGGTTTGCCGAACGTAGAATGAGATAAAAAAGCTACCTTAGGTTCAAAACCAAATAAACGTGCGATTCGAACACATGATTTGGAAATATTTATTAATCTATCAGCTGAGGGTAATTCAGTTACATTAGTATCTGCGACTAGAATTGTTTTCCCTTTCGAGACTATCATTGTCATTCCAAAAATTTCCTCTCCGGGTCTCGCATCTACAACTTTTTTAAGTTTCTCAATGGAAGCAGCGTAGTGCCTTATGTTTCCTGTGACCATAGCATCAGCATCTTTACATGCAATCATTGAAGAGCCCCATGCTATTCTATCATTTCTGACTAGTCGATCTACGTCTCGTTCTAATTGACCCTCTCTTTGAAGTTTTTTGTAAAGATGTTTAACGTATCTTTCTCTTTTCTCTTTATCTGTAGAGTTCACTATTTTTATTTTATAATTTTCATCTAATCCTATTTTTTTTAATTGTTCTCTAACTCTATTTTCGGCTCCAATTAATATTGGTATACCTAATTTATTTCTCTCAAATTCTATTGCTGCTTTAAGCATATTTTCATCTTCACCCTCTGCAAAAATTACTTTTTTTGGATTTTTTCTTATTTTTGCATTTATACCTTGCATTATTGACATAGATGGATCCAAGCGATTTGATAATTGATCTTTGTAAAGTTCTAAATCTTGAATTTCTTTTCTTGCCGCGCCACTTTTCATAGCAGCTTCAGCAACAGCAGCTGGTATAACACTTATCAATCTTGGATCAAAAGTAGAGGGAATAATGTAATTTTTTCCATATCTAGGACGATCACCCCCATAGGCTGCCACTACTTCGTCGGGAACATTTTCTCTTGCTAGAAGGGCAATAGCATTCGCAGCAGCAACTTTCATTTCTTCATTAATTGCTTTTGCTCGAACATCAAGAGCTCCCCTAAATATGTATGGAAAACCAATAAGATTATTCACTTGATTAGGGTAATCAGATCGTCCCGTTGCGATAATGGCGTCATCTCTTACTTCTTTTATCAATTCAGGTTTAATTTCAGGATCTGGGTTAGCACAAGCAAATATAATTGGATTTTTTGCCATTGACTTAATCATGTCTTTGTTAACCAAGTCTTTTGCAGACAAACCTAGAAACACATCAGAATTTTTCATAGCTTCATCAAGAGTTCTTAATTTAGTGTCAGTAGCAAAAGCAGATTTAAACTGATCAATATTCTTACGGCCTTTGTAGATGACACCCTTACTATCACACATAATTATATTTTGACTTTTAACTCCTGAACTTTTAAATAAATTAGCACAAGCTTGTGCTGATGCTCCAGCCCCGTTAACAACTACTTTCACTTCAGAAATTTTTTTCTTGGATATGTCCAGTGCATTAATCAAGGCCGCTGTTGTTATGATTGCTGTTCCATGTTGATCATCATGAAAAACAGGTATATCTAATATTTCTTTCAACTTTTGCTCTATAATAAAACAGTCGGGGGCTGCAATATCTTCTAAATTAATTCCACCAAAAGTCCCGCTTATATTTTTAATTGTTTCGATAATCGAGGTAGAATCATTATTGTCAATTTCAATATCAATAGAATCAATATCCGCAAACCTTTTAAATAAAACTGATTTACCTTCCATTACCGGTTTTGATGCTAAAGATCCAAGATTTCCTAATCCCAATATTGCGGATCCATTACTTATAACTGCAACTAAATTTCCTTTGCTAGTATAATCGTAGGCAAGTTCAGGGTTTTTAGATATTTCTTTTACAGGCGCAGCAACACCAGGTGAGTAGGCTAGAGACAAATCTCTTTTAGTTGTTAGAGGTTTTGACGAACCTATCTCAATTTTGCCCGACTTACCTTGTATATGAAAATCAAGTGCTTCTTTATCAGAGTAGTGATCTATTTCTGTTTTTTTTGGCATTTAGCGTTATGAGTATGTAATATAAAGAGTAATAATTCACTAAAAATTTATGGCCTAATTAAGAATATTTATGAACCTTCTATCTTCAGCATCAGTATTTAGTTTTTTCACTATAATTAGTAGAATTTTGGGTTATGTAAGAGATATTTTAATAGCAATATTTCTTGGAACATCAATTTTTGCAGATGCTTTTTTTGTAGCGTTTAGACTACCAAATACTTTTAGACGATTATTTGCAGAAGGAACATTTAATGCAGCGTTCATACCAAGTTATGCTTCTGCCAAAATTGAAGGTAAAAAAAAAGGAAAAAAATTTGCTGATGATGTTTTAAGTTCTTTATTATTAATTTTATTGTTTATAGTAACATTGGTAGAAATTTTTACTCCGTATTTAATTTATATAATTGCACCAGGTTTTTTAGAAGATCAAATCAAATTTAATTTAGCTGTTGAACTTACTAGGATTACTTTTCCATTTTTATTGTTTGTAAGTTTATCCTCATTTTTTGCAGGAATACTCAACTCAAATAACAAATTTGCTGCTGCAGCTGCAGCACCTATCATATTAAATATAGTTTTAATTTTAAGTTTATTTTATTCCTTCATACACGAGGTGGATTATGTAAAAAATCTTTCTTATGGAGTTACTATAGCAGGTATAGTTCAATTATTTTTTCTAACTTACGTTACTAAAAAATTTTATAGGCCGTCTCTAAATTTAAGTCTAAGATTTAATCATAAAGTAAGATTTTTTTTTAAAAAACTTTTACCGAGCATCTTATCTTCGGGAGTTACTCAAATAAATATTTTAGTTGGGACAATTATTGCCTCTTTTCAAACTGGTGCGGTATCTTATTTGTATTACGCTGATAGAGTTTATCAAATAAATCTTGCCATAGCTGGTATAGCTGTTGGAACTGTATCTTTACCGGTTCTTTCCAAAGCTTTTAAAATGAAAAATTTAAAAAAAGTTTCTAATATTCAAAATAAATCTTTTGAACTTTCACTTCTATTTTCAATCCCTGCAAGTTTTGGTTTAATACTAGCGTCAAATGAAATCGTAAACGCATTATTTGGATATGGATCTTTTTCTATTAAAGATGTTGAAATGACAGCTGCTGCCTTGAAGTTCTTTGGATATGGAGTACCAGCATTTGCATTAATCAAGATTTTATCTAATTTCTTTTTTGCAAGAGATAACACTAAATTGCCCTTCTATATTTCTACATTTATCGTTTTATTAAATATTTTGATTAGTGTTAGTTTTTTTAATAATATTGGATATATAATTATCCCGATCGCTACATCTATTTCGACTTGGGTCGGAGTTGTTGTCTATATCTATTTATTAAATAGTAAAAAAATTTTACTACTAAAAAATCAGTTAATGATAAATTTTATCAAGATATTGATTTCGACAGTTATAATGTCATCTATATTGCTGTTTTCTTTAGACAAGTTCACAAATTATTTAGATTATAATTACAACTATAAAGCTGTTTATTTAATATCAATTGTTAGTTTTGTGGGTATGTTTTATTTATTATCATGTTATTTATTTGGAATATTGAAACTTAAAAATTATAAAACAAATTAATGATTAAAAAAAAATTAGTATTTTCAGGTGTTCAACCAACAGGAAATCTTCATTTAGGAAATTATCTAGGAGCACTAAAAAACTTTGTTTCATTACAAAAAGAAATGAAATGCATTTATTGTGTTGTAGATTTACATGCAATTACTGTTTTCCAAGATCCTAATCACTTACATAATAACGTTCTAGAGACTACTGCCAGTTTTTTAGCAACTGGTTTAGATCCTAATAAAAGTATAATTTTTAATCAATCTTCAGTTTCTGGTCACGCAGAGCTTGCTTGGATTTTAAACTGTGTTTCAAGAATCGGTTGGTTAAATAGAATGACTCAATTTAAAGATAAAGCAGGATCAGACAAAGAAAAGGCTAGTGTTGGTCTCTACATATATCCCAATCTTATGGCTGCAGATATTTTACTTTACAAAGCTACCCATGTCCCAGTTGGAGCTGATCAAAAACAACATTTAGAATTATCTCGTGATATAGCTCAGAAATTTAATAAGGATTTTAATTGTAAAGATTTCTTACCTTTACCAGAACCATTAATATCTAAAAATATTTCCAGAATTATGAGCTTGAGAGATGGTACAAAAAAAATGAGCAAATCTGAAGAATCTGACTATTCAAGAATAAATTTAAAAGATACTGCTGATGAAATTAATAAAAAAATAAAAAAAGCTAAATCAGACTCCGACTCAATACCTGGCGAATTAAAGTTCCTAAAAAATAAACCAGAAGCTTTAAATCTTTTAACTATTTATTCTGAATTAACAAAAAGTAGTTTAGAAAAAATTATCTCAGAAATGGCAGGAAAAGAATATTCTCTTTTAAAAAATAAACTAGCTGAAGTTCTAATAAGTGAAATAACGCCAGTTGGAAAAGAAATTAAGAAATTACTTAATGATAAATCACATTTAAAAAAAATTTTATATAAAGGGACTGAAAAAGCTAATGTTATTGCTGAGGAAAACTTAAAAAATATACGTGAAAAAGTAGGATTGATATAATATAAACCTCTTATGATACAGATAGAAAAAACACCAAATCCAGATTCTCTAAAATTTTTATCAGAAAGGCTTATATCAACCGCCGGAACTGAGGAATTCAAAAAAGAGCAGATAAACGAAGTATCTATACCTTTTGTAAAAGAATTATTGAATTTCAAAGGTGTGGAGCTAATTTTGCTATCTGATAAATTTTTATCAGTAAAAAAAAACAAAGAGATATCATGGGACGAGCTGAAACCAATGGTTATTTCTCATTTAAATGATTATTTTGAGAAAAATAGTGAACCAATATTAAAAAAATATGAAAAAAATTTAAATAATGGCAATAATAATAGCGAGACTGTGAATAAAATTATAGAAGTTTTAGATACCAAAATTAGGCCAGCTGTGGCAAGAGATGGAGGAGATATTAAATTTAAATCTTTTGAAAATGGAGTTGTTAAAGTTCAGCTGCAAGGAAGTTGCTCTGGTTGTCCAAGTTCATTAATGACTTTGAAACAAGGGGTTCAAAATCTTCTAAAACATTATGTTAAAGAGGTAAATTCCGTAGAGGCTACACAATGAAGAAAAAATTAAGTTATAGAGATAAGCTAATAGAGCTAGCTTATATTTATGATGTAAAAGAAATTAAAGATTACGTAAAAAGCAGGAAGAACCTAACCTCAGGTCAATTAGAACTTATTCTAAAAAAAAATAAAATTATTATACCAAAAGATTTTAAGTCAAATTTCTTGAGAGACAACTTTGTAAAACCTGTTGCTAAAATTAAAATTAATCTTAGAGAATACAAAGAAAGTAAAATTAAAGATAAAAATAGAGCAATAAGGAAATTAGAAAATTTCAAACTCGATACTAATAGAAAAATTGGTAGAGCATTAAAAGATGCTTGGAACAATCTTGGTCAAATAGGATTAAACTTCCTAAACATCATTCCAAAACTTGGTAAAGTAATTTACGAATTTTTTGGAAATATGTTAACAGATTTATTCCATGGAATTTATAAGCAGCAGATTGAGCCTCAAAAAGCCAAAAAAGTAATTATAGCTATCTCATCAGTTGCCATACTTTCTACAGTTATATTTAGTGGCCTGAATTATTTATCCGATGACGAAATTGTCAAAAAAATTGAGACAAAAAAGGAAATTAAAAAAGAAACTAAAAAACTAGAGTCTAAAAAAGATATAAAAAAACCAGAAATAAAAAAAGAAGCAAAGAAACCAGATATAAAAAAACAAGATAAAAAAATTGAAAAAAAAGAACAGAAGAAATTTGAAGTTAAAAGAAAAAGTGTAGATGAAGTAATTTTACCTAATTTAAATTTAAAGACAGAAACAGTTTTAAATCTTTTTAAGGATGTAGAGTATGATCTTGGACAGGTGCGTTCTAAAAAATTAGTAAAACCTATTTATTTTACTCAATTTCCAAGAGATCTAGATGAACTACAAAGCACAAAGTTAAAAAAAGAAACTTTTATAAAAATAGTTTTACCTTTAATCGTGGCTGAAAATGAGAGAATATTAGCTGATAGAGAAAAATTACTAGTCGTATCCAATAAAAAGTTTACCACAGATTTAGAAAAACAATGGATTAGACAAAAATTATTAGAATATAAAGTTAAAAAAGGTAATTTAAAGGAGCTTTTAATTAGAATGGATATAATTCCCACTTCAATTGCTTTAGCGCAAGCAGCGAAAGAAAGTGGTTGGGGAACCTCAAGATTTGCTCTAGAGGGAAATGCTATCTTTGGACAATGGACTTGGAGCGGGCAAGGTATCGCACCGCTTGACAGAGAGAGCAATAAAAATCATAAAATTTTAAAATTTCCAATTTTAAGAGCTTCAGTGAAAGCTTATCAAAATAATCTCAACACACATAAAAGCTATTCAAAATTTAGACAAAAAAGATTAACTTTAAGAGAAAAAAACAAAAAAATAGCAGGATTAGAATTAACAGAAACTTTAAATAATTACGCTCAGACAGGATCAGAATATACTAAAATTTTGAACCAAATTATTAGACAAAATAGATTAACTGATTTCGAGCCAGTGAAGTTGGTTAATTCAGTAAAAAAAATTGAATTGAGTTCTTAAGCTATTTATCACTTATAACAAATTGTAATCCAAGCCATCTCCAAAATCCACTGGGATCTCTGAGGGAACAGTTTATTCTACCTCTTTCTCCAACAAACTTCTCATCTATATTAATCAACAACATATTTTCGTTTTCAAATTTAATATTCGTTTGCCTCCACCTATTTCCCTCATTTGAGTAACAACTTACAGATTTTAAATTTTTTACATCGTAAAATTCAATTTTAACTTTAGGTGGATTTTTATTTTGTAAAAGATATTTTTCGTCAGGTATAATTTTTTTATATTTAAAAGGTAATGTTTTAGTAAGTGAATTAAATCTCTTTATTTCTCCATATTTTTCATTTATTGGGAATCTCGGAAGTTCGTAAAAATCTTTAGTTTCATCCATTACCCCGGAATGTTGTCCAAAAGCATATTTAAATCCTAAAGATTTAATTATGTCCTTGAATTCTAAACTGTATTCTCCAAAAGGATATGAAAAGAAATCAGAATTTTTTCCTAATTCCTTTTTAAAAATTGTAATTGATTTTTTTATATCCTCAATTATTAAATCTTTATTTTCATCAACAAGATATTCATGAGAATGACTATGATTTCCTATTTCAACAAAATCCTCATTATTAACTTCTCTTATTTGGTCCCACGTCATGTAGTTAAAGGCACCAACTTCGCGTGTACTTACAAATAAAATAAATGGAATTTTTTTTTCTTTAAGTATAGGCCAAGCATTTTCATAAAAGGATGTGAATCCATCATCAATTGTTAATAGAACTTTCCTTTGTACTTTATTTTTTTTTAATTCATACTCAAAGTTTTTTGGAGAAACAAAGTGAATTTTGTTCTTCTCAAGTATTTTTAAGTGCTCTATAAAATCAGAAATTTTAATATTTGTAGATGGGTATTTATTTTCCTCAAACCTATGGTACATTAATGATATAATACCAAAGTCATTAATGTTTTTGACTGATACATTAGAATATAAATTGTTATTAAAAAGTAACATAGTTATAAATAAAAAAATGATAAAAGATTTTTTAATTTTAAATTGCATAAGCAAGCTGTATTAAGCATTTGCTAGAAATTCCTGATGCAACAATATTCTTAGCTAAATAACGTGAAGCATAAGCCGCAGATCTGTCAACTTTAGTCGGATCTTTGCCTGAAAATGCACCTCCACCATGAGGAGCTGCACCTCCATACGTATCAACTATAATTTTTCTCCCTGTCAAGCCGGTATCACCATCAGGACCTCCAATTATAAATTGACCTGTAGGATTTATGTAAATTTCTTTGGGGTTTAAATCTGTTAAGAAATTTTCTGGAATTGATTTTTTTATATATGGCATCACTTCCTCTCTAACTTTTTCTTGATTAATATTTTTTGAATGCTGCGTAGAAATTACCACAGATGTAACTTTTACAGGTTTATCGTTTTCATATAACATTGTAATTTGGCTTTTGGAGTCTGGTTCAATACCTTTTAAATTTCCATTTTTTCGATCCTCTGCCATCAATCTTAAAATTTTATGGGAATAATGTATTGGAGCAGGCATTAAATCTTCTGTTTCATTACAAGCGTATCCAAACATAATTCCTTGATCTCCCGCACCTTCATCTTTATTGTCTCTAGAATCTACTCCCATTGCAATGTCTGATGATTGTTCGTGAAGAAATGTTTCTATGTTTGCTGTTTTCCAACTAAAACCATTTTGATCATATCCAATATCTTTTATGCAATCTCTTACTTTAGAAATTAATTCTTCTTTTTCTATTTTAGGACCCCGAATTTCACCAGCTAATACGACTTTATTTGTTGTTGTTAATGTTTCACAAGCAACTCGTGATACAGGATCTTTTGCTAAATAAGAGTCAACAACCATATCAGAAATTCTATCGCAAACTTTGTCGGGGTGACCTTCTGAAACAGACTCACTTGTAAAAAGATAGTTTTTATTTAGCATTTTT
>CACNTN010000004.1 GCA_902623395.1 uncultured Pelagibacteraceae bacterium | reverse complement strand
TTTTTAATTTCATCGTATTTAAAAACATAGTATTTACCTTCTTCTCCATCGCTATCAGCGTCATAGGCGGATCCTAATAATCCATCTTTATTTAAAAAGTCTTTTTTTAAAAATTCTACTGTTTGTTCTAGTTTTTCCTTAAAATAATTTTTTGAATTTACTTTACAGTACTTTGATAATAACAAAATAAATTGAGTGTTGTCGTAAAGCATTTTTTCAAAATGGGGCACAACCCAATCATCATCCACAGTATATCGCGCTATCCCCCCTTCTACATGATCATAGATACCTTTAGAACAAAGTTGTTTAATAACTAATTCAATACAATCTAAAAACTTTTTATCATTTGATTTATTATAAAAATAAAAAAGAGTTTCATATAAATTAAAAGTTGGAAACTTAGGTGAACCTTTAAATCCTCCTTTAATTGGATCTAAATAACTAAGAGTTTGTTCTAGTATTGGTTCGAGATCCTGATTTAAAACAGAATTTTTTTTTAAATCTAAATTTTTAGTAATTAGTTCTTTTTGTTTAATAATATTCTCTCTTTGACTTTTATATGCCTCTGCAACTTTAACTAAAACTTCTTTAAAAGATGGTAACCCATTTTTAGAATTTTTTGGAAAGTAGGTTCCTCCCATAAACGGAACTCCGTTTTCATCAAGAAACATAGTTAATGGCCAACCACCACCAGTTTGATTAAATAATTGAAATGAACTTTGAAATATAAAATCTAAGTCTGGCCTTTCCTCTCTATCAACTTTGATATTCACAAATAATTGATTCATTAATTTTGCTGTTTCCTTATCCTCAAAACTTTCATGGGCCATAACGTGACACCAGTGACAACTTGCATACCCGATACTTAATAGAATGGGTTTTTTATTTTGTTTAGAGAAATCTAAGATCTCTTTTGACCATATTTGCCAATTAACAGGATTACTTTGATGTTGTTTGAGATAAGGGCTTGGATATCCTGATAAAACATTTTCATTAATTTTTGTCATTAAAAAAATTTCTTTTTGATTATTAAAGATATGATCATCAAAGTAGCAAACATTAAAATTGGAGAATATATTTCTGGAGAAAGCATTAATTCAAAAACATTAAATGTCTGGGCTTGTTCTATATATGAATTCAATCCTGCACCTATTGTGTTCATAATAAAAAAACTCGGTATAAAACCAAAAAAACTTGCAAAAAAATAATTTATTTTTTTCATGCCAAATAAAATTGGAATTAAATTCTGTAATCCAAAAGGGACTCCTAGTCCACCAACAAATCTATACAGGAAGAAATAGTAAAATTCATTTTTCTGGAATAAGAGAATATATTTACCTAATTTTTTTTCTAAGATTTTCGTAACTAGATCTCTAAAAAAGAAAATTCCTATTGAGTATAAAACTAAAGCTCCAACAGAAAAAGAAATTATCGAAGCAAATGTTCCAAGCCATTGACCAAATAATATTCCGGAAATAATTAAAATTGGCGATCCAAAACCAAGAAGCGCTACCCATATAATTGAAAAGAAAAAAAAGTAGATTAAATTATATATAATATTTTTACTTACATAAATATTTAGATCCGACTGAAGTTCTTTATAATAAGAAAAATCATCTAGCCTACTTACTTCTATACCAGTGAAAATAAAATATAAGAAAGCAAACAGTAAGAGTAAGTAAGAAATACCTAAAAATATTTTCAAATTTTTACTCATAATTTACCTGTACAATAGACAGCAATTAAAATATATACCTTAAAATATTTATGAAAAGAACTTATCAACCAAGCAATTTAGTAAGAAAAAGAAGACACGGATTTAGAGCAAGGATGGCTACTAAAACCGGGAGACAACTTATCGCTCGAAGAAGAGCTAAAGGTAGAAAAACTCTATCTACATAAATTTAATGGTAAAGCTTGAAAGTTTAAAGAAAAGCTACCAATTCAAAAAAGCTCTTAAGGAAAAAAAAATTCACACCGATTATTTTTCCCTTTTTGCGGCTAAAAACTTTTTTAAGCCTAAACAAAAAACCAACCTACTTATAAGTTTTGTTATGAAAAAGAAAATTGGAAATGCTGTTAAAAGAAACAAAATCAAAAGAAAATTAAAAGCAATAGTTCAAAAATTAATAAAAAAAAGAGGTGCAATTAATAAGGATTACACTTATATAGTTTTCGGAAAGTCTAATGCTTATGCTCAAAAACATGATGTGCTTTTGCCATTAATGGAGAAAAGTTTTAGTAAACTTAAAAAGTAAAATGACAAAAATTTTAATTTTAATTATTAAATTTTATAAATATTTTATATCTCCATTATTAGGAAGTAGATGTAGATTCTTTCCTACCTGTTCTGAATATTTTATAGAAGCTTTAAAAACCCAAGGTTTGACTAAAGGATTTACATTAGGTGTAAAAAGAATTTTAAAATGTCATCCATTCAAAACACTTGGCGGTAGTCATGGAATAGATTTTATCCCAGAAACAAATCATAAGGATGGTAAAAATGGATAACAGAAACGTTTTCGTAGCTATCGCTCTTTCAATGTCTGTTTTGCTATTCTGGGGAGCTTTTTTTGAAACTCCAAAAAAACCTATTGATCCAAAAGGCAATCAAAAAATTGAGCAGAAATCTGAAACAGGGTCAATAGCTCCAACAATAAATCAACCAACGATAGTTAAAAATATTTCTAGGGAGGACTCAATTAAAAAAGATGAAAGAGTAAAAATTGAAAATAATAGTATTATAGGATCAATAAATTTAAAAGGTGCACAGATTGATGATATTTCTTTTAAAAATCATAAACAAAAAGTTGAGGGGGACAAAAATATTATTTTTTTAAATCCAGCAGAAACAGAAAACGGTTTTTATATTGAAACTGGTTGGACCAGTGTTGGAAATAAAATTAAAATACCCACAAAAGAGAGCACTTGGTCGGTAAAAGGTAATAATATTTTAAGTGATAATTCTCCAGTAGTATTACAATGGAATAACGGAGAAGGAATTATCTTTGAAAAAAAAATAGAATTAGATAATAATTATTTATTTAGAATTACCCAGCAAGTTAAAAATAATTCTAATTCTACAATTGATTTGTATCCATACGCTCAAATGACTAGGAATAAAATTCCTGATGATATTCAGAATTTTTACATTCAGCATGAGGGATTTATCGGAGTATTTGATGATGAACTAAAAGAAGATGATTACGATGATATAAAAGAAAAGAAAATTGTTAGAGAGTCGAATGAAGGTTGGTTGGGTATCACTGATAAATATTGGATGACAGCTTTTGTTCCTGAAAAAGGAAAGAATTTTAAATCAACCTTTCTTTATGATAACGGCTATAAAGCCAATTATATAATTAATAATCCTACAAAAATAAATAAATCTTCTACAGGTATAAATGAACTCAGATTGTTTGTTTCAGCTAAAGAGGTTGAAACTATTGATGGTTACGCTGCTGATCAAAAAATTAATAAATTTGATTTAGTAATAGACTGGGGTTGGTTTTACTTTTTCACAAAACCATTATTTTTTGTGATAGATTATCTTTTTAAAATTTCAGGAAATTTTGGTTATGCTATAGTTTTACTTACAGTAGCAATAAGATTAATTTTTTACCCTTTAGCAAACTTCTCATTTAAATCCATGGCAAAAATGAAGGCCGTTCAACCCGAAATGATGAGACTTAAAGAGCTTCATAAAGATGACAAAGTTAAACTTCAGCAAGAAATGATGGCTTTATACAGAAAAGAGAAGATTAATCCTGCATCAGGTTGTTTGCCAGTATTAATACAAATTCCATTCTTTTTTGCTATATACAAAATGTTGTTTATATCTTTGGAAATGAGACACCAGCCTTTTTTTGGTTGGATAAAAGATCTATCAGCTGCCGACCCAACTTCAATTTTTAATTTATTTGGATTAATACCATGGGATCCTCCAAGTTTTATGATTATTGGTATTTGGCCAATTTTAATGGGGGCTTCTATGTGGGTTCAACAAAAATTAAACCCTGCTCCTGCAGATCCAATTCAAGCTAAAATTTTTGCATTCTTCCCGTTATTTTTAACGATCATTTTGGCATCTTTTCCATCAGGTCTAGTTGTTTACTGGACGGTAAACAATATTTTAACAATTGCTCAACAGTACGTAATCGTGAAACAAACTACTGTAAAAACAAATTAATTTAATGTCTAAAAATATTTCTCTTGAAGAAATTAAAAAGTTTTGGCCAAAAGACGCTCCAGAAATTATAAATGTTCAAAAATATGTTTCGAAATATAAGAACGAAAAAATTGTAATTAAATATGGAGGTAATGTTTTAATTGATAGGAATGTATTCAATAACTTTATTTTAGACATTAATATTTTAAATAAGTTGGGTCTATCAGTTATTATTGTTCATGGTGGAGGGCCTAGAATTAAGAGAGAGTTAGACAAAAAAAAAATTGAGTCAAAATTTATTGATGGATTAAGAGTAACTGATAAAAATATTATTAATGTGGTTGAAGAGGTCTTAATTGAATTTAATAACGATATAGTCTCAAATTTAAAAGAACTAGGGACAAATGCAACATCTTTTCATACAAAGGAAAATAATATTATTGAAGTTAAGCCTGAAAGAGAAGAGCTGGGATTTGTGGGAATACCAAATAAAATTAATACTCAATTAATTAACGACGCAATTAATAAAAACGAAATTCCAATAATTGCACCTCTTGGTTTAGGAGAAAATCAACAAACATATAATATAAACGGAGATACTGCGGCCAGTGCTATAGCCAAAAAACTCAAATCCAGAAGGCTATTATTAATGACTAATGTTGAAGGTGTTTATGATGATCAAAAAAAACTGATTACAGAGATTAAACCCTTTGATTTAGAAAACCTTATCAAATGGAAAGTTGTTCAAGGTGGCATGATACCAAAAATACAAAATTGTGTTGATGCAGTCGAGAACGGAGTGAGGGGTGTTGTTATTCTTGATGGAAGGAAACCACATTCAATACTATATGAAATTTTTTCTGATAAAGGTTCTGGGACTTTAATAAGGGAATGAAAGATTTATCAAAAATAAAATTTTGGTTATTTGATTTGGATAACACTTTATACGATGGTGCAACTAAAGTTTTTGAACAAGTAGACAAAAAAATGTCAAAATTTATTTCTGAAAAACTGAGTGTTAGTTTAGAAGAAGCAAGAAAAATCCAAAAAAGCTATTTTCAAGAATATAACACTACTTTAAATGGAATGATTAAAAACCATAAAATTGACGCTGATGAATTTTTAGAATTTGTACATGATGTTGATCTTAGTTTTTTAGATAAAAATAAGTTTTTAGAGGAAGAAATTAAGAGATTAAATGGAAAGAAAATAATTTTTACAAACGGATCAAAGGCTCACGCCTTAAATGTTACAAAAAGAATTGGAATTGATAGACTTTTTGATGGAATCTTTGATATTCGTGATTGTGAATTTATTCCAAAGCCATCTAAAGAACCTTATAAAAAATTAATAGAAAATTACAAAATTGAGCCACAATACTGTATATTCTTTGAAGATATAGCTAGAAATTTAAAACCAGCTCATGAATTAGGAATGAAAACAGTTTGGATAAAAAATAATGAACCCTGGGCAGCAAAATACTCAGATGAAGATTTTATTAATTATAAAACAGATAACTTGGCAAAATTTTTAAAGGAGATAAATGAAGTTAGATAAATTAGAAAATATAATTAATGATAGTTTTGAAATTAAAGAAAAAGTAGGACCGAAATCAGATAAAAAACTAATCAAAGCGATTAATGAAACAATAGATTTAGTAGACTCAGGTAAAATAAGGGTAGCGAATAAGGTTAATGGATCTTGGGTTGTTAATCAGTGGATTAAAAAAGCAATTCTTTTAAGCTTTAGAGTAAATAAAATGACAATGTCAAAAGGGCCCTACACTACCTGGTATGATAAAGTCCCAGGCAAAACAGTAATGTGGAAAGAAAAAGATTGGAAAAAAGCTGGTTACCGACATGTTCCAAATGGAGTAGTTAGAAGAGGATCCTTTATTGCTAAAAATGTTGTACTTATGCCATCGTTTGTAAATCTAGGAGCATATGTGGATGAAGGTACAATGATTGACACTTGGGCTTCTGTTGGTTCATGTGCACAAGTTGGAAAGAATTGTCATATCTCAGGTGGAGCTGGAATTGGTGGCGTGCTTGAACCGCTACAAGCTGGTCCAGTAATTATCGAAGATAATTGCTTTGTAGGCGCTAGATCTGAAATAGCTGAAGGCGTTCTAGTTGAGGAAGGAGCGGTCATTTCAATGGGAGTTTATATAGGGGCTTCAACAAAAATTGTAGATAGATCAACTGGTGAAATCACTTTTGGAAAAGTGCCTGCATATTCTGTAGTCGTGCCAGGAAGTTTACCAAATAAATCTAATCCTGATGGTCCTTCTTTGTATTGCGCAGTGATTGTTAAAAAAGTTGACTCGAAAACAAGAAGTAAAACATCTATAAATGATTTATTAAGAGACTAATGCCTAACAATAATGAACTTACATTAGCAAAGGAGCTTATTAAATTTCCAAGTGTTACCCCAGTGGATGCAGGTGCCATAGGATTTTTAGCAAAGCAGTTAAGAAAGCTAGGTTTTGATTGCAAAATTTTAGAATTTAAAGATAAAAATAGAATTAGTAAGCCAATCAAAAATATTTATGCAAGACTTGGAAAAAAAGGGCCAAATTTATGTTACGCAGGTCATACTGATGTTGTGCCCCCAGGTAACATAAAAGATTGGACCGTTAATCCTTTTAAACCAACAATAAAAAATAATCATCTAATTGGAAGAGGCGCTAATGATATGAAAAGTTCAATCGCTTGCTTTGTTTCTGCAGTAGAAAAATTTATTAAAAAAAGAAAAAAATTTAATGGATCTATAAGCTTTTTGATCACTGGTGATGAAGAAGGTATGGCAATTAATGGGACTAAAAAAGTTGTAGACTATTTAAAAAAGAGGAATGAGAAAATAGACTTTTGTATCGTCGGTGAGCCTACAAACCCAAATAAACTTGGGGAGATGATTAAAATAGGAAGAAGAGGTAGCATATCAGGAACAATATTTATTTTTGGATCGCAAGGTCACGTTGCTTACCCTCATCTTTCAAATAATCCTATAAATACAATTGTTAAAATATGTAAAAAACTAAGCGAGCAAAAATTGGATAAAGGTAACAAAAATTTTCAACCATCTAATTTAGAGTTTACATCTATAAATGTAGATAATAAGGCCGCAAATGTTATTCCGGCTTCGGCTAAAGCCAACTTTAACATAAGATTTAACAATCTTCATACATCTGGCAGTTTAAAGAAAAAAATTTATTCTGTAGTTAAGAATTTGAGTAAAAGAAATAAATGTAAATTCAAAATAGATTTTCATGTAAATGGTGAGTCTTTTCTTACAAAACCAAATAAAACTATTTATATGGCTAAAGATATAATAAAAAAAATTACCAAAATTACACCTGTATTCTCCACGACTGGTGGAACATCAGATGCAAGATTTATAAAAAGAATTTCTCCTTGTCTAGAATTTGGTCTGGTTAATAAAACAATGCATAAAATAGATGAATGTGTTTCATTAAAAGATTTAAAAAATTTAACTAAAATATATCAAAATATCCTTGAGGATTATTTTAAGTGAAGTCTTATAAAATAAGAAGATCTAATATTGATAATTTAGGTCTTTATGCTGCTAAAAATATTAAAAAGGGTTCAAAAATAATTGAGTATAAAGGCAAAGTAATTACTAGAAAAGAAGCAGAAGAAAATCCAAAGTATGATAACGATAAAGCAATCTATCTTTTTAATTTAAATAAAAAGTATGATCTCGATGGAGATTTCAAATTTAATATTGCAAGATTGATAAATCATTCCTGTGATCCAAACTGTGAGGTAACTGGCAAAGGTTTAAAAGTTTGGGTTCATTCAATTAAGGATATAAAAAAAGGTGAAGAATTTTCATATGACTATGGTTTTAGTTTTGACAAAGACTATAGAAACTATCCTTGTAAATGTGGTTCAAAAAATTGCTGCGGGTATATTGTGAGGGAGGGATCAAGATGGCGAATAAAAAAAAGAGCAAATTTAAAAAAATAATATTTATATCACCAAGAAATCCTTTTTCAGGAAGATTTTCTGGTGATGTAATAAGAGCAAAAAAATTTTTAGAAAGTTTTGACAAAAAATATAAAGTCACAGTGGTAGCATTAGATAAACATAATTTAAAAAAGAAAATTGGAAATATTGAATTAATTACTTTTGAAGAAAAAAAATTATTTTATAAAATTCTAAGTATCTTAAAATCATTATTAAAAATCAGACCTATGCAAATGGGATATTTTTATTCAACTAAGATGGAAGATTACATTGTAAAAAATTTTAAAAATTTTGATGTTGTTTTTTGTCAATCAGTTAGAGCTGCACAATATGTGCAAACTCTAAAATTTAAAAAAAAAATTCTTGATATGGGTGACCTATATTCAAAAAATTATTATCAAACCTTCAGCTACACAAGTTTTTTAAATCCAATTAAGTACATTTATTTTTTTGAGAGTATTTTGATGAAAAGGTATGAAAGATTATGTTTTAAAAACTTTAATCAAATACTTTTGTTTTCTAGTAGTGAAATAAGTTCTCAAAGAATATTTAAAAATAAAATTGTGAAAATTAATTTTGGTATAGATATGATATCAAATCAATTTAAATATAAAAAAGCAAATAACAGGATTTTATTTATTGGAAACTTAACGTATTTACCAAATAAGTTAGCGTGTAGTTTTTTTATAAATAATGTAATGCCTAAAATTACAAAAATTGACCCTAAAATTGAATTTCATATTGTGGGTGAAATTTCAAATTATGATAAATTTATATGGCAGAGAAAAAAATACGTTACAGTTCATGGAAAAGTAAAAAATTTGTCACCAATAATTGTAAAATCCTTTTGTGCCTTAGCAAACTTAGAAATAGCCTCAGGTATACAAACAAAGATTTTAACCTACATGTCATATGGATTACCTTTTGTTGCTACTAAAAAAGTAGCTAATAGTTTCGATGAAATTAATAAACGTTTTATTCCAGTTTACAAAAATAATAATGAATTAATTAATCAAATTTTCAGAATAAAAAATGACAAGATATTCAGCTTGAAAGTTTCAAAAACAAATTTAATTTATATTAGAAAATTTATGTGGAGAAATGTTATAAAACGTTTCAGAAAAGTTTTTGATTAATATACTTTATCTTTAATATTTTTTAAGTCTGACTCCACCATTTCTCTTACAAGATCTTCAAATTTTATTTTTGGTTCCCATCCAAGTTTCTTTTTAGAGCTAGATGGGTCTGCTAAAAGAGTTTCTACTTCAGCAGGTCTAAAAAAGTTTTCATCAATTTTAATAAAATCTTTATAATTTAGTCCCACATGCTTAAAAGCGATATTTAAAAATTCTTCGACTGAATGTTGTTCTCCAGTGCCTATCACATGATCTGCAGGTTCTGATTGTTGAAGCATTAACCACATTGCTTCAACGTAATCTCTTGCATGGCCCCAGTCTCTCATTGCTTTAATATTTCCTAATCTTATTTCTTTTTGAAGTTGATTTTTAATTCTTGCTACTGCTAAAGAAATTTTTCTTGTGACAAATTCAAAACCCCTTCTCGGTGATTCATGATTAAATAATATACCTGTGCTTGCAAAAAAATTGTACGCTTCTCTATAATTCCTAGTTAATTCAAATCCTGTTACTTTTGATATTCCGTAGGCAGATCTAGGATAAAATTTTGTATTTTCATTTTGAGGTGTTTCAACAGTTTTTCCAAACATTTCTGAAGAGCCTGCAAAATAAAATTTTGACTTTGGGGAAAATTCCTTCATTGACGCTAATACATAGTGAGTGCCATTGATATTTGTATTTAAAGTGGAAAATTCATCTTCAAACGAATTAGCAACATAACTTTGAGCTGCTAGATGATAAATTTCATCTGGCTGAACTTTATTTATAATCTTTGCGAGACTCGGGAAGCTTTCTAAGGAACCGCTATGTAATTTTATTTTATCTCTAATATTTCTTAATCTCCACAATCTATGAGTTTCGTCCTCTAAGGCTACCCTTCTTATTACTCCATGCACTTCGTAGTTTTTTTTTAATAATAATTCTGATAGGTAAGACCCGTCTTGACCAGATATGCCTGTGATAAGTGCTTTTTTCATAAAGTAAATTTTAATATATCATTTTTCTATTTTATTCTAGTAAATTACTTTCTTAAGATATAAGCCACAGGCTGGCGCAGGTGGAGCACAATTAACTCTTTTTTTTGATCTAAAAGCTCGATTAAAGTCAACAAAACTCCACTTATTAGTAGACAAATAAATTAAACATCCAACCATAGATCTAACTTGGTTTTGTAAAAAAGATTTTGAGCTTAAAGAAATTTTTATGATATCATTTTTTTTTGTAATTTTTATTTTTTTCATATTTTTAATTGGGGACTTAGCTGAACAAGATGCTGCTCTAAAAGTTGAAAAATCATGTGTTCCTTGAAATATTTTAGATCCTTTCTCCAATAAATTTAAATCTATTTTTTTCTTTACATGCCACGCTCTATTTTTATTAATTGATATTGTTCCATGCCTGTTAATTATCAAATATTCATATGTACGAGATTTAGCTTTATATCTTGCGTGGAAAGATAAATTTTTTTTTTTTAAATCTAGAATAGAAACTAAATTTTTTTTTAAGAAAAAATTTATTGAATCTAAAAAAATTATTTTGTTTTCTATTTTATTTTTTACTTTAAAATTTGCGAATTGCGAGTAAGCATGAACGCCCTTGTCTGTCCTCCCTGCCCCTGTAATTCTAATTTTTTTTTTTAAAACCTTTTTTAATGCTCTCTCAATTATATCTTGAATAGATTTTCCGTTTTTTTGGCTTTGCCATCCAACAAAATTAGTTCCATCATATTCAATTTTAATTAGATAATTATACATTTATTTGTTGCCCTATTTTTATTTTATTTCCTCTCAGAAATTGTTCAGCTGTCATAATTTGTTTGCCTTCTTTTTTTAATTCTAAAATCTGAACTGCGTTATTTAAACATGCGATAGTTAATTTTTTGTCTAATATTGTGCCAGGTTCACCTTGTATAAACACCTCTTTAGCTCTAATAATCTTAATCCTTTTATTAAAAAGACTAAACCAGCTCCCTGGATTTGGGTGAAAAGCATTAATCTTAGCAATAACTTTAGATGCACTCTGTCTCCAATTTATTTTTGCTTCCAATTTATCAATTTTTTTAGCATATGTTGCTTCGGCTTCATTTTGTTCAATGAAGTCTGCTTTATTTTCCTCGATTAATTTAAGAGAGTCTAAAATTAATTTTGCCCCTAAATTTGACATTTTTATACTCAATTCTTGATAATTAATATCATTAGAAATTTTAATTTTAGATTGGATTAAAACAGGACCAGCATCTAATTTGGGTACAATTTTCATAATAGATACTCCTGTTTCGTTATCCAGATTCATAAGCGATCTTTGAATTGGTGCTGCTCCCCTCCATTTAGGTAACAAGGAAGCATGAACATTGATGAAAAGAACATTTTCTAAATTTAAAAAATTTTTAGGTAAAATTTTTCCATAAGCTACAACAATAACTAAATCGGGCTTTAATTTTTTTATATGATCTAACTCTTCATTTGTATCTAGTGAGATTGGACATCTTACTTTTAAATTAAGTTTCTTTGCATATTCATGAATTTGTGAAAGTTGGATCTTTTGTCCTCTATTTTTTTTGGTAGCAGGTCGAGTGTAAACTTCTAAAATTTCATAATTTGAATTGTAAATAGATTTTAATATCGGAACAGCAAATTCGGGGGTTCCCATAAAAATTATTTTTAAAGCCATTAAATTTACAGAACAATCTTATTAAGTTCTTTTTTATGTTTTACTAATTTTTTTATTATCATATCTTTTTTAAGTTTGGATAAGTAATCAATAAATAATATACCGTTTAAATGGTCAATTTCATGTTGTATGCAGGTTGCTAAAAGACCATTTGCTTTTAATTCTTTTCTTTTTCCATTGTAATCAATATATTTAATTTGACACTCTGTCGGTCTCTCAATTTCTGCGAAATGTCCTGGCAACGATAAGCAACCTTCTTCATAAATTGAGGTATTTTTAGATAAAGAAATTATTTCTGGATTTATTAAAAAAATAGGATTTTTTTTCTCTTTTTCTTTTGAAATATCAATTACAATCAGTCGTTTTAGAATACCTACTTGCACAGCAGCCAAACCTATACCTGGCGCAGCGTACATAGTTTCTAACATATCATCTAATAATGTTCTAAGTTCATCGTCAACTTTTTCTAAACTTTCACTTTTTTTTCTTAAAATTGGATCAGGCTCAATAACTATATTTCTTTGGGACATTATTAATTATATTTTAATTAAGTTCTTAATGGTAGAGCAGAATTAAGAACTTTATTTCGTATGGTCACCAAATTCATTTTATTTAAAAGATTAGTAACAAAATATATGGTCTCTGGATCTAGCTGATAAGGTTCATCTTCACCAATAATTTCAACAATTTTTAATGCCAAAAATGCTCTTTGGTCATTATCAATTAACTGTAATAAATTTTTCGGCACATCAAATTTTGATGAAAGATCATTGTATTTAAAATTTTGAGGCAATGAAAAACCGTCAGTGATCAATGTGTCTGCAAGCGCTAAATCTTTTGCGGAAACAAAATATTTTTTATTTTTAGTTATTTTTTTAAATATTCTATCAATATCTTTTTGGATTTTATTTTTGTCCTCACCATCTACGAAATATTTTATAATTTTGGATTGATGTAAAATTTTATCGTTATATTTTATTTTCCCTAAGAGCACATCCTCTCCTGTGACAATTTTAGATGATGCGACTTCTTGGTATTTTTCTGGCAAATTTTCTATTCCGATCTCCTCTATTTTGTCGCTCAAAAATTTTGAATATATATTGATCAAGTTTGCTTTTTTAAATAGATCCTCAAGTAATAAAAGGTATTCAATCTTAGACTCGATATCTTCCGATAATAAATATTTTTGATATATTAATGCTCTTGCATCACTCTCATTTAAAGTTTGATAATTATTTTTGGCACTTATCAAAATATTCAAATTAAAAGGAACTTGTTTATAAATATCAAAAATTTTATTCTTGTCTAATTGATTGGCGTTAGCTGCTAATTCTAATTCTCTAAGTTTCTCTTTATCTGATGAGTCCTCAAGATTAATTAGATTTGCAGCATTTAAATATTTCCATATCTCCGGTTTTGTTTTTTTAGATGGCTCGTACTTAAAATCAGAAATAGTGATGCTTGAGAGATAAAAATTTAGAAGATTTTTTTCGTTTATCTTATTGCTAGTTTTTTCAGTAACTTTTAAAAGAAAATTAATCTTATCATCATAAAATTTGCTTGATTGATTTTGTTCACGCAAAAGATCTAATAACAACTGTGCTTCTGATTTTTTGTTATTAAAAATTAAACAATATATTTTGAATTTTTCCAAATATGCATCTTTAATCTTTGCATCTATAAATTTAATTTTCTCACACCCTTCCTTTATATTTGCGCTTGCAATATTTTTATCAACTAAATATTGAACAGCTTTACTTTTACTTTCAAATTGTTCATTTTGCTTTAAAAAACTTTCTATCAAATCAACTCGATCATTTTTAATTAACCAATTAATTTTTATGTCAGCAAATTCTTTTTCGGTCATACCCACTGGAGGATATGAGAAAGAAAATAAGATTCCCTCTAGAATTTCCTCAGATGATTTTGAAAGATTTATTTTTTCTATTCTTTTTAAACTAGACCTTAAATCTTCAGCCTTTGTTGTTGACCACATATTTAAGTTAAAATTAAAGTTCGCTGGATCAAAAATCCCATAAACTTTTTGTGTTTCTGATTTAAGTTCAGATCCCTCTTGAATTTGTATTTTTTCGATGGCTTCTATTGTTTGACTTGGTGCAATGCTTAATTTTTTTTGATCGCTCTTTTCTTCCTGTATGTTCGTTTCTTTTTGAGTCTCTGTTTTATTTTTATTATTCCAAATATCAATTTTTTCCTCACTGACCACAGGTGAATTTAGAAAAATAATTAATAAGCCAACTAGATAATTAAAGCTTTTTAATTTCATTTGTTACATCGATTTGATATTTTTTTTCTGGATTAGGGAAGCTAATTTTTTCTATTAAAAAAATTGCAATAATAAAAACTATGATCACCAATAATATTTTGAATAAAATTTTTATTATTGAACTTCCTAAACTTGGTTGTCTGTTGTATTTAAGTTGCATACAATTAGAATTAATTTAAACTCAATAAATAAGACATATTTATGAAAATTCAAAATCAAAAAAGAAGCTAAAGTGGGAAAAAGCCTTACTTTGACCGGAATGATGGGAGTGGGAAAAACTACTATCGGTAAATATTTGGCTAAAAAGCTTCAATATAATTTTATTGATGTTGATAAAACGATAGAAGCTAAAGAAGGCACATCAATTAACCTTATATTTAAAAATAAAGGCGAAAACTATTTTAGAAAAATTGAAAATGAAATTACTTTGAGTGAATTAAAAAAGAATAATTCAGTAATATCTTTAGGTGGAGGAGCTTTTTTAAATAATGCTATTAGAAAAAGTGCAAAAAAATTGTCGATTAGTTTTTGGTTAGATGTACCGGTTGATGTATTAATAAAAAGATTGAGAAAAAGTAAGCACAGGCCTTTACTAAATAAAAAAAACTTAAATGAAGCATTAAAAAAAATTTATTTTGATAGAAAAAAAATTTATAATGAGGCAGATTTTAGAATCAGATGTCATTCTTTTAAATCTGAGGAGATAGTTGAAGAAATATTAAAAATTTATGAAAAATCAAGAAATTAAATTTAAAAATAAAAATCATAATTATTCAATAATCATTGGTAAAAATTCACTTAATATTTTACCAAAGAAAATAAGAGTATTATGTCCAAAAACAAAAAAGATTGCGCTTATTGCTGATAGAAACGTACCTGCCAAATTTAAAAAAAATTTAAGGAAATTACTTAAAAATTATAAACTGATATTTTTGCAATTTGCTGCGGCCGAAAAAAGTAAATCTATAAATTCTGTAAATTATTATTTAAATGTACTCCTCTCAAAAAACTTTAATAGATCAGATTTAGTAATTGGATTAGGGGGTGGAATTACAGGTGATGTTTCTGGTTTCATCGCTAGTATATTTAAAAGAGGTATTAATTTTATAAATATTCCCACAACTTTATTAGCCCAAGCTGACTCGGCTATAGGAGGAAAAACTGGCGTTAACTCTAAGTTTGGTAAAAATTTAATAGGCTCATTTTATCAACCAAAATTAGTTATTAGCGATACAGCGTTTATTAAATCTTTAAACAAAAGAGATATAATATGTGGTTACGCTGAAATTTTAAAACACGCACTTATTTATGATAAAAAATTTTTTAATTGGTTAGAAAAGAATACAAAATTTATTCTTAGAAAAAATAGTAAAGAGTTAATTTACGCAATAAAAAAAAGTTGTGAAATTAAAATGCATTTTGTAACCCAAGATGTGAATGAAAAAAATTTAAGAATGATTTTAAATTTTGGTCATACATTTGCACATGCTATAGAAATAAAAAATAATTATTCAAAAAAAATTACCCACGGTGAAGCAGTATTAACTGGGATGATATTAGCAATTAAACTTTCTGTTATTAAAAGATACTGTAAAATAAAAACACTGAAACAAATCAAGAATTTTTATGATAAAAATAATCTAACTTACACTCTGAAAAATATTTCTAACTCAAAATGGATAAAAAGTCTTCTTCCATTTTTAAAACAGGATAAAAAAAATGACGATGAAAAAATAAATTTTCTTCTTTTAAATAAAGTTGGAAAAACTAGCCTGCCAAATAAATTCAAAATTTCAGTAAAACAACTAGAAAAATATTGTACTATTATTTCTCGATACTAATTTCTAATGCATGAATTTTTGTTTTGAGATCTTCTTTTAAAACATTCATTATTAACTTTTGTGCATGTATTCTTGGTAATGAATTTAAATGCGTTGATTTTATTTTTAAATGTAAATGGAATTTTTCTGGTGAAAAAGATTTATGACTCTTATGTTTGTAAGAATTATCAACAATTTTAATATCATTAATTTTAAATTCTTTATTTAATTTATCGATTATTTCTCGTAAATAATTATTCATTAATTCGATTTTACTATATAGAATTATCCAATGAAAATTATTTGTGATTGGGAAAATTGTAATGAAATTGGGGCTCATAAAGCACCCATAGAGAAGGACAATAGTAAAAAATATAGATTACTTTGTCTAAATCACATCAAAATTTTTAATAAAAATTGGAATTATTTTGAAAACATGAATGATCAAGAAATTGAGTTTTTTATAAAGTCTGATCTCGTCTGGCACAAATCAACTAAAACTTTTGGCTCCTCTGATAATTTTTTTAATATTTTATGGAATAATGCACTTGACGATAAATTAAACATCTTTAAAAGTTCAAATTTTAGAGATTTTAAAAAAACAAAAGTCTCACAGCAGGATAAGGATGCTTTACAAGTAATGGACTTAAACGAAGATGTAAAATGGGAGCAAATTCACTCAAAATTCAAAGAGCTTGTAAAAAAATATCATCCTGATAAAAACCAAGGTAATAAAAAATTTGAAGATAGATTAAAAAAAATTACTTTGGCATATAGTCAGCTGAAAAAAACTTTAGGAAAAAAATGAGTACAGAACAACTTTTGCAAAAAACTGACATTAAACTTTCAGTAAAGCAAACTTTTGGATTTGAAAGTGATATGGAAGTTGGTGCGTTCTCAAAAAAAAATGAGTATGTTCCTAAATTGGATCCCGACTATAAATTTGATAAAGATACAACTTTAGCAATCTTAGCTGGTTTCTCTTTTAATAAAAGAGTGCTTATTCAAGGATACCATGGAACTGGCAAGTCTACCCACATCGAACAAGTTGCTGCAAGACTTAATTGGCCATGTGTTCGTGTTAACTTAGATAGTCATATTAGTAGAATAGATTTAATTGGTAAGGATGCAATTGTATTAAAAGATGGTAAACAAATTACAGAATTTAAAGAGGGAATTTTACCATGGTCAATTCAAAACCCAGTTGCACTAGTTTTTGATGAGTATGATGCCGGAAGACCCGACGTAATGTTTGTGATTCAAAGAGTTTTGGAAAGTGAGGGAAATTTTACGTTGTTGGATAAAAATAAAGTTTTGCAACAACACGATTTATTTAGAATATTTGCCACAACAAACACTGTTGGATTAGGTGATACAACTGGTTTATACCATGGCACGCAACAAATTAACCAAGGTCAGATGGATAGATGGAATATTGTTTCAACTTTAAATTATTTGCCATTTGAAAAAGAATTAGAAATAATTTTAGCAAAAAATAAAGACTATAATAACAAAGAGGGAAAGGAACTATTATCAAATATGGTAAAAGTTGCTGATCTAACAAGAAAAGGTTTTGTTAATGGAGACATCTCAACAGTTATGAGCCCTCGTACAGTTTTACATTGGGCTGAAAATACAAGCATATTCAAAGACCAAGGATACGCTTTTAGAATTACCTTCTTAAACAAATGTGATGAACTAGAAAAAAAAATCATTTCTGAATACTACCAAAGATGTTTTGGGGAAGACCTGCCCGAATCATCTATTAATATCACTTTATAAAGTGGAAAATAAAAAAGAGAAAATAGCTGATTTTAAAACCGCAATAAGCTCAACAGTTAGGTCATTATCAAATTCCGAAAAAATTGAAGTATCGTTTGGAAATGACATTGCAAAACCTGGAAAAAACTCCATAAGACTTCCAGAATTAAGTCCAATTAATAATAAACTAAACTACAATCAAATAAGAGCAATAGCAGATTCTAAATCTCTTAGGCATAGATTTTCAAATTCAAAAACATTTAAACAATATGAACCAGAAGGAAATATATCTAAACAATTATATAGAATTTCAGAAAAAATAAGATGTGAAAAAATTGGAACTACTTATTTCAAAGGAGTGAAAAATAATATTGAAACCTTCTATCAAGAAAGAGTATCTGGCTTAGATTTAAAAAGTAGCGAAGATAAAATTGTCGAATCTTTTGAAAATTACTTGAGAACAAAATTTCTTGATTTTAAAAATAATAGTGAAATTGATAAAAAGTTAAAATCTTACAAACGAGACCTGAATGAGAAGTTCAAAGACAAGATTAATCAACTAAATGATTTTACTTTAGATCAAGAAAAATTTAATTCTTTAATTTCTGAGCTTATCGCAGACATGAATCTTGACGAAAATTTAGATGAAGAAGAGAAAAAGGATGATAATCAAAATAACGATGATAAGCAAAACAAACCAGATAACCAAGAAAAACAGGCAAAAGAAAAAGAAGATAAGCAAGAAGAGATGTCAATAGACTCTGGAATGCCAGACCTTGAAAGTGAGGCAAAAGAGTCGGATAAGGCTGAAGAAGAAGTAGAAATAGAGGATAGTTCTCAGCCAGATTTAAGAAAGAAGGGCAAAAGTACCTTTGGAGACCTAAATTATAAAACCTACACTGAGGAGTTTGATGAAATAATAAAAGCAGAGGAGTTAGAGAGTGCTGAAGAATTAACGAGACTCAGAAAGAATTTAGATCAACAATTATTACAATTGAAAAACTTTATTTCTAAACTAGCAAATAAATTACAAAGAAAACTTTTAGCAAAACAGAATAGATCATGGAATTTTGACTTAGAGGAAGGATTGTTAGATACATCAAAATTACCAAGGATAATTATGGATCCGTTTAATTCTCTTTCTTTTAAAAAAGAGAAAGATATTGAATTTAAAGATACTTTAGTAAGTATATTAATTGACAATTCAGGTTCTATGAGAGGAAAACCTATTTCCGTTGCAGCAATTTGTGCTGATATTCTCTCAAGAACGTTGGAAAGATGTGCCGTTAAAGTTGAAATACTTGGTTTCACTACAAAACACTGGAAGGGAGGATCTTCTAGAGAAAAATGGATGAAGAATGAAAAGCCAACTTTTCCAGGTAGATTAAATGATCTTAGACATATTATTTATAAATCTGCTGACACACCTTGGAGACAAGCCAAAAATAATATGGGTCTAATGCTTAAAGAGGGTTTGTTAAAAGAAAATATAGATGGTGAAGCACTAAAATGGGCTTACAACAAAATGAACAGAAGAAAAGAAGAAAGAAAAATCTTAATGGTTATTTCTGATGGGGCTCCAGTTGATGACTCTACTCTTTCTACAAACACCAGTGATTATTTAGAGTCTAATCTAAAAAAGACAGTTAAGTGGATTGAAAATAAGTCAAACATTGAGTTGCTTGCAATTGGAATTGGTCATGATGTTACAAGATATTATAATCAAGCTGTTAAAATTACGGATGTTCAAGATTTAGGGGATGTCATGATTAATCAATTAACTGATTTATTTGTAGAAAAGAATAAAAAAACAATTCACTGATTTTTTGCTTCTGTAATCGTGTTTTTTGAAAAATCTCCAATTCTATTAATAAATATTCTAAATGGAATTAACATTACTAAAGCTATAAATAATTTAACCGCTAAATCACCAAAAGCTAATGTTAACCAGGGTATACCTGTTGCATAAAAGGCGATTGAAAAAAATAGAAAAGTGTCGGTCACAGATCCTATTACTGAAGATACAAGAGGCGCGACATACCATATTTTTTTTCTTAAAAAATCAAATATTAGAACATCTAAGTTTTGAGCAATAAAAAATGCGAAACCCGAACCAATTGCAATTCTTATTGAAATAACATCTGAAAAATTTGTTGATACAAATAATGTTAAAAATATTCCAATCGAAAAGCCAAAATATACAATTTTTCTTGCTACTGTTTTTCCATAGGCTCTATTAGCTAAATCTGTAATTAAAAATGTTATTGGGTAGCTAAAAGCTCCATAAGTTAAAACTTCTTTTAATCCGAAATATTGAATAGGAAATTGTACTAAGTAGTTAGATAAAACTACAATTAAACCCATTAAAATAGAGAGTTTATAAAATAAATTCATTTTTGAATTATGATTTCGCTGAAATAGATGCCTTAAGTTTTTTTACTTTTTTCGACAGTTTTGCTTTTTTTGCAGATATTAAAAACTTATCCAGACCGCCTTTAAAATCAACAGTTCTTAACGCTGCGTTGGCTACATTCAATTTAATATCTTTCTTTAAGATATCGCTTCTAAAAGTAACTTTTTTTAGATTTGGTAAAAATCTTCTTTTAGTTTTATTTTTAGCGTGGCTAACGTTGTGACCTTTTAAAGGTGATATCCCTGTTAATTCACATCTTTTAGTCATAATTTTTTCCTGGTGTTATATAATTCTTGTATCAAGTATGGTCAAGCGTTAATTCCAACCGCTTCACTTACATTTTTAAGATTTTCTTTTTTTAATATTGATATTAGGTCTTTTTTAATTTTTTTCACAATGCCAGGACCTTTGTAAACCATACCTGTATATAATTGAACAGCATCAGCTCCAGCTGTTATTTTTTCAAAAGCGCTTTTTCCAGAATCTATCCCACCTACACCTATTATTTTAATTTTTCCTTTAGTTTCTTTATAAAATTTTTTTATTAAATTTGTTGAAATATCTTTTAGTGGCTTTCCTGACAGCCCTCCAACTTCGTGTTTTTTAACATCAGAAAGATTATCTCGATTACTGTCTGTCGTATTAGAAACTATTATTCCGTGTATTTGATGACTGCTCACTAATTTAACGATATTTTCAATCTCTTTGTCATTTATATCAGGTGAGATTTTTATTGCTATTGGACAATTAATCTTTTTTTCTTTTGTGATTTTGTTGATCCCAGATAAAAGTTTTTTCATTTCTTCTTGATCATGAAAATTTCTTAAACCCTCAGTATTTGGGGAAGATATATTAATTGTCAAATATCCTGCATACATTCCAAGTTTTGATAAACAAATGTAATAATCCTCCTCTTTATTCTTTGTATCTTTATTTGGACCAATATTAATACCCAGAAAACCATCTGGATGATTATTTGATATTCTTTTTGAGACAGTCTCTGAACCATGATTATTAAATCCCAGACGATTGATTAAGGCTTGATCTTTTTCTAATCTAAATATTCTTGGCTTGGGATTTCCTAATTGCTGTTTTGGAGTTACTGTACCTACCTCAATGAAACCAAAACCAAATTTAAAAAGAGAATTATAAACTTCAGCACTTTTATCAAATCCTGCTGCTAAACCAATTGGATTTGGAATTATTTTTCCTAATAGATTTGTTTCAAGCATTTCCTCATTTTCTACGCTAAAAAAACTTTTTGGAATAATATTAGCTTTCAAAGATTTAATGGCTAAATCATGCGCTACTTCTGGGTCTAACGAGAATATATATGGTCTTAAAATTGAAAACATTAGTTATTATTTATTTTATCTTTCATTAATTCAATTGTCTCATTCAATCCAAAAAAACTGACAAAATATCCCATTCTAGGTCCATTTTCTTCACCAAATACTACTTGATAAATTAATTTAAACCAATCTCTCAAGTTTTGTTCATATCCATTTTCTTTACCAGTTGAGTAAACAATAGTTTGGATTTCCTCTGGTTTTAAATTGGTTTTAATTTCAGATAATTTTAAAACAAGATTTTCTAAGGCTTTCTTTTCATTAGCTGAGGGTTTCTTAAATTTTTTATTCGGTTCAACTTTATCTTTGAAATAATTAATTGCAAATTCAGTTAAGCCATCTAAAATTGGGTGATTTTCTGGTTTAATGTCTTGATGAAATCTATTAATAAACTTCCAAAGAATTTCTTTATTTTCTGCATTACTAGATCCAACTAAATTTAACAACATTGAAAATGGCATCACAATTTTTTCAGACGGAGGTTTTCCATTGTGTACATGCCAAGCTGGATTTAAAATTTGATCTTTCTTACTTTGACTTGGGTATTTTTCAATACTAGTTAAATATTCATCTACTGTTTTAGGTACAACTTCAGCGTAAAGTTTTTTGGCTCTTTTTGGATTAGGATACATATAAAGAGATAAACTTTCTGGCGACGCATATCTTAGCCATTGTTCAATTGAGATTCCATTGCCTTTTGACTTAGATATTTTTTTCTCCTTTTTCGTCTAAAAAAAGTTCGTAAGCAAAACCATTAGGAGGTTTTTTTCCAAGAGTTTTACAAATTTTATTAGATAAGATTGCACTTTCAGTTAAATCTTTACCATACATTTCAAAGTCAACATCAAAAGTAAACCATCTCATTGCCCAGTCAACTTTCCATTGTAATTTACAGTTACCGTCTAAAAGGCTTGTTTCTATTTTTTTTCCATCATTATCAAAAATAGCTCTTCCAGTTTTCTGGTCTACTTCTAAAAGAGGTATTTCTAATACTTTTCCTGTTTTTGGGCAAATTGGTAAAAATGGGCAATATGTTTTTCTTCGTTCTTCTCTCAGTGTTGGAAGGATAATATTCATTACATCTTCATATTTTTCTGCAACTCTTAATAATGATTTGTTAAAAACACCTTTCTTATAATTTTCTGTTGAGCTTTTAAATATAAACTTAAAATTAAATTTTGTTAGAAATTTTTTCAGCATCTCGTTGTTATGTTGACCAAAGCTTTTATATTTTTTAAATGGATCTGGAATATCTGTAAGAGGTTTTCCCAAATTATCTTTTAATACTTTATCGTTAGGGATGTTGTCAGGCACTTTTCTTAAGCCGTCCATATCATCAGAAAACGTAATCAATTCATGATTAATTTTTTTTATGTGATTTAACGCATTTATCATCATAGTAGTCCTGGCTACCTCACCAAAAGTTCCTATATGTGGTAAACCACTTGGTCCATATCCAGTTTGAAAAGTAATTTTATTTTTTTTTTTAATTATTTCTTTTCTGTCGCTTAAAAGCTTTCTTATTTCGACAAAAGGCCATGAGGAAGTTGATTGAATTAAGTTATTATCCAGCATAGTAATGGTTTATTAAATTTTATATGCAAAATACAGATATAATTACGTCATATTAAGTTGAATTTTAAAACAATTTAAATAATCTCATTTTTAATGATTGGTAACAAAACGGTTTTTTTCTTAATTGGAGTACTGCTCATCGTCTTAGGGCTATCAATGTTGGCTCCCTATTTCATGCAAGTATTATATAAAGAAAACAGTCATAGTTTTTTATCATCTTCCTTTGTTACAATATTTATTGGAATTTTAAGTATTTTAGCCAATCTTGAAAAAGATTTAAAACTTAACTTAAGACAAACTTTTTTATTTTCTACACTTGCTTGGGTCACTGTTGCAATCTTTGGAAGCTTACCTTTTGTGTTATCAAATCAGACATTTTCTTTTAGTGATGCATTCTTTGAAAGTATGTCAGGTATAACAACGACTGGTGCTACCATTATTTCTGATTTAGATAATAGCCCAAAAAGTATTTTATTGTGGAGAGCAATAATGCAATGGCTAGGAGGAATAGGAATAGTTGTAATGGCTATTACAATTTTACCTTTATTAAAAGTAGGTGGAATGCAGCTTTTTAAAATGGAAGGTCCTGATAGTACAGAAAAAATTTTACCAAGAACTATCGAGGTAGCAGCTATTATAATTTCAACTTACGTAATTCTTACATTTTTATGTGGATTTTTTTATTGGGCATTTGGTATGACAGTTTTTGACAGCCTCTGTCACGCAATGACAACAATTGCAACTGGAGGATTCTCTACCCATAATGACTCGATTGGTTTTTTTAAAAATTCTAATATAGAAATTATAGCAAGTATATTTATTATCTTGGGAAGTATACCCTTCATTTCTTATTTAAAATTTTCTCAAGGAAATAGAAAAATTTTCTTTCAAGATGTTCAAATTAAAGGTCTAATTTATTTATTAGCTATATCAGTAGCAGTAATGTTTTTTTATTTGCTTTTCATTGATTATGAGAGCAATCTATTTGATAAAATCAGAATTTCATCTTTTAATGTAATTTCCATTTTATCGGGTACGGGATATGTAACCGATGATTTTGGTTTATGGGGAAAGTTTTCTTTGGTTTTCTTCTTGTTTTTAATGTTTATAGGTGGTTGTGCAGGATCAACAGCATGTGGAATTAAGATTTTTAGATTACAAATGCTTTTAATTTTTCTAAAAAATCAAGTTAAGAAATTAATTTATCCTAATAGTGTAATAATAATTAAGTACAATAATCATAAAATTTCAGATGATTTTATAAGATCAGTAATTATTTTCATTTTTTCTTTCTTGTTTATATTTTTGATCATTGCTATGCTCCTTTCGATAAGTGGGTTGGATTTTGTAACTTCAATTTCTGGTGCAGCTAGTTCAATTTCAAATGTGGGGCCTGGATTAGGTGACATAATTGGACCGGATGGAAATTACAAAAGTTTACCAGATTTATCTAAATGGATTTTAGCAACTGGGATGTTGCTAGGAAGATTAGAGCTGTTTGCAGTTTTAGTTCTTTTCTTTCCATCTTTTTGGAGAAACTAGTTTATGGAAATTTATAAAAAACAAACTTTTGCAGAAACTTTTTCTGTTTATTTTGATCGTAGAATGATCAAAATATTATTACTTGGCGCCATTAGTGGTTTTCCTTGGGTTATAATTGGAAGCAGCTTAAGTCTTTGGTTAAAAGAAGATGGACTAAGTAGAAGTACTATTGGATGGGCTGGACTAATTTTTGCTGTTTACGCTTTTAATTACTTATGGGCTCCAATTATCGACAGAATAAGAATTCCATGGCTTACAGCTAAAGTCGGACATAGACGAGGTTGGATTATTACTATGCAAACGTTGATAATACTTTGTCTTGTTTGTTGGAGCTTGATTAATCCAACTACAAATTTAGCGCTAGTGATAACTGTAGGACTTATTATTGCCATCGCTTCAGCTACTCAAGATATTACTGTTGATGCATTAAGAATAGAACAGATTGGTGAACATGAGGGCAGATCAATGCAAGCTGGTGCTGCGATGGCTGTTGTTGGATGGTGGACAGGTTATAAACTGGGTGGAGTTGTTGCTCTTAATGCAGCAGAATTTTTTGAAAATGCAGGTTTTGAAAACTATTGGCAAATCACTTTTTTAATCTTGGGTATAATAATTATAGCCTGCAATATTGGTCTTCTATTTATAAAAGAACCCCAGCCTATTGATAGAGCTGAAAAACAGAAACAGACTGACAAAATGATACAAGATAAGCTTGGTTCTTCAAATTTAATTGCAAAAACTCTTGCTTGGTTGACTGGGACAATAATTGGTCCTGTGATGAGTTTTTTTAAAAAAAATGGTTTCAAAATCGCTTTAGGAATTTTAGGATTTGTTTTTCTTTTTAAAATAGGAGAGGCTTTTTTAGGAAGAATGTCGGTAATATTTTACAAAGAAATTGGATTTACTAAATCTGATATAGCTCTTTACTCAAAAGGATTGGGATGGATAACAACAGTAATTTTTACTTTATTGGGAGGTTTGTTTGCAATTCGCTCCGGGGTAATTAAAGCAATGTTTGTATCTGGTATATTAATGGCCTCCACCAATCTTTTATTTTCTCTATTAGCTTGGTCAGGAAAATCAGAATTATTATTTGCATTAGCTGTTATATTTGATGATATGGCAGCAGCCTTTGCTACTGTAGCATTTGTTGCATTTATTTCTATGTTAGTTGACAGGACCTACACTGCTACTCAGTACGCACTTCTTTCATCAATTGGAACAGCTGGGAGAACTACATTAGCAGCTTCATCAGGAGCTTTAGTTGATTGGCTAAATGGAGATTGGGGTATATTTTTTATACTTACTGCCGTAATGGTAATACCATCTCTTATCTTTCTTTACATAATTAAAGATAAACTAAAGTTGAATGACTAAATATTTCACTAATATCTATCCAGAAATAAATCTTTATAAAAAACCTTCTACTAAATCTGAAACTATAACTCAGATGATATACGGAGATAGTTTTTCAATTTTTAAAAAATCAAAAAAATGGCTTAAAATAAAAATTAAAGAAGATAATTATAAAGGATACATTAAAAATAAAAAATATTCTAATTTTTTAAAACCAACTCATAAAGTAAATTGTTTAAAAGCAAAAATTTTTAAATTTCCTAATAAAGTTAAAAAGAATGAAATTACGTACGGTTCTAAAATAAGAGTTATAGGAAATAATTCAAAATTTTTAAAAATTGCTAATGGGTGGATTAATAAATCAGATGTAAAACCTATTTCTTTTAAAGAAAAAAATCCCTTTAAAAGGATAACTTCATTTAAAGATGTTAAGTATAAATGGGGTGGCAAATCTTTTAAAGGAATTGACTGTTCAGCGCTTGTGCAAGTATTTTTAAATTTTAATAATAAATTTTGCCCAAGAGATGCCAAGGATCAAGTCAAATATTTCAAAAAAAACATAAAATTAAAAAATATAAAAAAAAATGATATTATTTATTGGAATGGCCATGTAGCAGTGGCTCTTTCAAAGCAAAAACTAATTCATGCTTATGGTCCTATGAAGAAAACAGTGATAATGGAAATAAATCAAACCATAGATTTAATAGCCCGAACTGCAAAACTAAAGGTGATAGGAATTAAAAGGCTATAAATAAAAAAGGCAGCTTCAGTCTCCCTCCACTGCCCTAAGTATATTTAAGCGATTCTTAAAAATTAATTAAGACTCTTTTTAGTTGTATGTGGATATTAAAATAAGTTTTATTTTAATATTTTCCTATAAGCAAAAATTACAGCAAAGACTATTATTAAAGCTGCTATTCCTTGTTCACCTAGTGCATTAAGTAAATTAATTAAATTTTTTGTTACTTGAGAACCAAAAAAAGCTACATTTGGTCCAAAAATAATCTCTGCAATTACTGAAACTGCTAATAACAATATTCCTAATTCTAAAAATTTATTTAAATATTTTGTTAGTGTTGAAACCCAATTTAGCATAATTTTTTCCTTTTTTTAGCCGCCCTAACTATAAACTTAGGGCGACTATTTAAAAAGCTAATTCGAGGGAAGTAGCCTTAGTTGTTTATTACTTAAACAAGTTTAGGATGATAATAGCTGCGATTAACCCAACTATACCTGCATCACCTAAAGATTGTACTAAACCAATAATGTTACCAGCTATTTCACCTACGAATGGAACGTTTCCACCAAGTAGGCTTACAGCGATACCTAACGCAAGTAATGAAACTACTACTTTTGTTAAGCTGTCAAACATTGAAGTTAATCCTGAGATTGCTTTCATGTTATCCCCCTTTTTTTATTAATAAAAAATCGAAACGAATCATATTCGTTTTGAATTACGCACTTTTATCATTTCATGAGTCTGCCGACACTAGAAAAGGAACCTAACGACTCATAATGAACTCGTTTTACAAGCCATTAACTCTTTTTATGTGTGCATTATGAGTCTTTTTTAGATAGCGGAGAGAGGGGCTCGAACCCTCAAAACGGTTACTCGTTTACACGCTTTCCAAGCGTGCGCATCTCTAAAACTTGTGACTATATTTTAAATTTGCTTTAATACCGCTTGTGTCTTGGGATGTTTGAAGTCCATCAAGACTCATTGAAAATTTACTATTTTTTGAAAAATTGTAATTATAATTTAAACCAGCAGATAAACTAAATTCAGTCTTTAAATCATTGTTCTGAGTATAAGATCCTTTTGTACCATTTACATAAAAGATTTGCACATTATCGTCTAATATTGTTCTGGCATCCGCTATCCAAGAAAAATAGATATTCTTTTTATTATCTTTTAAAATTTGATGTTCATTACTTAGAGCTAAAGATCCGTTATAAACATCTCTATCTTCCCACTTGTAAAATTTACTTTCTTCATGAGACGGTGTGTGTGAATAACCAAAATTAAAACTTAGATCAGGTAATAAGTTGTTAAAAATTATCTTGTTTCCAATTAAAGCCTCATAACTCATATATTCATCAGATATATCTAGTAATCCAGTTGATGTAGTATTTGTTAAAATATTTCTGTCACTTTTATTAAAACTAGCACCACCTAAAAAATATATCTCTGAATTTACACCTTCACTAATTTCAATTTTGTCAAAATTCATTCCTGTTAAAAAGCTAAACTTATTAATGTCATGATTTTTGGAAATATTTTGCAAACTAGTTTCAAAAGACAAAATTAAAGTTTTATTATTTGAAATTGGTTCAAAAATATTTGCTCCTATACCTATTTTTTCGTTATCCAGTGCTAAAGTGCTATTATCTCCATCTCTTTTTAAAAAAGACGTTGTGATCTCACCCCATCCCTTATCTCTTTCAGAAAATTCATCACTTTGTTGATATCTTGTAAGAGATTTTCTTAGGCTTAATGATTTATATCCTAGTTCCTCATCTACCATTTCATTTCCACCTTGACCAATAGATCCTGCTGAACCTTTAACAACTGGATTACCATCTAAATCTTGCAAAGTGTAAGTGCCATTTCCAGTAATGTCGTAGTAGTAAGCTTGTCCGGCTCCATGTTGTAACCTTATAGTATGACCTGAGTCAGCTACATTAATTTTACCAATTACCTTTCCTGCGTCTTTAAGAGTTACAGTTACTCCACTTCCTGCTATTCCAATAGCCCAATTTTCTGGACCTGCTTTATTTTCTATTTTTCCACTGTTAGTCAAAGTTGCGGTGTCCTCGGCTGCAATAAAAACTGTTGCTTGTTGTAAAGCTGTCGCAGAGGAATTATTGTTATATATATGGCCCCCAACATTATTTATAAGAGTCATATTGTTTGTATCGTCCTCAGATTTTACAGCATTATTATTAGTTGTTCCTGAGCTAACAGCTTCGGAAAAGATCTGTCCTGAGTTATTAATTGTTACATTATTACCCGTTCCTGAATTTTCTGTAAGAGTTACAGTGTTAGTATTACTTTTTATTATTCCTCCAGAATTATTAGTTACGGTTGAGTTCTGAGCATTTAATAAATTAATTGCTTTAGATCCACCAGAGCTAATTGTTCCTGAGTTAGTTACAGTTAACCCAGCCTGGTCTTTTCCTTGAACGGTATTATGAGAAGTCGCCGTAATTGATGAGCCAGAGTTTATTGTTAAGGTGCCATCATCCTTTCCATTTATATTAACTGGTGCCTGTCCAGTTCTTGAAAGAGTCGAAGAATTTGTGATTGTTAATGAAGTATCATCTGCATTGTAAACTTGTTGGGTAGTTGAATCACTATTTATTGTGTTGGCGCCTGTTATATTGGCAGCGTTAACTTGCCTTAGCGATGTCAAATAAATAAAGATTAAAAATATTTTAAGTAATTTCATCATCAAAAATTTATTTATAGATCAATCAAAATCTAACTAAAGTAGTCGATGTCCTATTTGGGTTAAATTAATGGCGGAGAGAGAGGGATTCGAACCCTCGAAACGGTTTCCCGTTTACACGCTTTCCAAGCGTGCGCCTTCAACCACTCGGCCACCTCTCCTTAAAACAATGTATACCTACCAAAAGTGATTAATAGAGATTGAATAAAAACTATTTATCAAAGCAGTGATAGAATATATTGAAAAATAAAACAAAACTATGAAAATTTGAAAATTACTTCTCAAAAATTTTTTAACGAAATTTAAATCTAGTATGAGAAAGAAAATTATTAGCCATAATGGCTCAAAATATTTTTGGAACATATAATTATTGCTAAATATAAAAAAGATTAAGATTATTAGAAAAGAACTATTTTTATTGTTAAAAAAAGTTTTACTCATCAAATATAACCCTAAAATTGAAGATAGGTAAAAAAGGTAATTACTTCCTAAAAATATATTTGAAAGTTTCATAATATAACCTCCACCGAGCTTTGGATCATAATCAAAAAAATAAGACAATATGATAGTCAAAATTATACTTAAACATAAAATCAATTTCGCTCGGAAATTACTCAATTTCAATGTTTCTAAATCTATAAAGGAAATAATATAAAAAAAAAAAATTGAGTTTATAATTAAAAAAGTATTATAAAATTTTAAATTATATCCTGTAGAGTCTAGATAAAAAGGAAAATTTATAATGAGAATGAAACCAGGAATAGACAACAATAAAACAAAAAGGGAGGTAATTACAAAATCTTTAAAATTTAAATATTTAAAATAAATTAAAAAATAATATAGAAAAAAGAAAACATAATATCTTCTAGTATAAACTGTTAATGCTAAAAAAATTAAATGTAAAATAAAGTTTAAATTTATTTTCTTTACTTTAAGTTGATACCATTTCTGAAAAAAATAAACTGAAAACAATAAAAAAAAAATTGCTGTAATATGGGGATTGGGCCAAATAGCAGAAGACCTAAAATAAGGTAAAATAAAAATTATAGAAGCTAGAATAAGCAACTTTCCCTTATTTATATCTTTAAATTTTAATCTTAAGTTTTTATAAAAAATGAAAGGTATGAATAGGGAAAAAATGCAAAATAATACTCTTACTAAAAATTCACTTCCTAGTAATTCGTAAAGAATTGACAAAAAAATATAATGAAAAGGTAAAAGTCTTGTCCACTCAGAGCTATCGATAAAATAATTTTCTTTTAATAATAATACATACTCCCAAGTATTTTTGAAATCATTCGAGGTACCTTTTCCAGATGCATCCTCATTAATTAAAAGACCAAAAAAAATGGAAATTGAAAAAAAAATATATAAAACCATACCTGCAAGATAATAGTTTTTTTCATTCATAAATTTTTTCATTTAATATCTAGTTTTAATTATAAATAAATTTTTGAGTGTTCTAAATGACTCAACCTTTGAAATTTTTGATCGGCCTTTATCTCTATCTTCAAAAATAATTGGTAGTTGTTTAATTTCATAACCAGCTTTATCAATCCAATAAATTGTTTCCATAAAAAAACTATATCCTCTTGACTGCACATTATTAATATTAAATTTATTTAATTTGTTGAGATTAAATCCTCTAAACGATGTAGTAAATTCTTCACAAGGAATTTTTAGAATAAATTTGATCAATTTATTTCCAAAATAACTTAAAAATAATCTTGATAATTTCATATTATTTTTACCACCCTCAATATACCTTGAGCCAATTACAAAAGGATAATTTTCAAGATTTGAGATAAATTTTTCAATTTGATTAGGATCATGTGATAAGTCTGCATCAAGTGTAATGAGATTTTGATAATTATTTTTCTTTGCGAACTCAAAGCTAAGTTTATGAGCTGTGTCTAATCCTAATTTTGTGTCTCTTTTAATTAGAAACAAATTTTGAAATTTTTTTTGATAATTTTCCACTATTTTAAATGTTAAATCAGGTGAATTATCATCTATAATAAGCAAGTCTATATTTCTAACTTTGAGTGCAATATCTAAAAATTTTTCGATATTTTCTGACTCATTATAAGTAGCTGTAAAAACTAATGTCTTATTGCTCATTTTTAAATTTTTCTATCTTAATTAAAATCATCTATAAGTTTTATAAATTTCTCTAAGAACTCTTTGTTTGTCGGAAGTTTATTTTTTTTCATATCTTTTTGAATTTTTTTATAATTTTTTTTAATGTTATTTAAAGTTCCTAGGAAACTTAAAAAATTTCTTTTTGTAACAAAAATTCCTTTTTTATCACCTATGACATGTTTAATTTCATCAAAAATAACAACTGGTCTTCTTCTTGCTAGAGCCTCAAGTAAAACCATTGGATGACCCTCTGTGAAAGATGGTAAAACAAAAATATTATGATCATCATAATATTTAATTAATTTAGTTTTATTACTTTGTGTAGGAAGGATTTTAATATTACTTTGATTTATTCTATTAGAACTTCCTGTTTCCGCGCCAATTATTGTTAATGAAATATCTCTTTTGTTCCTAATCAACTCAGATAGAGCGTAGATTCCTTTTTCTACTCTTAATCTCCCAACATATAATAGTTTAAAATTTTTAATCTCACCATTTTTAGGTTGTCTTAGCCAAACAGAGTCGAGTTGGGATGGGCTTAAAATTTTTCCTTTTTTCCCTCGAAGAATATAGTCTCTACAACTAATTAAATTTGAAATTGCCCCAGTAATACTAAACATAAAATGATAAAAAATTGGACCGATTTTTCCAAGAATCGCCTTGTATTCTCCATAGCCGTCACTTCTCAAATAAACAATAGGTTTTCGTCCTAAAATTTTGATAAATAGAGAAATAAAAAAAGTGTAAGGGGAAATTGAAATGATTAAAAATTTAGAATCATTATTCTTTGATGCTCTCTTAACCTCTGATAAATATGAAAAAATATTATTAAATACTTTAACTCTTTTAATCTTTATTTCATGAGATCTTTTTTTTATTGATTTTCTACCAAGAAGATTAACTTCAAACTTTTTATTTAGACCTTCAGGTGTTGATTTTAAATCTAAATTATCACAATAATATTTATTATCTTCGATAGAGATACTTTCATTGGAGAAAATAAACAATTTTTTTTTCATTATGTATCTTTATTTATTTTTAAAACTCCAATAAAGGCTTCTTGAGGAATCTCAACTTTACCAAATTGTTTTGATCTTGCTTTACCTCTTTTTTGTTTTTCTAAGAGTTTTCTTTTTCGATCAGTGGCGCCTCCACCATGAATTTTCGTCAAAACATCTTTCTTAAAACCTTTTATGGACTCTCGTGCAACTATTTTACCACCAATTGCAGCTTGAACCGGTATCATAAAATTATGTCTTGGTATTAAATCTTTTAATTTTTCACAAACTTGTCTACCTGTCGTTTGTGCAAAATCTTTATGAATAATCATTGCTAAAGCATCAACTGACTCAGAATTTACTAAGATACCTAGTTTAACTAAATCCCCTTCCCTATAACCAGAAATTTCATAATCAAAACTGGCATATCCACTAGAAATAGATTTCAGTTTATCATTAAAATCAAACACAACTTCGTTAAGCGGCAAGTCATATGATAAAACTGCTCTTTTACCTGAATAACTCAAATTAGTTTGTATACCTCTTTTATCCTGACAAATTTTTATAATCGATCCTAAATATTCATCTGGAGTAATAATTGTTGATTTAATCCATGGTTCTTCTATTTTTTCAATTTGAGACGGGTCAGGCATGTTTGACGGATTTTGTAAGTCTAAAACTTCACCTTTAGTTTTATGAACTTTGTAGATTACTCCTGGAGTTGTTGTGATTAAATTAACATCAAACTCCCTTTCAAGCCTCTCGGTAATAATTTCTAAATGTAGTAAACCTAAAAAACCACACCTAAAACCCAATCCTAGCGCGCTTGATGACTCAGGTTCGTATGAAAAACTTGCATCATTTAGTCTTAATTTTGCTAGCCCATCTTTTAATTTTTGATATTCAGAGCTATCGACAGGGAACAGTCCACAAAATACTACGGGTTTGCTTGGTTTAAAACCTGGCAGGGGTGAGTCAATTGGGGCACTGGCATCACAAATAGTATCGCCAACTTTTGTTTCTAATAGAGATTTAATGCCTGTAATTATAAATCCAATTTCACCAGAGTTTAATTCTTCAATATCATTTGGTTTGGGTGTGAATACCCCTACTTTTTCAACCACATATTCTCTATCGTTAGACATTAATCTTACTCTCATATTTTTTTTTAATTTACCATTAATGACTCTGACTAGGATAACTACGCCGAGATAACTGTCATACCAACTATCAACTAGTAAACATTTTAATTTTTCATCAATAATCCCATTTGGAGCAGGTAATTTGTTAATAATCGCCTCTAAAATTTCATCAATTCCTTCTCCTGTTTTTCCTGAACAAGAAATAGCGTTAGCCGTCTCAATTCCAACAACGTCCTCTATTTCTTTTTTTGTTTTTTCAATATCTGAAGCGGGTAAATCAATTTTGTTTAAAATTGGTATAACTTCATGATTAATCTCTAAAGCTTGATAAACATTTGCTAAAGTTTGAGCCTCTACGCCTTGAGTGCTATCAACAATTAAAAGAGATCCCTCACATGCTGAAAGAGACCTACTTACTTCATAGCCAAAGTCTACGTGGCCAGGAGTATCGATAATATTTAATATATAATTTTCACCATCTTTTGCCTTATAGTTGAGCTTTACAGTTTGAGCTTTAATTGTAATTCCTCTTTCTCTTTCAATATCCATTGAGTCGAGAACTTGTTGTTTCATTTCTCGATCAGAAAGACCTCCACATTTGTGAATGATACGATCTGCAATCGTTGATTTACCATGATCAATATGCGCAATTATAGAAAAATTACGTATTCTTTTTATATCTGACATTAGGACCTAATTGTAGCGCCAGTTTTTTTACTTACTGTTTCAATAATTTTTTTGCTAATTTCCTCTAAATCATTTTCTGTAAGTGTTTTATCGATGGCTTGTAAAGTTACATTAATAGCAACTGATTTTTTATCTTTTGGAATATTTTCCCCTTCATAAACATCAAACGTAGATACGTTTTGAATTAGATTATTATCTACGTCTTTTACAATCTTCTCAAGTTCACCAATTTTAAAAATTTTGTCAATAATAAAAGCAAAATCTCTTTCTGATTTTTGATAATCTGAAGCTAGAAAACTTTTTTTGCTAAGTCTTAATTTTTTGTTAGGTTCTGGAATATTCTTTAAAAATATCTCAAATCCAAAAATATTTTTGTCTTTAAAATCTAAATTTTTAATAATAGCTGGGTGTATTTCTCCAAAATAAGCTAGATGAGGTCCTTTTTCTGATTTTAAAGTTATCGATCCTGATCTGCCTGGATGATAACTGTATTTTGTATTTTCGCTCACAAAAAGATTTTTTTCCTCTATTCCAAGTTCGATCAAAGTTTTAATTACATCACTTTTAATATCAAAAACGTCTACGTCTCTTTCTTTATCTAGCCAGCTCTTTCTATTTATTTTTCCAGATTTTAAACCTCCAACTACAACTTGTTGTTCACCTGGATTTTTTCCAAAAAATGTTGGACCAATTTCAAATAAAGATAAGTCCTCGTATCCTCTATCTTGGTTCTTTTTTAAATAGATTGCTAAATTTGAGAAAATTGATCGTCTTAAAACATCTAGATCAGAAGAAATAGGATTGTATATTGGAATTTCTTTTTCTCCTTTAGAAAATTGTTTATCAATTTTTGAATCTGTAAAAGACCAAGTTACTATTTCCATATATCCTTTCGAAGCTAAAGATCTCTGTGATAAATGGAAAAGTTTTTGCTTAAAGTTTAAAGTATCTTGGGTTCTATTTTTGCTAGGTTCAATTAATTTAATATTATCAAATCCTTTGATCCGAATTAATTCCTCAATCAAATCTTCATCCAAATTTACATCTGGTCTCCAACTTGGAACTTCTACTTTGATATTTTTTTGACTTTTTTTACATTTAAAACCTAGAGAAGATAAAATTTTATCAATTTCATTAGCGGTGATTGAAATACCAATCAATTTTTGAAATTTTTCTACTTGAAAGTTAATAACCTTATTTTTTTGCTTCGTCTTTCCAGTAATTTGAAACTTGCTGGCTTCTCCTCCACAAATTTTTAAAATAAGCTCAGTAGCAAACTCTAAACCCTCTTTGATCGAGTTAGGATCAATTCCTCTCTCAAATCTATATTTCGCATCGGTGTTAATATTAAGTAATCTAGCTGTTTTTCTTATTGAGGATGGGCTGAAATAAGCAGCTTCTAAAAGTATATTTTTTGTATCTAATTCAGTTGAGGTAGTTGTTCCTCCAATAATTCCGCCCAAACCTAAAACGCCGGATTTATCAGAGATAACACACATGTCCTTTTTTAATTTATATTTTTTATTATCTAATGCCTCGAATGTCTCACCTTCTTTAGCGTTCCTGACTATAATTTCTTTATTTATTTTATCTGCATCATAAGCATGCAGTGGCCTGTTTAGATCAAACATTACATAATTAGTAATATCAACTACAGCAGAGATGGGTTTCAAACCTAATGCAATTAATTTATTTTTAAGCCATTCGGGGCTTTCTTTATTAGTAATATTTTTAATATAACAGCTTCCAAAGGTATCACACCCTTGGTTCTTTTCTTTTGTAATTGATATTTTAATCTGATGGAAGGTGCTTTGTTTAATTTTTTTTCTTTTTGTTTGTATTAATTTTCCAATACCTGCTGATGAAAGGTCTCTTGCTATACCTCTAACGCCTAAACAATCAGCACGGTTAGGGGTTATAGAAATATCGATAGCTTTTTGTGAATTATTTTTAAAATAACTTTTTCCTATCTCTTTCTCTTTATTTTTAAGTTCAATTATCCCCTCACTCTCATCTGATAAATTGAGTTCGCTTTCTGAGCAAAGCATCCCTCTGGACTCTACGCCTCTTATTTTTGCTACCTTTAATTCAAAATTAGTTTTAGGTATCACTGCTCCTGGAGGAGCATAAATGGTAATTAATCCCTCTCTAGCATTAGGTGCTCCGCAGACAACTTTTAAAACCTCTTTTCTGCCAATAGCAACATCACAAACTTTTAATTTATCAGCATTAGGATGTTTTTCCGTTCGTAAAACTTTTGCAATTTTGAACTTACTCATCTCTCCAGAATTTTCTTTTATACCTTCAACTTCAAGTCCAATATTTGTAAGCTGGTCGATGATCTCGCTTTCTTTAGCTGAAGTTTTAAGATGTTCTTTAAGCCAAGGAATTGTAATGATCATTTGCTTAGCCCTCTATAATTTGTTGGAACATCTAATGGATCGAATCCAAAGTGACTTAGCCACCTATAATCTGCCTCAAAGAAAGCTCTAAGATCATTGATTCCATATTTTAACATTGCTAAACGATCAATACCTATTCCAAATGCAAAACCTTGATATTTTTTCGGGTTTATTTTTACATTTTTTAAAACGTTTGGATGGACCATTCCACATCCTAAAACTTCCAACCATTTATCACCTTCTCCGATAACAATTTTTCCTTTTTCAATTTTGTATCCAATGTCAACTTCTGCTGATGGTTCTGTAAAAGGGAAATGACTTGGTCTGAATCTCATTTTTACATTCTTAACCTCAAAAAATTCTTTTATAAAATAATCAAGACAACCTTTAAGATGTCCCATTGTGATATTTTTATCTATGTGAAGACCTTCCAATTGATGAAACATAGGAGCATGAGTCTGATCACTGTCACATCTGTAAGTTCTTCCAGGTACAATTATTTTAAAAGGTGGTTTGCTAGATAACATTGCTCTAATTTGAACTGGTGATGTATGAGTCCGAAGTAATAATTTTTTATTTTCTTCTAAATAAAAAGTGTCGTGCATATCCCTAGCAGGATGTTCCTCAGGAGTATTTAATGCTGTAAAATTATTATATTCAGTTTCAACATCGGGTCCCTCTGCAACTGAAAAGCCTATTTCTGAAAATATAGAAGATATCTCATCTATAACTTGTGAGACTGGGTGAATTTTTCCTAGTCGGTGGGGTCTTATTGGTAAAGTAATATCTACTTTTTCATTTTTAAGTTTTTCATTTATTTCAATTGTTTCGATTTCTATATTTTTTTGTTCCAATTGATGGGTTATATCGTCTTTAATTTTATTTAAATTTGTAGCAAACTCTTTTCTTTTATCAGGATCAAGAGAACCTAAAGTTTTGAATTGCTGAGTAATTTGACCATTTTTTCCAAAAAATTCAGTTTTAATATTTTGAAGCTCGTTTTTTGTTTTTACAGAGTCTATCTTTGCATTAAATACAGAACTTATTTTATCTAAATCACTCATTAGGTTATTGATTTTTTATATTAAGTTGCGATTAAATCAAAGACCCTTTTAAGCTAGGGAGGATTGAACCTTTTTTACCACTGATTTAAAGACTTCAGGATTATTATAAGCAAGCTCTGCTAGAACTTTTCTGTCTAATTTAATTTTTGACTTAGCTAAACCATTGATAAATTTTGCATAAGTTAAGCCTTCAGCTCTCACACCAGCGTTAATTCTTTGTATCCACAAAGATCTAAATTCTCTTTTTTTTGCTTTTCTATCTCTGTAAGCATATTGCATTGCTTTTTCCATTGCCTGACGGGCAATCCTGATAGTATTTTTTCTTCTTCCTCTTTGTCCTTTGACTAACTTTAGAACTTTATTATGCTTAGCTCTAGTAATAACTCCACGTTTTGTTCTGGCCATATTATCCTCTTAAGTTATATGGCATATACGATTTAACAATTTTAGAATCTTGTTTTGTCATAATTGTAGTGCCTCTTTGTTTTCTAATTTGTGAATTTGTTCGTTTAATCATACCGTGTCTTTTACCAGCTTGGGGCATCTTAATTTTTCCTGAGGCTGTAAATTTAAACCTTTTTTTTGCAGAGCTTTTTGTTTTAAGTTTTGGCATAAAATATTTCGGACTTATATAGGCAATAATAAATGTTTACAAGGTTATATTATTGGTGATTTACAGAGGTTGAATTATCATAACCATCTGTCTACCTTCAAATTTTGGCTTGCTTTCAACTTTAGCAACATCTTTAGTTTCCTCAATAATTTTATCCATTAAGTCTTTACCAAGGTCAGTATGTTGCATTTCTCTGCCTTTAAATTTTACAGTGAACTTTACCTTGTTGCCTTTGGTTATAAACTTTTTAGCATTTTTTATTTTAAAATTATAATCATGAGTTTCAGTGCCTGGTCTTAATTTAATTTCTTTCAGTGAAACTGTTTTTTGTTTTTTCTTAGCCTGATTAGCTTTCTTTTGTAAATCATATTTATATTTTCCCATGTCCATAATTTTGCAAACAGGTGGATTTGCGTTAGGTGATATTTCTATGAGATCTAATCCCTCTTGCTTAGCAAGTTCGATGGCTTTGTTAAGTGGCATAGCTCCAAGATTTCCTCCATCACTTCCTATAACTTGAACATCTAAAGCTCTAATTCTCTCGTTGGCTTTTGGACCTTGAGGTTTACTCCTTCTTTGAAAATAATTAGGTTTAAAGTTTGACACTTAATTTAGGGGCAACTTATTTGAGGCAAGCATATTTTTTAATAGATCATCTTTTTTCATAACTTCCTGTTTGTCAGAACCAAGTTTTCTAACTGTGACTGTATTTTCTGCAACTTCTTTTTTACCACAGACAATTATAAATGGTATTTTTGCCAGAGAATGTTCTCTAATTTTATAGTTTATCTTCTCATTTCTTAAATCCATTTCACATTTTATACCTTCTTTAAATAAATCTTTAAATAACTTTTTTACATAGTCGTTGTTTTCCTCAGCTATGGGACACACAACAGCTTGTGCTGGTGAAAGCCAAAAAGGTAACTTACCAGCATAATTTTCAATTAAAATTCCAATAAATCTTTCTAAAGATCCAAATAATGCTCTATGTAACATTACAGGAACTTTTTTTGTTCCATCTTTAGCGACATAAGTTGCTCCAAGTCTATTTGGTAAATTTAAATCTACTTGCAAAGTTCCGCATTGCCAATCTCTACCTATAGCATCTCTTAATACAAATTCAATTTTAGGACCATAAAAGGCACCTTCTCCTTTGTTAATTGTATAATCAAGTTTAGATTGTTTGATTGCTGCAAGAAGTGCGGCTTCAGATTTATCCCAAACTTTATCATCTCCAACTCTTTTTTCTGGTCGATCAGAATATTTTAAAACTACATTTTTAAAGCCCAAGTCTTTATATATTTCTAAGATTAAATTCGTTACTGATAATGACTCTTCAGTTATTTGATCTTCTGTACAAAAAATGTGTGCATCATCTTGAGTGAATGCTCTAACTCTCAATAAGCCATGTAGTGCACCCGATGGTTCATATCTGTGGACTTTACCGAATTCAGATAACTTTAGAGGTAAATCTCTATAACTTTTCAACCCTTGATTAAAAACTTGAACACAACCTGGACAATTCATTGGCTTTACTGCAAATGTTTTTTCGTCAGGAGTTTCAGATGTAAACATGTGTTCTCCAAATTTATCCCAATGTCCAGATTTTTCCCAAAGATTTTTATCTAACAATTCAGGTGTGTTTATCTCTTTATAACCTGCGAGTCTTTGTTTTGCTCGCATATATTCTACAAGTCTTTGAAATAAGAGCCAACCTTTTTCGTGCCAAAATACTGCACCTGGACTTTCCTCTCTAAAATGAAAAAGATCCATTTCTTTACCAAGTTTTCTATGATCTCTTTTTTCAGCCTCTTCAAGCCGATGTAAATAATCATCAAGCTCTTTTTTTGTACTCCAACACGTTCCATAAATTCTTTGAAGCATCTCATTATTTGAGTCACCTCTCCAATATGCGCCTGAAACTTTTGTTAATTTAAATGCTTTTCCAATTTTTCCAGAAGAGGCTAAATGTGGTCCTCTACATAAATCATGCCAAGTGTCGCCATGATGATAGACAGATAGCTCCTCATTTTCAGGTATGCTCTCTATAATTTCTGCTTTATACTTTTCTCCAATTTTTTTGAAATGTTTTATAGCATCACTCCTTTTCCAGACTTCTCTTTTAGTTTTTACATCTCTATCAATAATTTCTGACATTTTTTTTTCAATTTTTTTTAAATCATCACTTGTGAAAGGTTCTTTTCTAGCAAAATCATAATAAAAACCATTTTCTATAACTGGTCCTATAGTTACTTGTGTTCCTGGAAATAATTCTTGAACAGCCATTGCCATTATGTGCGCAGCGTCATGTCTGATAACCTCTAAACCCTCTTTATCTTTTGGTGTAATAATTTTTACTCTTGCATCTTTGATAATTTTATAACTTAGGTCTTTTAAATCACCATCAACTTCCATGATTAATGCAATTTTTTCAAGCGACTTACTTATTTTTTTTACTAAATCAAAACCGTTAATTGATTTTTCAAAATCTATCTTCTTTCCATCTAATAATTGTATTTGAGGCATTAATTTTTGATTAATTTTTTATATTCTTTTAAATTAGATTGACACATCGTTTCAATATCAAATTTTTTAGTAATATTTTTTCTTCCTTCATTTCCTAAAGATTCTAATTCATCTTGTGATAATTGAATAACAGTATTTAAACTTTTAGCAAGTTCTCTTGGATCATCGTACTGATATAAGAAGCCAGTTTTTTTATTTATCACTGTTTCTTTGGAGCCACCAATATTACTTGCAATTATTGGTTTACCCATAGACTGAGCCTCAACTGATACTCTTCCAAAAGCCTCTGGTTCAATAGAGGCTGAAACCACAACATCTGCCAAAGAATAGGCTAAAGGCATCTCCTTACAACCTGAAATAAATTTAATCTTTTTATTCAGACTATATCTTTGGACCAAATTTTCTAATTTTTTTGCATATACTTTCCTACCTTGGTCGGATCCGAGTATTACTGCTTGAAAATTTGATATATTATAGTCTTCAATTAAAATATTTAACGATTCAATAAATTTTTCCTGTCCTTTCCAATAAGTGAGCCTACCTGGTAAAAGAATGGTAAATTTATTTGATGACAAATTCCATTCATGTTTCAGCTTTTCTTTTTTGAGAATAGAAATATTTTTTGCATTATAATAATCAATATTTATACCCCTAAAAATTACTCTAAGTTTTTTTTCTTTATTTAAATATTCGCTATAATTTTCATTGATATGAGTAAAAATAAAATTTGATCCAGCAATTGTTAGTTTCGCTCTAAGCATTATGCTATTATAAAATTTTTTAATTTTACTTTTAAAATTATAAGTTCCGTGAAAAGTAGTAACAAAAACTCTTCTGGTTAATAAAGAGGCAAAATAACATGACCAGGCTGGCGCCCGACTTCTTGCATGGATAATATTAATCTTAAAAAAAATTATATAGATAACCAAAGCTAAAGTATTAAAAATTATTAAAAGGGGATTTTTAGAGTGAACAGGCAAACGGAATATTTTCACTTTATCTTTTTTTACGAATTTTAACAACTCACCTCCAGACGTTGCAATAAAAGATCCGCAATCATTTTCTGGAAGAAAATGAGCGATATCATAGCATCCAGTCTCAGCTCCACCATAACCTAGTTTAGGAATAACCTGGAGAACATTTAATTTAGTAGTCATGTATTTTGTTATATAATAGCACTAAAACATTCTTATATGAAAAAATTCAAATATTTAAAAATTTCGAAGACAAAAAAACTTAGATTTATTGACAATTATTATAAAAAAAATCTTTATATCGTTTTTCTTCCTGGTTTTATGTCTGATATTGATGGAAAAAAACCTCAAGCGTTTAAAAAATATGCTGTAAAAAATAAATTAGGATTTTTAGCTATTGAGTATTCAGGACACGGTAAGTCATCGGGCAAATTTACAAAAGGAAATATAACCAAATGGTCAAATGATGCTAAGAATTCAATTAAAAAAATTGTTAAAAAAAATAAATTTATACTTGTTGGTTCTAGCATGGGAGCATGGATCTCTTTAAATCAATTTAAATATTTTGAAAATCAAATTGCAGGTTTTGTTGGTATAGGCTCAGCTCCAGAATTTCTTGAAAGATTAATGTGGAAAAAATTTCCAAAAAAAAATAAAAATGAAATTATTACTAAAGGATTAAGTGTTATTAAAAATGGGCAATATGAGTATCCTATTACATTCCAGCTAATTAAAGATGGACGAAAAAATAAAATCCTATCTAAAAAAATAAGATCTAGAATTAAAGTAACAGTGGTTCACGGCAGCAAAGATGAAGTTGTGCCGGTATCCTTTTCAAGAAAAGTTCTTTCGGTATTTCCAAATGCGCAAAAAAAGTTAGTAGTCATTAAAAACGGGGACCATAGTTTATCAAATCAAGATCCCTTAAAAAAAATAATTAAAGAATTAAAAAGTATTGTTAAAGATATAATTTAGTCCTTCAACATAAGTTGGGTACTTTAATTTGTGATTAAAAAATTCTTTCATTTTTTTATTGTCTACTTTTTTTGAGTCTTTATAAAAATTTCTTAACATTTGACTTTCAACTTCTTCGAGTTTTACTGAATTAGGTTTCTCTAATTTTAGTAACTTTGCACCGTAGGCCGCTACTTCGATTTGCGAAGCAGGTTTATCATCGCAAATATTATAAATTTCATTATTTTTAAAATTATCAAGGGACTTAAATAAAATGTTAGCTATGTCCTCGACATGAATTCTTGAAAAAAAGTGATTTTTTTTATCTACAATTTGTACTTTATCAGATTTTAATCTTTTCAAAATATTAAACTCATTTGAATATATGCCAGCTAATCTAAAAATTTGGAGCGGATAATTTTTTTTATTCGATAGACTTTTCCAGGTTTTTTCTGCTTCTAATCTACTCATCCCATTATCTGTGGTAGGTTGAGTAACGCTATCTTCATTAACCCAACCACCTTTATGATCTCCGTATACACTAGTTGCCGATAAATATGTGATCCATTTACAATTTATTATTTTTTTAATATTTGCATTAAGGTAATTTGCTACAATATCTTGGCCATCAATAGGCGGAATAGAAACTAAAATGTAATCTGCTTCTTCTATTTTTTTTTTAATAGAGTCATCACACTTGTCTTCAGTAAATTGGTATGAATTTATTTTAATATTATTAAACTCTATCTGATGAGTTTCCTGTCTAGAAGTAACACTTAGATCTAAGTCCTTTTTTTCGTTAATTAACTTATTAATGAAACTTTCCGCGACTTGGCCAAAGCCAAAGCAAAAGACTTTAGTTTTACTCATTAACCTGCTTTCTTAGTATGAGATCTTAAACTAATAGGATTGTCTAATTTATCAAGCATTTCTATCGGGCAAATTTGTTTAAATTTTTTGAGTTCATTAGCAAAGTCATTTAATATTTTTTGAGCAATTTTTGAATTAGTTTCTTTGACAAAAGTATTTAAACTTTCTTTCAAAAACTTCTTCCAATAATCTGTTTCAACATCTTGCCATATAATTGAAGCCGGATTAACAAAATTTTCAAAAGTATTTTTTTCATCATAAACGAAGGCCATTCCACCCGTCATTCCTGCTCCAAAATTATCTCCTACTTCTCCTAATATTATAGCTGTTCCACCAGTCATGTATTCACAACCATGGGCTCCACATCCTTCAACTATTGAAAAACCTCCAGAGTTTCTAACCGCAAATCTTTCTCCAGCTTGCCCTGATGCAAATAATTTTCCAGAAGTCGCTCCGTAAAGAACTGTATTTCCAATTATTGTATTTTCATATGAAACTAATGAACTTTTTGAAGATGGATACACAACAATAGTTCCTCCAGACAATCCTTTACCTACATAATCATTACAATCTCCCTCAACAGTAAGTTTAACTCCTTTAGTTAAAAAAGCTCCTAAAGATTGTCCCGCAGATCCCTCTAGTTTGATATGTACCGTATTCTCCTCTAATTTATTATTACCAAATTTTTTATATATGTGATGAGATAATCTTGTTCCTACTGATCTTGATGTGTTTTCTATCTCGAAATTAAATTTATTTTCTGAGTTTGTATTAATCTTATCTTTTATCTCGGACCAAATCTTTTCATCAAGAGTATCTGGTACTTCATTTATATGTTTGTCTTTACAATATCTAAGATTTTCACCTGGATCAGCTTGAACTAATAGTGGATTTAAATCTAAATCATCTAAGTTAGATGCACCTTTGTTTACCTGGGTTAATAAATCAGTTCTTCCTATAATTTCATTGATTGATTTAAATCCTAGAGAAGCGAGAATTTCTCTTACTTCTTTTGCTGCAAACTTAAACAAATTTACAACTTTCTCCGGAGTACCAGTAAATTTTTCTCGTAATGCTTCATCTTGACTGCAAACTCCAACTGGACAAGTGTTTGAGTGACATTGTCTTACCATTATACAACCCATAGCAACTAAAGATGACGTTCCCATTCCATACTCTTCAGCTCCCATCATTGCTGCCATGACAATATCTCTTCCTGTTTTTAATCCTCCGTCTGTTCTTAAAGTAACGTTATGTCTTAAGTTATTTAATGTAAGAATTTGGTTCGCTTCTGTTAAACCCATCTCCCATGGGATACCTGCGTATTTAATACTTGTTTGAGGACTAGCACCAGTTCCTCCAGAATGTCCTGAGATCAAAATGATATCTGCTTTTGCTTTTGCTACACCTGCTGCTATTGTACCAATACCAGTTGATGCAACTAATTTTACTCCAACTCTCGCACCTGGATTGATTTGTTTTAAATCGTAAATTAGTTGGGCTAAGTCTTCTATAGAATAAATATCGTGATGTGGTGGTGGTGATATTAAAGTTACACCTGGCGTCGAATGTCTTAATCGCGCTATTTCTTTTGTAACCTTAAAACCTGGTAGCTGTCCTCCCTCACCTGGTTTAGCTCCTTGAGCAATTTTAATTTCTATTTCGTTAGCGTTATTTAAATAATCAACAGTTACTCCAAATCTAGCGGACGCAATTTGTTTCACTCTTGAGTTTGCACTATCTCCGTTAGGTAATATTTTAAATCTTTTTGCGTCCTCGCCACCTTCTCCACTACAAGAGGCACCTTTAATTCTGTTCATTCCCATTGCTAAAGTTTCGTGAGCTTCTGCTGATAGTGCTCCATGAGACATGCTTCCACTTCCAAATCTTTTTAAAATTTCTTCAATTGGCTCTACTTCTTTAATATCAATAGGTTTTCTTTGTTTTTTAAATTCTAGTAAGTCTCTTATATTTATTGGAGGTAAATTATGAATTCCAGCTGAATACTTCTTGTATAGTTCATATGAGCCACTAGTTACAGCACTTTGCAATAAATGAATTAACTTTCCTTGGTATTGGTGATCTTCTCCACTTTTCCTATATCTGTATAATCCTCCGATAGGTAAAGTGAATACATTTTTTGCATTAAATTTTTTATGAAGCTCTTTAATCTTTTTCTCGATTCCGATTATACCTATTCCTGAAATCCTTGAAGACATACCTGGAAAATAATCTGAAACAATAGCTCTACTTAAACCTACTGCTTCAAAGTTACATCCGCCTCTATAAGAACTTATTACTGATATTCCCATCTTTGACATAATTTTAAGAAGACCAGCATCAATTGATTTTTTGAATTTGTTTACACATGTTTCAAAATCAGATTTGCCAAATAATTTTTTTTCAAATCTTTGATGAATACTATCTATTGCAAGATATGGGTTCACTGTAGTGGCTCCGACTCCAATTAAAATAGCAAAAGAATGTGTATCCATTGCATCAGAGCACTCAACATTTAAAGAACAATAACCTCTCAATCCGTGTTTTACTAAGTGAGAGTGTATCGCTCCTACAGTCAATATACTTGGGATGCTTGCTTTTTGATTTGTAATATTTTTATCAGATAATATTAAGCAAGTGCTTCCCTCTCTAACAGCTGTTTCTGCCTCTTCTCTAATTAGTTCAATTCTTTCTTTGAGAGACTCTTCAATATTAAATGTGCAGTCAATTACTTTAACTTTTTTTGAAAAAAATTTTTTAAATTTTTTAAATTGTGAGTTGGTGAGTATAGGGCTATCTAAAACATAAATATTTTCCTCAGTAAGATTATCAAAATCTAAAATGTTGCCTAGATTCCCAAATCTTGTCTTTAAACTCATTACTTTATTTTCTCTTAAAGAGTCAATTGGTGGATTGGTTACTTGGCTAAAGTTTTGTCTAAAATAATGTGATACAGGTCTATAATGACTTGATAGTACAGCAACTGGAGTATCATCACCCATCGAGCCTGAAGCTTCTTTTCCTTCCTCTGCCATTGGGTGAAGAATTAACTCTAAGTCCTCTAAACTTAATCCTGATAAAAATTGTCTTTTCCTTAAATCCTCTCCTAAGAAATTTGGCTTTTCTCCTCCAAATGAAATCTTTTTTTCCAAATCAATAATCTGTTTATTGTATTTTTTATAATCTTTTGCCAAAAGATCCTTAATTTCTTTATCTTTGTATAGTTTTCCTTTTTTTAAATCGATTGCAATGATTTGACCTGGACCAAGTTTTCCTTTTTCAATAATCTTTTCCTCTGGAATTTTAATCATTCCAGTTTCTGAACCCGCAAAAAATAGATCATCTGAGGTGATTGAATATCTTAATGGCCTTAGTCCGTTTCTATCAGAAGAGGCCAAAACCCATTTCGCATCAGTTGCACAAATAGCTGCTGGACCATCCCATGGCTCTATAGTGCTGTTAAGGAAATTAAATAAGTCTTGATGGTTTTTTGGGACTGTTTTGCTTCTCTTTGACCATGAGTCGGGGATCATCATTAATTTTATTAGTGGTGCTAATTTTCCTGAATGAGTTAAAAGTTCAAAAACATTATCAAGTGCACCAGAGTCCGAAGAACTTCTTATTACTGGCTTTAAATTTTTTACATCTTTGAAAAGCTGACTAGACATGTCTTGTTCATGAATTTTCATCCAGTTTATATTTCCTTTAACTGTGTTTATCTCTCCGTTGTGCGCTAAAGTTCTAAAAGGTTGAGCCAAATCCCAACTTGGGAAGGTGTTAGTTGAATATCTTTGATGAAAAATTGCAAATCTTGAAGTTAACTTTTCATCATGAAGATCTGGATAAAATTCAGATAACATTTCAGCTAGAAACATACCTTTATAAACAATGGATCTTGAGCTGAAAGAGCAAATATAAAAATCCTTTATTTGCTTATCTCTTGCAACTTTTTCAATTTTCTTTCTTGTTTCAAATAAATCTCTTTCAAGATCATTTGTTTGCAATGCCTCATTTTTTTTAAACATAACTTGAGCAATTTCTGGACGGTTTTGATCAGCCGTTTTTCCTAAAACACTTGGATTTATTGGGACTTGTCTCCATCCATATATGTAGTAATTTTCAGCTAATAGTGCGGACTCAATAATCTCTCTACATTTTTCTTGTTCTGAATAATCTGTTCTTGGAAGAAAAATCATTCCAACACAAATTCTTTTATTTTCGTCAAGGGTATGTCCAGTTGTGGAAATTTTCTCTTTAAAGAAATCTGGTGCTATCTCAATTTGAATTCCTGCTCCATCACCCGATTTTCCATCTGCATCTACAGCTCCTCTGTGCCATATAGCTTTTAATGCCTCAATACCATACTCGACAATTTTTCTAGATTTTTTTCCATTTGTAGAAGCTATTAAGCCTACACCACAAGCATCATGCTCCATTTTTACATCGTAATTAAAACTTTTTTCTAAAATTTTTTTATTTTTAAAATAATTTTTCATTATAATTTTAAGCAGCTTCTACAGTTTTTTGTTTTTTAATTTTTTGTTGTAGATATTTCTCTATTTGAATAGCGGCATCTCTACCATCTCTAATTGCCCATACAACAAGAGAGGCTCCCCTGACAATATCACCTGCTGCAAAAATTCCATCTAAATTAGTCTGCATAGATTTTAAATCAATTTTAATTGTCCCCCATTGCGAAATAACTAATTCTTTAGCATTAAATAATTTAGGCAAATCTTCTGGGTCAAAACCTAAAGATTTGATTACAAGATCTGCAGGAATCTTGTACTCTGAGCCTTTTTCAATTTCAGGTCTTCTTCTACCTGAAGAATCTGGTTCACCTAATTTCATCTTGTTAACTTCAACTGACTCAACTTTTGAATTTCCAATAAAACTTTTGGGGCTGGTTAACCACACAAATTCTACTCCCTCTTCTATTGCATTTCCAACTTCTCTTGCAGAGCCAGGCATATTTTCTCTATCTCTTCTATATAAGCATTTTACTGATTTAGCTTTTTGCCTTACTGATGTTCTTACACAGTCCATAGCTGTGTCACCTCCTCCGATTACAACTACATTTTTTCCTTCTGCATTTAATGTTCCATCGTCAAAAAGTTTGACTTTATCACCTAAGCCTTTCCTATTTGACGCAGTTAAAAATTGCATTGCTGGAAAAATATTTTTCAAATTTTTTCCGGGAATATTTATTTCTCTTGGTTTATACACACCAGTTGCAATCAGAACTGCATCATGATTTTCCTTAAGTGCGTATAAGCTTTTATCTTTACCTACCTCAAAATTTTGAACAAATTTGACTCCACAGTCTTTTAATAATTTAGTTCTCCTCTCAACAACAAATTTTTCTAATTTAAAATTAGGGATACCATAGATTAAAAGACCTCCTGGTCTATCGTATCTATCGTATATTGTAACTTGATAACCTGATTTTCTTAGTTCTTCAGCGCATGCCAATCCTGCTGGTCCAGCACCTATTATACCAATAGATTGCTTTAACTCTTTTTTAACTCTGAATGGTTTAACCCATCCTTTATCCCAAGCTGTATCTGTAATATATTTTTCTATTGATCCAATGGTAACAGTTCCGTGGCCTGATTGTTCTATAACACAGTTTCCTTCACACAATCTGTCTTGTGGACAAATTCTTCCACAAACTTCAGGCATGTTATTTGTACTTTGAGAGACTTCATAGGCTTCTTTAAGTCTTCCTTCGGCAGTCAGTTTTAACCAATCTGGAATATTATTACCTAATGGACAATGAATCTGACAAAAAGGCACTCCACACTGAGAGCATCTACTAGACTGCTCAGTGGCTTTGTTAGTAATGTATTCTTTATAGATCTCATTGAAATCACCTTTTCTCTTTTCTGTGCCTCTTTTTTCAGGTGTCTCTTGTTTTAGATCTATAAACTTAAGCATTTTTTTTGTCATACCAGAGTTAAATAAGTTAAGATTTTATTGAATGATAGTTTTTAAAGGTCAATAATAGTTACCTATATTATAAAAACCCTAAAAAAATAATGTCTTTTATTGCATACCTGATATGCATTATGTATTGCCAATAAAAAAACAACCTTTAATTTTATTTTTAAAAAGTGATTGAAATTTTTATCTTATCTTTGATTCAAGGCGTAACGGAGTTTTTACCAATCAGTTCTTCCTCACATTTAGTTATTGCTTCTGAATATTTAAAAAACGAGAAAAATCTTTCCATTGATGTCAGCTTACACATAGGTTCTTTCCTAGCAGTTTTAGTTTACTTTTACAAAGACGTTCTTAATTTTTATAAAAATAAAATTCTTTTTGTTAAAATTATAATAGCTTCAATACCAGTTATGCTATGTGGGATAATTTTGATTGAAACAAATTATATCGAAAAAATAAGAAACATAGAAATGATAGCGTGGACAACTATAATATTTGGTATTTTGTTGTTTGTTAGCGATAAATTTAAGCTAGAAAAAAATATCGAAAATAATTTCAGTTTTAAGTCGGCAATATTTATTGGTATCTTACAAATATTATCTTTAATACCTGGAGTAAGTAGGTCTGGTATAGCTATTACCGCTGCAAGACTTTTAAAATTTGGTAGAGTTGACTCAGCCAAAATATCTTTCTTGATCTCAATTCCAATTCTAGGAGCAGTTTCTATTTATGGATTAAAAAATATTTTTTTTTCAGAAAGTTTGTTTGATGCTAAAATGAATTTTTCCGCAATTATATTCGCATTTATTTTTTCATTAATTACTATTAAATTTTTTTTAAAGTATTTAAATAAATTCAGTTTAAACATTTTTGTTTACTATAGAGTACTATTAGGATTAATCCTTATGATAATAGCTTATTCATAATATCATTGACAATCCAAGTAATATAATCACTACAAAAAAAAAGAAAACAATAACTGATTTTTGTAAAGATAAATTTGATAGGAATTTCATTTTTTTAAATTTAATAAATTTTTCTCTATAAAACAATAAATTAATGTAAATAAATATTTTGATCTAAGCTCTTTGATTTTAAACTTAGAAACACCTTTTGTTCTTCCAGTCCAATTTATGGGAATAATTTTATATTTGTATTTTCTTGAAATAATTTTTAAAGGTATCTCTAAAAAAATATTAAAACTTTCTGAAATAAGCGGGCTTATTTCGTTTAATGTCTTCTTTTTATAAATCTTAAAAGCATTTGTATAATCGTTATAATTATTCCAAAAAATTAAACCAACAAAATAATTAAAAATTCTATTTAAAACTAATTTCTGAATTGGATAATTTAAAACTTTTGACTCTTTTATAAATCTCGAACCTAAAATAGCATCATAATCACCAGTATTAATTAAAGTGTTATACTTTATTAAATCATTTATATCATCAGACTGATCGGCCATCATAATTGCTACGAATGATCCTGAGGCCTCTTTAATACCTAAATTGATTGCACCACCAAGTCCTTTTTTTTTGTTGTCTAAAACTTTAAAATTTTGATTTTTAAATAAATTTTTTGCTTTTTCTAATGTATCATCTTTACTAAAATCGTTAATTATTAAAACTTCGTAATTTATATTACTTAAGTTTTTGGAATAATGTTCCATTAAGCCTTTTAAGCTATCGGATTCATTCCTGACTGGTATTATTATAGAAAGCATAAATATGTTTATTTTTTTCTATTAGTAAGATAATTAAATTGTAATGAAAATACTAATTACTGGCGGTAGTGGTTTCGTTGGCTCAAATATCGCTATTTATCTAAAAAAAAATCTTAAGGGAGCGAAAATTTATAGTTTAGATAATCTTTCTCGTAAGGGCTCGATAATCAACAAAAAAAGGCTTTCGAGTTACAATATAAAAAATTTTCGAGTAAATATTGAAAATTTTAAAAATGTAATTTCATTACCAAAATTTAACTTAGTAATTGATTGCTGCGCAGAGCCTGCAATAGAAGCCTCGGAAAAGAGTCCAGATAAAGTTTTTAGGACAAATTTAGTAGGAACTTATAATATCTTAAAAAAATGTATTAAAGATAAATCAAATATAATATTTTTATCTTCGAGTAGAGTCTATTCAATAGAAAAGCTCAAAAAACTTATTAATAAAAACAACTTAAATAGACCTATAAAAATTCAAAAAGTAATTAATGAAAAATTTGAAACTTTTTCTGCGAGCTCCCTCTATGGTTTTACAAAGTTAGCTTCGGAAAAATTAATTCAAGAAATATTCTTTAAAAAGGATCTTAAATATATAATTAATAGATTTGGAGTAATTGCTGGTCCTTGGCAGTTTGGAAAGCAAGATCAAGGTTTTATACCATTATGGGTAGCTAAACATTATTTGAAAAAAAAATTGTTTTATATTGGATTTGGAGGGAAAGGTCATCAAATAAGAGATGTTTTACATATTAAAGACGTTTGTGAAATATTAGCGCTTCAAATTAAAAAATTTAAAAAAATTAATAATGAAATATTTAATATTGGTGGAGGAAAAATTAACGCAATTTCACTTTTGGATTTAACTTCTAAATGTGAAAAATTAACAAAAAATAAAATTATAATAAAAAAAATATCAAAAACCTCAAAATTTGATATTCCTTATTATGTTAGCGACAATAAAAAAATTATCAAATTTTATAAATGGAAACCATCAAAAAATATAGACGATATCCTTGAAGATATTTACATCTGGCTGAATAAATTTAAAAATGTTAGGAATTTTTTTTAATGAAAATTGCTTTAATAACAGGATCATGTGGACTTGTAGGATCAGAGTCTAGTCTCTATTTTTCAAAAAAAGGTTTTAAAATAGTTGGTATAGATAATAATTATAGAAAATTTTTTTTTGGTAATGATGGAGACATAACTTGGGTAAAAAAGAAACTAAAGAAAAATCTAAAAAATTATAACCATTTCAATACAGATATAAGAAATTACAGTAAATTGAAAAAGATTTTTTATAAATATAGAAATAAAATTAAAATCGTTATACACGCTGCTGCTCAACCTTCTCATGATTGGGCCAAAAACCAACCATTTATTGATTTTGATATTAATGCAAAAGGAACATTAAATCTTTTGGAACTAACGAAACTTTATGCGCCGAAGGCTCCATTTATATTTATGTCTACAAATAAAGTTTATGGAGATAATCCAAATAAATTGCCTTTAATAGAAAAAAAAACTCGGTGGGAACTAAAAAAATCTCATAAATATCAAAATGGTATTGATGAAACTATGTCGATAGATAATTGTACACATAGTTTTTTTGGAGCCTCTAAATCTTACGCTGACTTAATTGTTCAAGAATATGGAAAAAATGTTGGATTAAAAACTGCATGTTTTAGAGCAGGTTGCATTACTGGTCCAAATCATTCCGGAGCGAAACTGCACGGATTTTTATCTTATTTAGTAAAATCGTCCCTGCAAAATAAAAAGTATACTTTAATTGGTTATAAAGGTAAGCAAGTTAGGGATAATATCCATAGCCAAGATTTAGTTTCCTGCTTTTGGGAATTTTTTAAAAAACCAGGTGTTGGTGAAGTATATAATATAGGAGGCGGAAGATATTCTAATTGCTCAATAATTGAAGCATTAAATACAATAGAAAAAATTTCAAAAATAAAAATCAAACGTAAAATTATTTCTCAGAATAGAATTGGTGACCACATATGGTATATTTCTGATTTAAAAAAATTTAAAAAAAAATATCCATCATGGAAACAAAAATATTCTACTTTTAGAATTATTAAAGAGTTAATTAAAGAATTTTCTTAATAAGAAATTTAATAAATTCTAAAGATAGTAAAATTTGTATTGGAAGTAAAATTAAACTGTATCGTGGTAAAATAAAAAAAATTGAAAAGAAAAAAACGTTTGAAAAAAAATAAATACTTAAATATTGTAAAAATCCTTTTTTTTTAATTACGACTATTCCTCCTAAAATACTAAAAATTGACAAAACTAGTTTTGGAGCTAAGTGAAATATATTAAAATATTTGTCATAAGAAGAATAGGGATCAAATGTCAAAAAAGATAAAACTTTTATAAAATAATTTTTTAAATAAAAAACTGGTTCATCTTTTAAGTATTCCAGAGCTTTATCCTTATAAAAATTGTCTAATTTTATTTCGTAATCTTTATCTGTTTTAATTAGAAGATTTTCCCTATTAAATTTTTCATCTATGAAACTAGGATTACCTTCAATTTTGAAACTTGGGTTATTGCCCTTGAGTAAATTATACCCAATTGATTTTGTAATGGTAAAAGTATTAAATTGATTATAGTTTCTTATAAGATACGGGCTTATAACTAATAAAGTGATAAATAAAGAAATTAAAATAGATTTAATGTTCCTTGTATAAAATAAGAAAAAATAAAGTATTGTTAAAATATAAAAGAGAATAAACTCACCCCTTATTAATATTAATAAGCCCGACAGAATAGAAAATATAAGTAAATTTTTTTGACTTATTATTTTATCTTTTGAAAATATTTTTAATATGTAAAAAAAGTAAATTAATAAAAACACTTGAATGCTTATTGATGAGATTTGAACACTGGCATAAATGTTTATAGGAACTAAAGAAAAAATAAGCGCCGTATAAAATGAAACAACAGGTTTTTCGCTTATTTGTAATATCTTAAAAAATATATATGTCGCGATTAAACTGATTAAAATTTGAATTATAATAACTATATTTACAAAATTTACAAAACTAGAAAAAATATATTTTATTACGAAAATAAAAAAGGCATAAAGTGGGGGCATGAATGCTGAGGGTAAAACATTATCATTTATACCTGCTAGGCCCGGGGAAGCTAAAAACTCATCATTAACTAAATAATAACCAAGAACTCCTTTTTCTGAAAGATTATGAACTAAAACTTTCCACTCATTTTCTAAACTGGTGTCACCAAAAAATATTAGTGCAATAATTCTAGAGGCAAGTGTTGATAAAATTAATGTTGGAATTAATAAATTTAAGTTCATTTTAATCATATCTGGCGCGCCTGCTAGGATTTGAACCCAGAACCTCCTGGTCCGTAGCCAAGCGCTCTATCCAGTTGAGCTACAGGCGCAATTTATTGTAAACATATATAATTTTTTTTTTTAAAATTATCCATGTTATAATTGGTTATCATACAACTTAAAATTATGCATTTACTTTCAACTTTTAATATTTCGAAGACATCTTTGCTGAGTATTTTATTAGCTATAATGCCTTTTAGTTTTATCGCTGGAAATATGTTAATTAATATTAATTTAATCCTGCTTATAGTTACATCATTTATCTTTTATAAAGGAAAAGTTTTTAAAATAAATTTTCATTTTTTAGATAAACTAATAATCTGTTTTTTTATTTTTATTTTATTCACAGGATTTTATAATTATTTCTTTTTTGATTTAGAGGGTATAATTAGCTATTTAGCTTCCCCTCTTAAATCAATTTTTTTTATAAAATACTTAGTCTTTTATTTAGTTGTTAGATTTTTAATTGAAAAGGATATAATTAATTTAAAACTTTTTTTTATTTTTTGCTCTATTTCTGTTTTATTTGTATCTTTAGATATTATATTACAGTTTATCACAGGCAAAGATATATTTGGATTTACTGCCCAAGGAAGAAAATTATCAGGACCTTTCGGAGATGAACTTATCGCCGGAGGATTTATTCAAAGATTCTCATTATTTCTTTTTTTTTTAATTCCTTTGTATTTTAGTAATAAAATTCCAAAAAATTTAAATAAATATTTAGTTGTCTCTTTATTTATAATTATTTTTTCAGGTATAATTTTATCTGGTAATAGAATGCCTGCGCTTATTTTTTTGCTAACTGTTTTTTTAGTAATTCTATTCAACAAACAAACACGAAAATTTTTAATACCTTTTGTAATTGTTTTTTCTATTATTTTTACGATTATATTCAAATCAAACGAACCTATTAGAGTAAATTTCATGGGATTCTTTGATCAGATAAAAAAAACTGCAACTTACGTTGCTAAAAAAGATTTTTTTAATGAAAGCGCTCCCCAATATCTAAAAGAATTTTCTTCATTTTATGACACTTGGTTAATGAACAAATTTATAGGTGGTGGAATTAAAAATTTTAGATTTTATTGTCATCACAGACCTAATATTGATAAAAATAAAGATTTTATTTGTAATATGCATCCACATAATTACTACTTAGAAATTTTGACTGAGACAGGTATTTTAGGATTTTTTATTATTTCAACTATATTTTTAATAATATTATATTATTCATTTTACAAAAAATATATATCAACATCGTTATTTAAGAATAATATAATAATTATCCCTTTTATATTTGTTTTTATTGCTGAAATTTTTCCTATTAAAAGCACAGGAAGCTTTTTTACTACTGGTAATTCAACTTATTTGTTTCTAATTATTGGAATTTTGATTGGTATGATTAGAAAAGAAAATTCAATTGAAAATAAATATCAATAATTATACATTAAAAAAATGAGCAATGTATACATCACTTCTGCAATAAGAACAGCGGTTGGTACGCTGGGAAAATCTTTAAAGAATGTAAAAGCTGAAGATTTAGGTTCTGCTGTAATATCAGAATCAATTAAGAAATCTAATATAAAACCGACTGATCTTGACGAAATAATATTGGGTCAAGTTTTAACAGGTGGATCGGGTCAAAACCCAGCTAGACAAGCTGCTATACATGCTGGGGTTCCTAAAGAAGTTCCTGCATATATTGTTAATCAAGTCTGCGGCTCTGGAATAAGATCTATAGCTTCGGGATTCCAAAGTATTAAAGCTGGTAACTCAAAAATATTAATTGCTGGAGGACAAGAGAATATGTCATTAGCACCTCATGCTATTCATTTAAGAGATGGAAAAAAATTAGGTGATGGAGAATTAATAGATACGATGATTAAAGATGGATTATGGGATGCTTTTCATGGTTATCACATGGGTGTAACAGCAGAAAATGTTGCAGAAAAATTTCAGGTAACAAGAGATGAACAGGATAAATTTTCTTTAAAATCTCAAGAAAAAGCACTTAAGGCCCAAAAAGAAAATAAATTTGAAGAGGAAATAATCAATTTTAAAATCAAATCAAAAAAAGCAGAGACAGATTTTTATAAAGATGAGCATCCAAGAGAGGGTATTAATTTGGATGCTTTATCAAGATTAAAGCCTGTATTCAAAAAAGATGGTACCGTGACTGCTGGAAATGCTTCAGGGATTAATGATGGAGCTGCAGCTGTTACATTAATGAGTAGTTTAGAAGCAGAAAAAAGAGGCTTAGAAAAGTTAGTTACTGTAAAGTCTTGGGCAAGTTGTGGTGTGGATCCTGCGTTAATGGGAACAGGACCAATTCCATCTGTGAAGAAAGCAATAGACTTAGCTGGATGGAGAATTGATGAAGTGGATTTATTTGAAATTAATGAAGCCTTTGCAGCACAGAGTATAGCTGTAATAAAAACACTTTCAATTCCTAATGAAAAAGTAAATGTCAATGGTGGTGCGATAGCTTTAGGTCATCCTATTGGAGCATCTGGAACCAGAATTCTTGTAACACTCATACATGAGATGATAAAAAGAAATGCTAAAAAAGGTTTAGCAACACTTTGTATTGGCGGGGGTATGGGTATTGCTATGTGTGTAGAAAGATAATTTTTTTGATTAATTTAATTAAAATATCTTTGCTAATGATTATCATTAAAAGCAATTTCTTCAGTTTTTTTTGATAATGATTTTCACTATTAAACATACTAGTTGAACTCCAATAAATTTTATTTAGGCTATAGTTATGAAAACTTATAGCTGTAAAAAATGTGGTTTAACAATACCAGTTACATGCTCTCAATGTGACAGGGTTGTTGATATTAAAATTGTAGGTGAAGGTTGTTTGGTAAAAGAGAACAAGTGCTTAGATTGTACAACAGTTCCTATTATTAAAGATGTTTGCCTTGAACAAACTGCTTAAAATTTAGTTACTTTATTTTTTTTGTAGTTTTTCATCCATAAACTAAAAACTTTTATCGCGTCTTTCATGTTTTTAGTTTTGTACGGGTGTTTTTTTGCTCTTCCCAACATAGTCGCTATTACATTTACTTGATATTTTATATTTCTATTTTTTATGGCTTTAACTGTGTGAAGGGCTTTTTCTTTGTCCTTAAACCCTAAACCAAAAGTAGTTGTTTTAGGATTATAATCAGAAAATAAAGATAAATTTAGTGGTTTAATTTTTTTATCTTGAAGTATTTTAGAAATTGGCATTTGATCAATAGTCTTAAAAATTTTTTGACTATCAAAATTTTTAAATGTCTGTTTTTTTTTGCCGTCAAAGCCGAAGAGCTCAATTGAAAAATCTTTACCAGTCTTCTTAGAGACTAATTTAATAATCCTTTTATGAAAATGCTTAATATCTTTTTGATAAAGATCTTTTACTTTTTTATACCTCAGATTTTTATAATCAGGAGTTTTGACTAACAAAACTCTACATTTCCATCTATATTTTTTCACCATTTGACCTCTTTAAAAAAGATAATATTACAGTATAGGTTAAAATTATGGAATTACCTGTGATAAATCATCCTGATTATGTTGCGAAAATAAATGATGATAACAAATTTCCAATAAAAAAATTTGGTGCACTTGCTAATCATCTTTTGAAAGAAGGTGTGGTAAAAAAATTTCATATACCTAAAGAATGCTCAATCGAAACAATGAAAACGTCTCACTCATTAGAATATATAAATCATATAAAAAATAAAACTTTGAATATAAAACTTCAGAAAAAAATTGGGTTTCCGATTAACGATAGCGTTGTTAGAAGATCGTTTGTTGCAACTGGTGGAACTGTTTTAGCAAGTAAGTTAGCATTAGACACAAAACTTGCATGTAACACTGCTGGAGGTAGTCATCACGCTACCTTTGACTGTGGAGCAGGTTATTGTGTTTTTAATGATGTGGCAGTAGCGGCCAACTACTTGAAAAATAAAAGATACGCAAAAAAAATACTTATAATCGACCTAGATGTTCATCAAGGAAATGGAAATTCAGAAATATTCAAAAGTGATAAAGACGTTTTAACGTTTAGTATGCACTGTGCTTCTAATTATCCTGCTAAGAAATCAAAAAGTGATATTGATATTGAGCTTAAAGATCATATGGAAGATGAAGAATACTTAAATATTCTAAATAAAAATTTAAAAGTGCTTAATAAAAATAAATATGACTTTGTATTTTATGTGGCTGGAGTTGACATTCATTATGAGGATCGTTTGGGTAAACTTAAAATTACTGATGAAGGAATTAATAAAAGAGATCAAATAGTAATAGAAAATTTTCACTCGAGAAATACCTCATTATGTGGTGTTTTAGGAGGAGGTTATAATAAGAGTTTTGAAAAACTTATTGAACTTCACTCAATGTTACATAAAAATTGTGCGAATTATTTTAGCTGAGGAATATTCTCGAAATATTTTAAAGTCTCGGGATTAGCTATTGCCTCTTTATTATTGATAGTTTCTCCATGAATTATTTTTCTAACCGCTAATTCAACTATTTTACCGCTTTTTGTCCTAGGGATTTCTGGAACTTTAATAATTATTGAAGGAACATGTTTTGGAGAACAATTTTTTCTTATTCTTGATTTAATTGATTGTATTTTTTCATCATCTAACTCTTGATTGTTTTTTGTAGTAATAAATAAGACAATCCTTACATCATCGTTATAATCTTGCCCAACTACTAGCCCTTCAGTGATAAAATCAATGTCTTCAACTTGTTGGTAAATTTCTGATGTTCCTATTCTTACACCTCCAGGATTTAACGTAGCGTCAGATCTTCCTCTCATGATAAAACCATTATTTTTAGTTCGCTCAATGAAATCACCATGATGCCAAATATTTTTAAATTTATTGAAATAAGCTTTACGATATTTTTGTCCATCATCATCTCCCCAAAATTTTATTGGCATAGATGGAAAAGGTTTTTTAACTACTAACTCACCCTTCTCTCCGTCTTTTACGCTTTTTCCCTCATCCGTAAAAACATCAACATCAATACCTAAGCTCTGACCTTGTATTTCTCCCATGTATACATTTGAGTAAAGGTTCCCTAAAACTAAACAACCAACTAAATCTGTTCCACCAGCAATAGACGCGAGATGAACATCTTTTTTTATATTGTCATATACATACTTGAAACTTTCCTCAGCTAAGGGAGAGCCTGTAGAAGTTATTATTTTTATTGAGCTTAGATCTAGGTTTTTACTACTATATTTTTCATTCTTTAAATGATCGATGTATTTAGCGCTTACTCCAAAAAGATTAATTTTTTTGTTTTGACAGTACTCTAAAAGGATATCTATTTTTGGATAAACAGGTGCACCATCAAATAAAAATATAGATGAGCCAGTTGCTAATCCGCCAACTAACCAATTCCACATCATCCAGCCTGTAGTAGTATAGTAAAATAATTTTTCATTATCTCTGATATCACAATGAAGTATAAATTCTTTGTTATGTTCAATTAAAACATTTCCGGCTCCATGTGTTATACATTTAGGTTTTCCAGTTGTACCGCTTGAAAATAAAATATAAATAGGATGATTAAATTCAAACCGTTCAAAGCTTTCATCTGCTTCTGTCTGATTTAAAACTTCATCGAAGTTTATATAATTTTGAAAATTCACATGCTCTTGTTTATTATACGCAAATACTAAAGTTTTTTTAATTGAAGGAATTTCCCTTAAGATATTCTCGATTTTTTCAAGAATATTTATTTTCTTGCCATTATAAAAATAGTGATCGCTAGTAATTAAAATACTAGGTTGAATTTGTTTGAATCTATCCACAACTCCTTGGACTCCAAAGTCTGGAGAACATGATGACCAGATAATTCCATTTTTTGCACATGCTAAAAAACTTATAATAGACTCAATTTTGTTTGGAACATAAGCTGCTACACGGTCTCCTTTTTTTAAACCTATAGATTTTAAGTAATTAGAAAACTTACATACTTTATTGTAAAGTTGTTCCCAAGAAATTTCTTCCTCAAACCCTTTCTCTGATAAAAAACTTATTGCAGCATCTAATGACTTTTTTTTTAAAATATTTTCAGCATAATTTAATTTTGAGTCTGGAAAAAATTTAGTCTTATTAAATATTTTATTAAGTTTAATTATTTCTTTTCCTTTGTCTCCTATAATCTTTGAATAGTCCCAAAACTTTGACCAAAATTCTTCAGGATGATCTACCGACCATTTCCACAAAGTTTTAAAATTGTAATTTGATTTATGATTTATAAATTTTGAGAAATCTTCAAGAAGAGACTCTTCTTTCTTATTTCTAGAGGGCTCCCACAAAAATTTTTCCATAAAAGCTAGCTTAGCTTTTATTTTTTTATCTTAACAGATATTTTTTAAGAATAATTTTCTGAACTAAAACTGCTCTATTAGTTTTAATCTGTCTTTTTTTAAATAAAAAATTTATTAACCAACGCATGTCACATATGAATAAAACTAATTGACGAAAAAAAGCGGAAAATGTGACAAAAATTGATCTTATCCGACTATTTGCCCTATTCTTTAATGTTTATTAATTATTTATTTTTTATTATGTTCCACCCAGTTTATAATAGCTAATTATGGCTCAGAATATTTCAGTACCAGATATAGGTGATTTTAAAGACGTTGAGGTAATAGAAGTTTTAGTCAAGCCTGGTGATCACATAAATAAAAATGATCCCATAGTTACAATCGAAAGTGACAAGTCAAGTGTGGAAATACCTTCTCCTGCAGCTGGAGAAATTAAAGATTTAAAAGTTAAAATTGGAGATAAAGTTTCTGAAGGAAGCATATTAGCAACAATAGAAAATGGCCAAGCGGCCTTAGCTCCAAAAGAAAAGAAAATAATTAAAGAGGTTCCAACACAAGAAAAACCAAAAACTAATGGTGAGGTAAATCAGGTAAGACAAGTTAAGAAAGTCTTTGCTGAACCAGCCTCAAAAGATGATATAGATCCTGTTGAAACCAACGAATGGATAGACTCCTTAAATTCAGTTATTGAAAATGATGGTTCTTCGAGAGCAAGTTACTTATTAAATAAAGTTATCGATCAAGCTTATAAATCTGGTCTTGTTCTTCCAGATACTAGAACAACTCCTTATATTAATACTATTCCGCCAGAGGCTGAGATTAAGTCACCCGGTGATCAAAATATTGAAAAAAAAATACGGGCATATGTAAGGTGGAACGCGGCAGCTATGGTTGTAAAGGCTAACAAAAAAAGTCCTGAACTAGGTGGTCATATCGGTACATTTGCATCTGCGGCTACTCTTTATGATGTGGGAATGAATCATTTTTGGAGAGCAAAGAACAATAAATTTGGTGGAGATTTAATTTATTTTCAAGGTCATTCGGCTCCAGGAATGTACGCAAGAGCTTTCTTAGAGGGAAGACTTACTTCAAAACAACTAGATGGTTTTAGGCAAGAGGTGAATAACGGAGGTTTATCCTCATATCCTCACCCTTGGTTGATGCCAAAGTTCTGGCAGTTTCCAACTGTATCTATGGGTCTTGGACCTATCATGGCTATCTATCAAGCCAGATTTTTAAAATACTTAATTAATAGAGGATTAGTTAAAGATGAAGGTAGAAAAATTTGGGTGTTCCTGGGTGATGGTGAAATGGATGAGCCAGAGTCCCTTGGTGCAATTGGTTTAGCCGCTCGTGAAAAATTAGATAATTTAATTTTTGTTGTAAATTGTAATTTACAGAGACTGGACGGTCCTGTTCGAGGAAATGGTAAAATTATTCAGGAACTAGAGGGAAGCTTTAGAGGTTCGGGTTGGAATGTAATAAAAGTTATTTGGGGATCGTATTGGGATCAATTATTGGCTAAAGATAAAACAGGTCTTCTTATAAAGAGAATGAATGAATGTGTAGACGGGGAATACCAAGCATTTAAAGCTAAAGGCGGTTCTTATGTTAGAGAAAAATTTTTTGGAAAATACTCTGAACTTACTGAGCTTGTTTCTTCTTTAACAGATAAAGATATTTGGAGACTAAACAGAGGAGGTCACGATCCTCACAAAGTTTACGCAGCTTACGCAGCAGCAATTCAACATACTGGATCACCTACCGTTATTTTGGCAAAAACTATTAAAGGATATGGAATGGGTAAAACAGGTGAAAGTGTAAACACAACCCATCAACAAAAAAAATTAGATGAAGAGGATCTACTTTACTATAGAGATAGATTTAATGTCCCGTTAACAGATAAACAGGTAAAAAATATAGAGTATTACAAACCGAGCGAAAATTCTGAAGAGATAAAATATTTAAAAGATAAGAGAATGAAACTTGGAGGTTTCATTCCAGAAAGATCATCTTTTGCTAAGCAAATTAAAGCTCCTCCAAAAGATATTTTCGATGCTTTTATGAAATCAACTGGCAAAAAAGAAATGTCTACAACAATGGCTTTGGTAAGAATGATGACTGCGCTACTTAGAGATAAAAACGTTGCTTCAAGATTAGTACCAATCATTCCTGATGAAGCTAGAACTTTTGGAATGGAGGGTTTCTTTCAAAAAATTGGTATTTATGCCCATGAAGGACAGAAATACGAACCAGTGGACTCCGAACAATTAAGTTCATATCGAGAAGATAAAAGTGGTCAAGTATTAGAGGAGGGTATCAATGAGTCTGGGGCGATGTCATCCTGGATTGCAGCTGGAACCGCTTACACTAATCACGATATAGAAATGATACCTGTTTATATTTTTTATTCTATGTTTGGATTCCAAAGAGTTGGGGATCTAGCATGGGCAGCTGGTGACTCCCAAGCTAGAGGGTTCTTAATTGGAGCAACAGCTGGAAGAACCACATTAGCTGGAGAAGGATTACAACATCAGGACGGGCACAGCCAATTATTGGCATCAAATATTCCAAACTGCATTAGTTATGATCCAACATTTGCTTATGAGATGGCAACAATATTTAGAGAAGGCTTAAGAAGAATGCATGAGAAGAAAGAGAATGTCTTCTACTACATCACTGCAATGAATGAAAACTACTCTCATCCAGAAAAACCTAAAGGTTGTGATGATGGAATTTTAAAAGGTATGTACTTATTCAAAGAAGGAAAAAATAAAGGGAAAACTAAAGTTCAATTATTAGGTTCAGGAACAATTTTAAGAGAAATTATATCTGCTTCTGAAATCTTATCAAAAGAATATAATATAGATGCGGACATTTGGAGCGTGACAAGTTTTAATGAATTAAGAAGAGATGGGATGGAAACTGAAAGATTGAATCTTTTAAATCCAAATAAAAAACCAAAAAAATCTTATGTTCAAGAATGTTTGTCTAAAAGAGATGGACCAGTCATAGCAGCTTCTGATTATACAAGAGCATTTACAGATCAGATTAGACCTTACACAGATAAAAAGTTTTACTCATTCGGAACAGATGGTTACGGAAGAAGTGACACTAGAAGAAATCTTAGAAAATTTTTTGAGGTAGATAAAGAGCATATAGTAGCCTTTACCTTAAGCGCATTAGCAAAAGAACAACTTGTTGGTTCTGAAGAAGCAGAAAAAGCAATTAAAAAATATAAGATAGATAAAGAGAAAGATTTCCCAGCGAATTTATAAAATGACAATACAAAAAATTTTAGTTCCAGATATGGGTGACTTTAAAGACGTAGAAGTCATCGAGGTTCTTGTTAAAAAAGGTCAGGTTATAAAAAAAAATGATTCTTTAATAACTTTAGAAAGCGATAAATCAAGTGTTGAGGTGCCATCTACTCATGAAGGCAAAATAGAAAAAATTAATGTTTCTGTAGGTGATAAAATAAACAAAGGGGATTTAATTCTTACTTTAGAGTCAAAGCAGGAAACAAATGAGCCTGTAAAAGAAAAATCTAAAAAAGAACCTGTAAAACAAAAAAAACAAAACGAAGTAGTCCAGATTCAACAGCAACAGCCAGCACCAAGTGTTCCTGCTTCAGGAAAAAGTTCAGCAAGTCCAAAAATAAGAAAGTTTGCAAGAGAGCTAGGAGCAGATATTTCAAAAATTTCTGGAACACAACGTGCTGGGAGAGTTTCAGCCGAAGATGTTAAAAATTTTGTAAGATCTCAAGTTACGGTTTCTCAAGGTGAGGTGCAAAAAAAAGAAGTTACAAAACATGTAGAAGAATATTCTCACGAGGAATTTGGAGAAATAGCAACACAAGATCTACCACGTGTTAAGAAACTTTCGGGACCACATTTAGTTAGATCCTGGACAGAAATTCCACACGTTACTCAACACGATGAAATAGACGTTACTGACATGGAACAGTTTAGAAATTCTTTATATGATTATTATACCGGTGAAAAAATAAAAGTAACTCCTCTTGCTTTTATTGCAAAAGCCTTAGTGAGCGCTCTAAAAGAATTTCCAAATTTTAACGCATCATTAAACCCTGAGAGTAATAAAATTATTTATAAAAAATATTTTCATATCGGTTTTGCCGTTGATACTCCTCATGGTCTTATGGTCCCAAAATTGAGAAACGTCGATCAAATGAGTATTCAAAAAATTGGGGAAGAACTTAAAAATACAAGTCAACTTTGCAGAGAACTTAAGATTGATAAAAAAGAATTTTTTGGTGGTTCGATGACTATCTCCAGTTTGGGAGGAATTGGCGGAACACATTTTACACCTATCATTAATCCGCCAGAGGTTGCAATTTTAGGTGTTGGAAGAACTTTCGATCGACTTATTAAAGAAAAAAATCAAATAGTTTCTAGAAAAATACTTCCGATATCATTATCTTATGATCACAGATTAATAGATGGCGCGGAAGGTGCTAGATTTTGTGTTTATCTTGGAAAGTGTCTTGGCAAAGATTTTGCCTTTAAGCTTGCTGTTTAGATCTTCTTAAACTATTAACCCCTGATGGATAAAAAATCGTTTTCACTAATTTGCGCTATAGTTACGTCTGTTCTTTGGGGCTCAGCTTTTGTGGCTCAAGACATGGGCATGGATTTTATAGGGCCGCATACTTTTAATGTAGGAAGATTTTTGATTGGATTTTTAACTTTACTTCCTTTTTTTTTCATCTTTGAATTTAAAAATATAAATTTCAAACAACTTGATAAAAGAAAAATAGCTTATTTTTTATTTTACTTGGGATTTGTTTTAGCCATAGGCCAAGAGCTACAACAGATTTCTTTAATATATACCGATGTCGCAAACACTGGTGTTTTTACAGTCTTTTATGTTTTAGTCGTTCCTGTAATTTCTTACTTTATATTTTCAAAAAAAATGCACTGGTCTATTTGGCCATCGGTTTTTATCTGTATACTTGGCGGCTTACTTCTAAGCGAACTTAATAATTATTCGGTAAGATTAGGTGATACTTTAGGAATCTTAAGTGCCTTTTGTTGGGGAGTTCATATTTTGTTAATAAGGAAAACAATTGAAATGTTTAACTTTCCTATAACTATAGCAATGTCTCAATGTTTTGTGGCATGCTTAGTTTTGATTGGTCCAATGTTTTATTTTGAAGACCCAACGTTTAGTAACTTTTTAAAAGACTCATACGAAGTTTTATATGTGGGAATTCTATCAAGTGGCCTTGCTTTTTTATTACAAACATACAGTTTACAAAATATATCTCCGGCTCCTGCTGCAATAGTTTTCTCGTTGGAAGGTGTCTTCGCAGCAATTTTAGCATGGTTAATATTAGACCAATTCTTAAATGAAATTAAAGTTTTAGGAATATTTTTAATATTAGCTGCTGTAATTTTCTCACAACTAATGCCAATATATGATAAGAAAAATTATGGACGAAACTAATAAAGGTTATATGAAGCATTTAGGTGGTCTGGAATTAAAACAGATCAGCGAAACACAATACGAATTTATTGTTGAAGTAAAAGAAATACACTTAAACACTGGAAAAATTGCTCATGGTGGTTACCTTGCTTCCATTGCAGATACAGGAATGGGCACTGCTGCTCATAGAGTAGCTGGCGATAAAAGATGTGTAACAATAAATTTAGATATGAAATTCATTTCAGCAGGTCAATTAGGTGATAAGCTAAAAGGAAATGTAAAAATTTTAAAAAAAACAAATACTCTTGTCTTTATCTCTTGTGAAATTTCAAATTCTAGCGACATAGTTACCTCTGCAAGTGGTACTTGGAAAATACTAAAATAGTTGATAATGCATACAAAAACTGTTTTAGTTTCTGCTCTACTCTCTCTTTTAATATTTAATAACGCATCAGCAAATTTTTTTAAGAACATAACTAACTTAATTGAGGGAAACTACGAAAGCCTTAGGTACGGAATATCAGTTGCTGATGTAGACAACGATGGAACGTATGAATTTATAGTTGCGGGTTTTGGAAGTGAAAATTTAGCTCTTTCGTACAAAAATAATAAATTAAGAAACATTATTGATGATGAAAAATTTACTGATAAAAAAAGTTTCACTATTGGAGTTGCAGCATGCGATATTGACTCTGATGGGTATGAAGAAATTTATTTTCTTAACACAGATACATATAGTGGTGAAAAAAGATATTCTGATCGACTAATAGATCTAAAAAACAAAAAATTTTTTGATATTTTCGAACAGAAGAAAAATCAATCGGATTTAAACTTTACAGCTGGTCGTTCGGTAGTCTGCGTAGATAGAAAAGGAAATGGAAAATTTGGGATTTATGTTGCTAATTATGGTGGCCCTACAAGATTTTATGAAAAATTTAAAGGAAGAATAGCTGATAAAGCATCAGAGTTTGGGTTGGACAAAATAACTGGAGGAAGAGCAGTTGTTGCGGGCCACATTCTATCCGGCAATATTGATATTTTCGCTGCAAACGAAAGAGGAGTTAATTTTTTGTATAAAAATGTTGATGGTACTTTCTATGATGTTGCCTCAAGCTACGACATTTTAGACCCCTATGAAAATGGAAGAGGAACAGCCCTAAGTGATGTTTTATACAGAGGACAATTAGATATAGTGAGTGGTAATTGGGATGGAGAGCATAGAATTTTTGTAAAAAAAGAAAACATTTATAAGGACATTGCTAAAGGAAATTTTAAAACACCCTCCAAAATAAGGACAGTAATATCTGCAGATTTTGATAATGATGGTTACGATGAAATATTTTTAAATAACATTGGAGAACCAAATAAATTATTTAAAATTAAAGAAAATGGAAAGCTAAAGGAAATTGATTTAGCAATTAATTCTGAACCTAATGGACTTGGTACAGGCGCAGCTGTAGCCGATATCGATAAAGATGGTATTTTAGAATTATTAATCTCACACGGAGAAACAGGCAACCAAATACTAACTCTTTATAAAGCTGATATTAAAAAAAATAATAATTATTTAAGAATTAAACCCTTAAATAAAAATGGAGCACCCGCAAGAGGTGCCACGGTAACACTTACTTCTAATTTAAGAGAGCACTCTAAAACAATCGATGCAGGATCAGGATATTTATGTCAAATGGAGCCTGTTGCGCATTATGGACTTCGGGAAGGTGAAAAAGATTTTAAAGTTTCAATTAAGTGGACAAACGGAAAGACTAATAATTATAAAATAACAAAAACTGGTAAGACTTATATTTTTAAACAAAGTAAGATGACTATCTCGCCATCTTAATAAATATATCACCCATTCCAATATTCATTTCCTCTAAAGGAATATCATTTTTGAAAGCACAGAATTTTCCGGTGATTTCATTAGACTCTATTTTTTTAATATCTGCTTTTTGACATTTTCTTGCTTCGTATAAAATTCCTATTACTAACTTATTATCAACCACATGAACTTCTTCTTTATTTAACTTTTGACCATTACAGAAATAATTTCTGTTTACTTCCTTTGGAAAATCTTTTTTTGTGCATGGATTATCTATTAAGAGGACATCAATCATTTTTGGGCCATCCTTAAATTTATGTTTGATTTTTTTAACCTTAGTGTAATTCATGAGGTCACAAGAACATGGCCAACAACATCTGTAAAGTTCACCACAAATATTTTTTTGAGTCCTTAATTCTTTGACAAAAATAAAATCTGGTTTTTCCCCAGGGTTAATCAATGAACCTGATACGGGACAATATAATTTATTATACTCAATAAATTCTTCATATGTTAAATCTTGGTCAATTAAATATTTAAAAAATCTTGGTCCAGCTGCATTTCTATTACTGTCAGGAAAGATTTTGGTCCAGTTTTTTACAAGATTTTCATAGTAAAATTTTTTTTGCTGAAAGTTAGTCTCAGAAAAACTTAATGATATTAATAAAAAATATATTAAAGTTATTTTTAAAATGAATTTCATTTAGTTATTTAATTAAATTTTGAAAAAAAAGCACTGCGCTTTTATGATGCTATTAAGGATTTATTCCTAGAGTTTATGAAACCAAATATAAAGAGGGAAATTAAAGCAAAAGGGTAAACAATAGCTTTATTCGGTCTTTCAGGATTTTCAATTTTAAAATTACTTATGATGTCACCCATTTGAATACCAGATTTTTTTGCCTCTCCTTTCCAATTTAATTTGTCTACAGTGAGTTGATCATTCTGATCTGCTAATGTTACTCCATATTCTTCTAAATTATAATTATTTTCAAATTTTCCTTTATCAATCACGAATAATTTATATCTTTCTCCGTATTCAGTTACTCGAGTAACCTTAATGTGAACTTCTTTTGAGGGATCGAAAGATAAATTTTGAATACTTTCTGCTGAGAGTTTTTGTTCATTAAATTTTGGGTAGAATTTACCTAATACATAGTCGGGAGCTAAAAAAGATAAAGATATGATTAAGAAAGCTATAGTTTCGTACCACCTTAATTTATTTATGAACCATTGCTGTGTAGCTGCAGTAAAAACTAAAATACCAATTAGAGAAGTTGCTATTACTAATAAAGCTTGCCAGATACTGTCTACCCCTATTAATAAAAGTTCATGGTTAAATAAAAAGACGATCGGTAAAATTCCTGTTCTTAAACTATACCAAATAGCTTGGAGTCCCGTTCTTAAAGGATCGCCACCAGAAATTGCTGCTGCCGCATATGATGCCAAACCAACAGGAGGTGTAACATCAGCCATTAATCCAAAATAAAATACGAATAAGTGAACAGCAATTAATGGAAAAATAAAACCTGAAGCGTTTCCAACGTCAACTAAAACGGTAGCCATTAGTGAAGCCACTACCACATAGTTTGCAGTTGTGGGAAGACCCATTCCAAGTAATAAACAAAGAATAATAGTTAGTAAAATTAAAATAATCACATTATCTCTGGCTATCGTCTCGATGACTATAATCAAATTAGTACTAAGTCCTGTAGATCCAACTGCGCCAACTATTATACCTGCAGTGGCAATTGCTATTCCAACTCCCACCATATTAATTGCGCCTTTTTGAAGTCCAACAATTGTTTGGTTCCACCACTCAATTAAGCCAATTTTAAAATCTGAGTTTTTGATAATACGATTTATCAAATTTACTATAATTAAAGAAATCGTCGCGTAAAAAATAGAAAAACCTGCCGTGTATCTCATGTAGACAAGTAGAAAAATTAATACAAAAATTGGTATTAAAAAATGTAATCCAGATAAAAAAGTTCTCTTAAGATGAGGAACATCTGCATCATCCATTCCTTTAAGTCCTAACTTTAGAGCCTCTAGATGAGATATATAAAATAAAGCAATATATGAAATGATAGCTGGTAAAAAAGCATGTTTAACAACTTCAAAGTAAGTAACGCCAATAAAACTTGCCATCACAAAAGCCGCGGCTCCCATAACTGGAGGCATAATTTGACCATTTACAGATGATGAAACTTCGATAGCTCCTGCTTTCTCTTGAGAAAAACCAGTTTTTTTCATTATAGGAATTGTAAACGTTCCTGTTGTTACCGTATTTGCAATAGAGGAGCCTGAAATCATTCCTGTCATCCCTGATCCTAAAATTGCAGCTTTAGCAGGTCCTCCTCGCATCTTACCCACCATTGCGAAAGCTAAATCTAAAAAATATTTTCCTCCACCGGCAGTTTCTAATAATGCTCCAAAAAGTACGAATAAAAATATGAAATCTACCGATACGCCAATCGGTATTCCAAAAATAGCTTCTTGGTCAAACCATTGAAATCCTACTAATCTTTTTACGGATAGACCGCCATGAGAAATGATATCAGGTGCATATTTTCCAAAATATGAGAACAATAAGAAGCAGATCGCAATTATTACTAATGGTAATCCGATTGCTCTTCTTGTCGCCTCTAAAAGAATTAAAATACCAATCGCACCAATAATTAATTCAACAGGAACTTTAAATCCGAATATCTCTTTAACTAAAAGTATCCCGCCCCTATTAACAAGATCATCATAAAAAAAATAAATATACAGACAACAGAAAGCTGCAACAATACTTATAAGAATATCAAAAACTGATATTTTCTTTCCTCGTACAATAGGAAAAATTAAAAATGTAAGTGTAAGTGCAAAACCTAGATGTATTGCACGAGCAGGTAAACCTTTGAACATTCCAAAGTTAAACCAAAAAGGAAAAGGAGAAGCATACCAGAGTTGGAATAATGTCCAGAGAATAGCTATCCCAAAAACTATTTTTAAATGTACGCCTGATAAATTACGTGTTGGAGAAATATCTTCTTGAATTTTGTCTTTAATTTTACTTTGAATAGTTTTGTTCATTTTACTTAGGATACATTATTCTAAAAAAAAAGGCCCAAGAAATATTGGGCCTTTTTTAATTAAACTAAAAAGTTGAATTACATTAATCCAGCTTCTTTGTAGTACTTAATTGCACCTGGATGTAATGGAGCCGATAAACCATCAGCTATCATGTTTTTCTTTTCCAGAGGTCCAAAAGCTGGGTGTTGAGCTCTGAAATCATCAAAGTTCTCCATTACCGCTTTTGTTACCAAGTATACAAGTTCTTCAGAAACATCTGCGCTTGTTACAACTGTAGCTTTTACACCAAACGTTGTAGCGTCTTTTTTCTGATTAGAGTAAGTTCCTTTTGGAATTACAGCTTTTGCATAGTAGTCAGCTCCATCAATTAAACCTTGAACTGGCGCACCAGTTAAATTAATTGGGCTAGCTTTTGCTTTACAAGTCGCTGCTTGCTCCATAGCTCCATTTGGAAATCCAACTGAATATCCGAATGCATCTATTTTACCATCACAAAGAGCTTTTACTTGTTCAGAAGAAGTAAGTTCAGTTGTTGCTTTGAACATACTCATGTCTGCTCCCATAGCTTTCATTAATTCTTCCATAGTTCCTCTTTGACCAGAACCAGGGTTACCAATGTTTACTGTTTTTCCTTTTAGGCCTTTGAAATTTTTAATTCCAGATTTTTTACTTGCCCAAATTTGGAAAGGTTCATTATGAACAGAAAATACAGCTCTTAAATTACTAAACTGTTTTCCTTCCCATTTGCTTGAACCATTGTAAGCATGATACTGCCAGTCTGACTGGGCAACACCAAATTGAAACTCACCATCTTTGATTTGTCCAATGTTATAGTTAGAACCACCTGTTGAAGGTGCAGTACATCTATAAGCTTTAGCTGTACCTTTTTTTCTACCATGATCAGCACTTATTGCTGACTTGTGTAACATTTTACAGATAGCGTTACCTGTTTGGAAATATACTCCCGTAGGTCCACCTGTTCCTATTGTAAAGAACTCTGCTGATTTTGCGATCGAAGTAATAGGGCTTGAAAAAGCAAACATTACTAGTACCGCTGAAATCAATGACGTCATTTTTTTCATGTGTACTCCTCTTGTTATAATGATTAATTTAACTATGTTATTGAATGGAGGTCAAAGAGAATCTTATAAATTTTTGGCCCAATTTGATAATTTATTTATACCTTCAACTACATTTGGGGCATACTTTTTAATCATTTCATCATCTATCATCTTGCAATTAGTTACGTTTTTAAAAAACTCTACTCCATCAAAATCAGTATAGCTTAACCTAGTTAACATTTTTTTTGGTTTAAAACCAAAGTCTGAGCCTGGTAGCATTGCTACACCTGTTTCTTTTAAAATAGCTTCGCACAGTTTTGATGATGTTTTGTATTTTTTATTTTTAAATTCCGGCATTAAATAAAAAGCTCCTTGAGGTGGTGCTATTAAAACCTTATTTGATTTCAGATTGTTATAAACATAATTTCCTACAGATTTTAATATCGCTCGAACTTTAAGTTTGTACATATCGTGTTCATGAGCGTATGCTTCTACAGAAGCATATTGCGTAGGAGTATTAACGGTTGAATAAGATTCACTTGCGAGAGACTTTAAACTTTTTAAAAATTCAGATAATTTTTTTGGAACAGCTAAAAATCCAAGTCTCCAACCTCCAGCTCCACACCATTTACTCAAGCCACCAGTTATAAAAGTTAATTCAGGATAAAATTTTGAAATCGAATTATATTCACCAGTAAATGTAAGATCTGTATAAATTTCATCTGATAAAACCATAATTTTATATTTTTTTGCTATCTTAGCCAACTCATCTAAATTATTACAAACTACTCCTGATGGATTATTTGGAGAATTAAGAATCAAAATTAAATTTTTATTTTTTCCAACTGATTTAATTTTTTTTTCCAGTTCTTCACCTGTAGGAAACCAATTATTTTCTCTTTTAGTTTCTAACCAATGAACTTTGTTTGAACCTATTTCTGCTTGAGGTTCATAAGAAACCCATCCAGGTGCTGGAATTATAATTTCTCCATTAAAAGCTATATGTATTAATAACATTGCTTCTTTTGAGCCAGGTGTAATTAATATATTTTCTTTAGGATAATCATTTCCTGTTCTTTTAGATAAATATTTTGAAATATTTTCTCTTAATTCAGGTAACCCTTGTATAGGTAAGTACTCTTTTCTATGGGCATTTATTTTTAATGCCTCTACAATTTTTTCTGGGACTGGAAATGGTGATTGACCAAAACCAAATTGATAAACTTTTTTTCCTTTAGAAATAAGTTCTTTTGATTTTTCATTAATTACTAGTGTAGAAGATTCTTTTAGTTTAAGAATTTTCTTTTTTACTTTAGAAGTCATTTTTAACTTAAATAATCCTACGGGGACTGCCTATTAGAAGTCAAATCAATTGTTTAAATTGGAACATTTGACAAAACGATTCGGTCATGTTTTAATCTTATTTTGTTCTCAACATTGATCTACATATAGTATAAATAAAATTATCTAACACAAATATGATTAATTCCTCAAAAAAAATTATTGCCCTTCTAGGTCCAACGAATACAGGAAAAACTTATGTTGCAATTGAGAGAATGCTTGAATTTAACTCTGGTATTTTTGGTTTACCATTAAGGCTTCTTGCTAGAGAAGTTTACGATAAATGTGTAAATAAAGTTGGTGCTGATAAAGTTGCATTAATCACAGGTGAGGAGAAAATCATTCCAAGCACTGCTAATTATTATATTTGTACTGTTGAGTCGATGCCAAAAAATAAAAAAGTAGATTTTATTGCTATTGATGAAATTCAAATGTGTGCTGACAAAGAGAGAGGCCATATCTTCACAGAAAGAATGTTAGAAGCTCGTGGAACTAAATTAACTATGTTTCTTGGTTCTCAGGTTATGGCAAAGATAATTAAAGAATTGGTTGACAATGTAGAATTTGAGAAAAGAGAAAGATACTCAAAATTAAGTTATGCCGGAATTAAAAAGATATCTAGATTAGATCGTAAAGTTGCAATAATTGCTTTTTCAATTGAAGAAGTTTACGCAATCGCAGAACTAGTAAGAAGACAAAAAGGTGGTGCTGCTGTAATAATGGGTTCTTTAAGTCCTAAAACAAGAAATTCTCAAGTGGGTTTATACCAATCTGGAGATGTAGACTATTTAATAGCAACAGATGCTATTGGTATGGGTCTTAATATGGATATAAATGAGATTTATTTTTCAAATTTAAAAAAATTTGATGGAAAAAAAACTAGAAGATTAAATTTAATTGAAATGTCGCAAATTGCTGGACGTGCAGGAAGATTTAAAAAAGACGGAGGTTTCGGAACTACGGGTGATTGCGAAACGTTAAATTCAGACGAAATTGAAAAAATAGAAAAACATGAATTGCCAGATACTAAGACAATCTTTTGGAGAAACTCAATATTAAATTTTAAAAATCCTGAAAAATTAATTACTTCTCTAGAATTAAAACCATCTCAAAAAAATCTTTTAAGAACTAATGATTCACTTGATGAAAGTGTTTTAAGATTTTTTTTAAAAAAAGGAGCTAATAATATTATTTATCATAAGAATCTAGAATTATTGTGGGAATGTTGTCAAATTCCAGATTTTGAAAAAAAGGCTTATGGTCAACACATAAATGTTATTGATAAGGTATTTCAATTTTTATCAACGAGAAAAAAAAGAATACCAAGTTCTTTTATGAAAGAACAACTTAAGGGCTTGGAAAAAGATCATGGAAATGTGGATCTATTATCTCATAGGTTATCTAATGTAAGAACTTGGTCCTACGTAGCTAACAAAAAGAATTGGGTTGAAAATTCAGATTACTGGGTCCAATTAACTAAAAATATTGAAGATAAGTTATCTGACAAATTGCATGACGAATTGACAAAAAGTTTTATTGATAAAAAGATTAGTATTCTCTCAAGAAGTTTAAAGCAGGATCTAGTCCTAAATACTGAAATAAATAACGAAAATAAAATTCATATTGATGGACAATTAATTGGTGAACTTAAAGGTCTTAAATTTTTAATAGAAGTAACTTCAAAAACGTTAGATACGGACATTAAGTCTATAAAAAAGGCAGCCAGAAAGGGTATTGAAAAAGAATTAATAAAAAGAGTTGATGAAATATTGAATAAAGCCGAAATTAATCTTAATAATGAAAGCAAAATAATTTGGAAAAATAATCCAATAGCAAGATTAAAAAAAGGTAGCAATTATTTAAACCCTGACATAGATATTATTGCTGATGACTCTTTAAATGATGAGTCAAAATTTAAATTAACAAAATTTTTGTATAAATGGTTAAAAAATTACATCAATGAAGTTTTGGGAGATTTAATTAAATTAACAAAGCACAAAGTTGCTAATCAGTACCTCAGAGGTTTAGTTTTTCAACTTTATGAAAATAATGGTGTTGTAAAAAGAAGCGAGGTAAATAATATTGTCAAATCTATTCCTGTAGAAGAAAGAAAGAAATTATGGGGGATGGGAATAAAAATTGGAAGATATCATATTTACCTTCCTAAAATGTTAAAACCAAAAGCAGTAGAGTTTCGAATTGGACTTTGGAAAATTTTTCATAATTTATCAGACAAAAATGAGATTCCAAAATCTGGACTAAATTTTTTAATAAGCTCAACAAAAGATAAAAATTTTCTTTTATTATGTGGATTTGAAAAATTTAGAGAATTTTTTGTAAGAATAGATATTCTCGAAAAATTGTTTTTAAAAATTTTAGAAAATACTAAGGATAGGAAATTTAAAATTAGCTCAGAAATGATGAATTTATTAGGTTGTTCTAAAGAAAATTTTTATAAATTAATGACTTATATGAATTATAAAAAGGATAAAGTAGTTGATACCTATGTTTTTAAAGGAGAAAAGAAGAAAAAAGAGAAAATATTACGATTTGACAAAAAAGAAAATCCATTTAATAAACTGCTCTCTTTAAATATTAAATAAATGAATAAATTAGATAAGAAAAGCGTTACTGGTATATCTGCACTACTTGTCCATGCTGCAAATATTGACGAAATATATTCTGATCATGAAAAAGATTTGGTAAAAGATTTCATAAAATCATATTTAAATGATGATACAGACGAAATTTTAAAAGAGGCAGAGATGATTGAAAGTAATTCAAACCAACTGTTAAGTTATACAAACATAATTAAAGAAAATTCATTGGAAATTAAAAAAGATATTATTGAGCATTTATGGAAAGTGATTATTTCAGATAATACAGTTGACCAGTACGAGTCCAACTTGATGAGAAGAATATGCGGTTTAATTTATTTTCCTGATAAAGAGTGTGCAGAAATTAAATTAAAACTATTAAATAATAAATGACTTATATTGTTAAAGACGAATGTATAAAATGTAAGCTTACTGACTGTGTAGATGTTTGTCCTGTTGATTGTTTTTACGAGGGTGAAAATATGCTAGTGATTAATCCTGATGAATGTATTGATTGTGGTGTTTGTGAACCTGAGTGTCCGATTGATGCCATTAAAGCAGACACAGATGATAGTGTTGAAGACAAAGAAAAATGGTTGTTGATAAATAAAAAGTTTTCTGCAATATGGCCTAGTATCTCAAAGAAAAAAGAGCCGATGGCTGAACATGAAAAATTTAGAGAATTAAAAAATAAATATGAAAAGCATTTCTCTGAAAAACCCGGAAACTAGATATGCCAAAAAAAAAGAAAGTAAAAAAAATAAAAAAATTTAAAAAGGTTAAAAAAGTAAAATTAGCGACAAAAACAAAATCAGCTTTAAAAGGATTAGATAAAAAAAGTACAATTCCTGGACCAGATGAAAAACCAGAAATAAAAAAGGTAAAAAAACAGCCAACAGAAAAAAGAATATATAATTTAAAAGATTTTGTAGTTTATCCGAAACATGGAGTTGGAAAAATAACTTCTATTGAAAAAGCCAAAATCGGTGAAATAGATATTCAATTTTATAAAATTTTAGTTGAGAAAGAAAAGTTGACTTTAACAGTTCCAATAAATCAACAATCAAAATTAAGGCCTATCTCATCAATTAATCAAATAAATAAATGTATATCTATTTTAAAAACTAAGCCGAAAATTAAAAGAACTATGTGGAGTAGACGTGCTCAAGAATATGATCAAAAAATCAATTCAGGTAAAATCTATGAGTTGGCAGAAGTGGTAAAAGATTTAAATAAAAATACAGACATAATAGCTGATCAATCCTACTCCGAAAGACAATTATTTGAAAAGGCATACGAGAGATTAAAATCTGAATTTGAAGCAGTACTTAAAGTAAGTCAAGAGGATGTGCAGAAAAAAATGGACAAAGCCTTAGGTAGAACTAATATTTCTGATAGTGCTGAATAAAAAAACGCCCTTTTTAAAATAGTTAAAAAGGGCGTTTAGTAAAAGAGAAAACTATCTTCTTTTTCTTCTTCTCTTTTTAGCTTTTTTCTTTTTCTTAGCTTTTTTTCTTCTTTTAGCCATCTTTTCTCCCTGGTTGTTAAACAAATCTTAATGATTCGTTTGTTAATTAAACATTAGTTATTAAAAGATTCATGTCAAATATAAATTAATTTACAAAATTGATTCAAATTTTAAATTTTTAATTAATTTTTTTAATTTTTAATATTTTTTAAAAAAGTTAGTAATATCAATGTTTTTTTAAGCAAATTATTTAATTTTTTTTGTAATATTAATAAAGATTTTCTAATTGTTGTTTATAATTTTTAATTATTTCTTTTCTTTTTAACTTTAAAGTTGGTGTTAACATTCCGTTTTCAATTGTAAATTCTTCGTGAATTAAAACAAATTTTTTAATTTTTTCTATTAAAGTTAAACTTTTATTTATATTTTCAATTATAAGTTTAATTTTTTCTTTATTAATATCTTTTTCAGTAACTATTATTGCTACTAAATAATTTTTTTTATCACCGTAAACTAAAGATTGTTTAATAAATTCATTTAAACATATAATATTTTCTATTTTACTTGGTGAAATGTTATCTCCACCTAAATTTACTATAATATCTTTTTTTCTATCTGTTATTTTTAAATAATTATTTTCATCATACTCACCAATGTCTCCAGTATGTAGCCAACCATCTTTAATTACTTTTTCTGTTTCTTCTTTGAGATTCCAATAACCCAACATCACATTTTCACCCTTTATTAAAATTTCACCATCTTCAGCTATTTTTACTCTATTCGTTCTAAATGGAGGGCCGACTGATTCGACTTTTACTAGATCTGGTAAATTACAGCTTACTACCGGGGATGCTTCTGTTAAACCATAACCTTGCAAAGTAGGTAATCCTATAGCATTTAAAAACTCTCCAATATTTCGATCCAAAGCTCCACCTCCAGAAACAAAGGCTTGAAGATTTCCACCGAATTGATTTCTGATTTTTTTTCTTACTAGTTTTTCACATAAAAAGTTTAAGATTTTTTGACCAAAACTTAATTGCTCTTTTTTAAGTATTTTTTTTCCTAATTCTAAAGTTTGATTAATTAATTTTTTTTTAAGACCCTTTTGTTTATCGAAATTCATATTGATTTTAGTAAAAAGGTTTTGATAAAACCTTGGAACAGCTGTCATGATAGTTGGTTTGGCAATCCCCATGTTTGAAATTAACTTTTCTAAATTTTCAGCATAGAAAACTTTTGCACCTACAATAATTTGAATAAATTGAACCGTATGTTCGTACGAGTGTGATAAAGGTAACCAAGTTAAAAAAATAGGATCTTTTTTTTTAGTTAAAGTTTCAAGTAATTCAACTGCTCCTTCACAATTTGATAGTATACCGCCGTGACTTAAAATAACCCCTTTAGGATTTCCTGATGTTCCCGATGTATAAATAATACATGCAGGCATATTTCTTTTTAATTTATTATTAATTTCTTTTTTATAGTTTTCTTCGTTTAAGATATCTTTAATTAATAAACTATCAGCATTAATCTCTTCAAAAGAGATTATTTTTTGTTCATTTAAATTTACATATTTTTTGATTTTTTTAAATTGATTATTATTAGAAACAATAATTAATGACGGCTTACAATCATTCAAAATATATTCATAATCATTGGAAGAGTATGTTGTAAAAATAGGAACTGATATTCCACCTGCATTCATAATAGCAAGATCCGCCATTAACCAATACGGTCTATTTTCAGATAATATCAAACAACGATCACCTTCTTGAATTAATGATTTTATCTTAGATGAAAGTTTAAATACTCTCTCTTTAATATCTCCCCAGCTATAAGTTGGTTTTCCCGGTTTTAACCATTTTAAAAAAGGTCTGTTAAGATCAACCTCTTCGCACTTTTTAAAGTATAATTCTACAAGACTGTTAAGTTTATCTATTTCCATAACTTGGTGGGCGAAGAGAGACTCGAACTCTCAAGGTATTGCTACCACCGGATTTTGAGTCCGGCGCGTCTACCAGTTCCACCATTCGCCCATTTTTTGAAATAATCTAATTTATTTTTCTTACTATGAGAACAAAAATAATTGAGGTAACGAACATAATTAGTGCATATGCAGCTGTTGGTACCATAAATACTATATCTTCAAATAATTGAGTAGCTACAAAAACAGCCAAAGTTCCATTTTGTAAACCGCACTCAAGTGAAATGCATTTTCTTTGTTCCAAACCAGAAGCTAAAAATTTTGCTATGTAGTAGCCTATAAAAATCATTGTAATATTTAAAATGAAAGCTACTAAACCTGCTCTAGTAATAAAACTAATAATTCTATCCCACTCTTCTACCCAAATTGAGATAAAGACGATTAAAAACAATATTACAGACAATCTCTGAATTAAAAGAGTTTTAGACACGATAAAATTTGTCATGAAACTTCTTACAATCATGCCAAAAATTACGGGAACTGTAACTACAAAAAACATTTTAACAGCAATGTTAATCATTGATATTTCTTTAGTTATTTCAAAACCTAGGAAACCTGCTGAATTATAAACAATTAAAGGAACTGTTATTACAGATATTAAACTCACCACTGCAGTTAACGTTACAGATAATGCAACATCACCATTAGCAAATTTAGTTAAAATATTTGATGTAACTCCACCCGGAGCTGCTGCAATGATCATTACACCTAGTGCTATTTCGGGTGGCATTGAAATAATATGAATTAAGATAAAAGCGATAATCGGAAGTATTATAACTTGACCCAAAAAACCTATTATAAAATCTCTAGGGATTATAATTACTCTTTTAAAGTCTGCTACGGTTAGGCCAAGACCTAAACCGAACATTATTATCGCTAAACACACCGGGGCTATTGTTTTTGCTATTTCCATAAAATTTTGATTTTTTTCTTAAATACTAAATTTTGAAAATTTCATCAAGTTAAACATTGTCGTACAATATTCACTAAATGCTCTTTGGCTTTTTTTGTAGTTTTCCCCTATTGATTTCATGTGTTCACGATTATTTCCTATAGAATATTCTAATTTTTTATTTCTTAAAATATGTTTATTTTTCTCCAAAGATTTAAGTTTTCGAATTACTGTTGCCCTTGGTATGGCTGATATATCTGAAATTGAGGAAGCATTAATACCTCGTTTAGACTTATGTTTCAGAGTAGCCAAATAGAAATCCCCATATGTTTCAGGTTTTCTTGTTACATCATTTTCAATAGAAGCTATTAAATCTCTAATTTGAACTAGACCTATTGACCCCCACACATTCCAAGACTCCAAATCTCCGAATTGAGTTCTATGCCTTACTAGATAAGGTATTTGAAATCTGTACCAATACTCCCAACTTACAGTAAAATGCTCTGTGATAAATTTTTTAATCTGCTCTTTTTCTAAAGCTTTACCAAACCAGTCTTCTGCGGATAAATAAATTGATAGTTTAGCTAATAATCCTGACATGTTTTCAATAGTTTTCATAGGTTTTTGAATTTCTAACCCTTTAGAATTTAAAAAAATAGATTTTCCACTTCTAATTATTATGTCATTTGTCTGTAAATAATTAATCTTTCTTCTCACAGTTTCTTTTGGAATATTAAGATCTTTCGATATCTCAATTAAATTTATTTTTTCAATACCTACTTTATCCTGACTGTAAAAAGCATTCATTGACATATAATGAAATCGATCTGAGTAATTGACGTAAACCTTATTCATTAAATACATTAAGATCAGATATGTATCAAAATCATTAAAGTTCTTATAAGCTCGATTTACCCAATCTTGTTGTAATCTATAAAATGACTTCAATTTGTCATTGATGTATCGCTGAAAAACTTCATGAACCAAGTCTTTGTTTATGCTCTTGCTTGTGTTTTCGTTTTTATTTATATGAGCAATTTTTATGTCTACAGGATTACTCATGATGATTATTTATTCCAAGTGACACTTTGATTAATAAGAATAGCCATTAAAATCCAAATGATAAACGTATCACCTGGAGAGAATCCGTAATCTGCACCAAACATGCCCGCAACTATTACGATAGCGTAGATAACAATTGTCGATAAAATTAAACTTGCGAGGTATCTAAGAATTGTGCATTTTAAATTCATGTTGAAAAAATTATACGATAGATGCGTGGAGCTGGCTAGACATAAATTTTCTAAGCCATTACTTGGCTTTATAGCCTTCATCGAAAGTTTCTTTTTTCCTGTCCCACCAGATTTAATGATTGTTCCTATGGTCGTAGCAAAAAGAGAAGACTATTTAAAAATATTTCTCATAGCTACAGTTGGGTCTGTTTTAGGAGGATTGTTTGGTTACATGCTGGGAGTATTTTTCTTGGATGCTTCAATGATTATTATTGAGTTTTATGGTTATGAGGAAAAAGTTTTTCAAATTCAAGATAAGATGTCTACAAGGGGTGGTTTTTTGGCTTGGCTTGGCATAATGTTTTTAGCTGGTTTTACACCTTTACCTTTTAAAGTTTTTACGATTACAAGTGGCGTCATTGGTTTTAACCTTACTGTTTTCTTTTTTATCTGTCTTATTACAAGAGGTTTAAGATTTTTGTTAGTTTCTTACTTTACTTATCTTTTTGGTAAAAAATTTGGTGACTTTATCGAAAAGAAAGGTGCGTTATGGTTTACTTCAGCTGGAATATTTATTGTAATTTTAGCAGCTGTCTTATACATAGCTTTCGTTAAATGAATTCAAATAAATTATTATTAAATGGTATTTTAGCGTTTAGTATTTTCTCGCTATCAATTGCTTATTTCATTCAATATGTACTTGGTCATAAACCTTGCAATTTGTGTATAATTGAGAGAATTCCTTATATTGCTGCTATAATACTTATTTCACTTATCTTTATCTTAAATAGATATCAAAAAATAATTTCTAGCCTAATTTTAATATTCTTTATTTTTGGTGCTTTGGTCTCTTTTTATCATTTTGGAATAGAGCAAGGTTTTTTTAGCGAGTCTTTAATCTGTGAATTAAGTAATAATAAACCTATAAACAAAGAAGAATTACTTAGCCAACTTAAAATGGCAGAAATAATTAGCTGTAAAGATGTAACTTTTAGGTTTTTAGGGCTTTCTCTTGCTACAATTAATACAATTATCTCATTAATACTAAGTGGTATAATGGTTCGAATTATTAAAAATTATGGAAAAAACTAATAAAAAAACTTTAGAGGAAATTATAAGAGTAGATCACGCTGGTGAGCGTGGTGCTATCAAGATTTACGAAGGTCAACTTCTGGCTCTTAAAACGTTCAAACAAGATGAATTTTTAAAAAAGAAAATTGAGGAAATGAAAGAGCATGAAAAAGAACACTACGAATATTTTGATAACGAAATAAAAAAAAGAAATATTAAACCTACTAAACTATTACCTCTCTGGGATCTGATGGGTGTAACTCTTGGTTTTGGAACGGCAATGTTAGGAGAAAAAGCAGCCATGCTTTGTACCGCATCGGTTGAAGAGGTAATTGATGGTCACTATAAAGATCAAACTTTTAAACTTGGAAAAGATGAAGAAGAATTAAAAAAGAAAATTATGAAATTTAGACAAGACGAATTAGATCATAAAGACATCGCTTATGATAATGGAGCAACAAAAAAAGGATTATACGGAGTCTTAGATAAAATTATTAAAACTTCTTCAAGAATAGCTATTACGATTTCAGAAAAAGTTTAATTAGGGTTCTAACTCGATATCCCAGTATAAATAATCCATCCAACTTTCATGAAGAAAGTTTGGTGGAAAATGTCTTCCGTTACGATGTAAATCTTCAACTGTAGGTGCGTAAGGTTTGTTTGATAATTTAAGTTCACAATCTTTGTAAAGCTTTCCACCTTTTTTAACGTTACAACTTGAACAAGCTGTCACAACATTATTCCAATCTGTTAATCCCCCTTTTGACTTTGGTAACAAGTGATCAAAAGTTAAATCTTTTTTATCTCCACAATATTGACAAGCAAACTTATCTCTTAAAAAAACATTAAATCTTGTAAAGTTTGGATTTTTTGAAGGTTGTATAAAATTTTTAAGTGCAATCACACTTGGTAAATTCATTTCAAACGAAGGACTTCTAATTTTTCTTTTGTAATTTGAAACAATGCTCACTCTGTCTAAAAAAACTGATTTCACTGCATCTTGCCAGCACCAAATTGACAGTGGGTAGTAGCTCAAAGGCCTAAAGTCTGCGTTCAAAACCAACGCTGGGCATTTTTCAAGAGGTACTTTGTCTACAGAAGAAATAATCATTAACTAAAGCTAACTGATACAAAAAATTATATCAAGTTATAATTTGTACCAGTTTAAAAAATTAAGAATTAAATTGTTTTTTTATAAATTGTAGGCCCAAACTTGACCCCTCTGTTGGTATACGATGTTCACAATTTTTAAAAATTTGCGTTTCAATTTCGTAATTATTTTTATTAAAAAAGTCTTTGGCCTCTAATAATGAGTCGATAGAAACAACCTGGTCAATATCTCCATGCATTAATATGACTTTTGGTCTAGAATTGATATTTTTTGAAAGATGTTCGGTATCAATAATTCTGCCTGAATAACCAATTATAGAATTTACCGCATCTTTTCTTTTTAAACCAGTTTGCAAAGTGATCATACAGCCTTGGCTAAATCCACCAATAATAATTTGATTGGCTTTTAAATCATTATTTTTTTTTACCTCATCAATAAGTTTATTTAATTTGTTTTCTGCGACCAGTGATTTAGCTAAAACTTGTTCTGGTGTTTGATCCATAAGGTCAAACCATTGAAAACCTGATGGACTTGCTGCACATTTCTCATGAGCATCAGGACAAATGAATATTGTATCTGGTAAGTGAGCTCGCCAATAATTTGCAAGTATTGAGATGTCGTTTCCATCTCCACCATAACCGTGGCAAAGTATTACGGCGTTTTTGGGTTTATTTTTAGAAAGTGGTTCTAAAATAATTGTATTTAATGAATAGGTCATGATAGTAGAATATTAATGTCTGAGTTTTTTTTTAATTTTATAGGTTTCACTTTATTAGGCGCTGTAGCCATAGTTTTAATAATGGGTATATATACTTTATTTAAGGGTGGAAGTACTAGTAAAAAATATTCTAATAAATTAATGCAATTAAGGGTCCTACTTCAATTTATTGCGATTATAGTTTTGGTTTTAATGGCTTATTTTTTTAAAAACTAAATATATTTTTTTATTAAACTGATAAAATCATCGCTCACAAAATCAATTTCACCGATGACTCTCCCAAATTCATTGCCATTTTTATCGATTAAAATACTTGTAGGAAGACCTCGCATTTTGAATTGCTTTACTAATTTCAATTTAGGATCGTAGTAAGTATCCAAACTAGCAACATCAATACTTCTGAAAAAGTCTCTTACTTTTAGTTTATTAGGTTGTTCCATGTTAATGGCATAAACTTTGACTTGCGGGAATTGATTAGTTAATTTTTCGAGCGAGGGCATCTCTCTTTTGCAAGGTGCACACCAAGTTGCCCAGAAATTCAAGATCATGATGTTGCCTTTTTTGTTAGTTAAATCCACTTCATTAAGATCTGAATCTTTGAATTTTAATTCTTTAATTTGAGTCGGTTTTTCGTGAATTACTATATTTTTTGAAAAATCTTCTGCCCCGTAAAGATTTTGGCCAATCAAATATAGAAGGATTATGTGAATATAGATTTTAAAAGATTTACTAATTTTCATATTAATTTAAATTAGAAATAACACAGTAAGATGAAAAATAAAACAATTTGGTCAAATAGATTTAAAAACAAAATGTCCCAATCTTTTCAAAAAATTGGGTCTTCAGTTCATATTGATAAAAGACTTTATGAACAAGATATATCTGCATCTATTGTACACACACAGATGCTTATAAAACAAAAAATCATTAAAAGTGAAGATGGTAATAAAATTATAAATGGACTTAAAAAAATTAAGGTACAAATAGAAAATGGCAATTTTGAATTTAAAGAGAAATATGAAGATATACATTTAAATATAGAAAAAGCACTATTTGGAATAATTGGTCCCTCAGCTGGATTTCTGCATACTGCTAGATCTAGAAATGATCAAGTGGTAACTGATTTTAAATTATGGATTAAAGAAGCATCAAACGAAATTATAAAAGATATTTCAGTTGTCATGAAAAATCTAATTAAAAAAGCTGAAAAAAATATAGATACGGTTATGCCTGGATTGACACATTTAAAAAATGCACAACCTATTTCATTCGCTCATTATTTGTTGTCATACTATGAAATGTTAAAAAGAGATAAAAAAAGATTTGAAAATAATCTTGGACTCTTAGATGAGTGTCCACTTGGATCTGCGGCGCTCTCAGGAACATCTTATAAGATAGATAGAACTTATACTGCAAAAAAACTTGGTTTTAGAAAACCTACAGATAATTCTGTGGACTCTGTAGCCGATAGAGATTTTGCAATTGATTTTTTGTATGCTTCTGCTGTTTGCGCAATGCACTTGTCTAGATTGGCTGAAGATTTTATTATTTATAATTCTGACGCTTTTAATTTAATTTCATTTAAAGATAACATGCTTACAGGATCGTCAATTATGCCACAAAAGAAGAATCCTGATCCTGCAGAATTAATTAGAGGAAAAGTTGGAATAAATTATGGAAAGTTAAATGCAATGCTTACAATAATGAAAAGTCTTCCCATGTCATATTTTAAAGATATGCAGGACGACAAAGAGTTAGTTTTTGGTGGCTATGATACTTTGAAAGATACACTTACTATGAGTGCTGAATTAATCAGTTCTGTAAATGCTAATAAAACAAATATGCTTTTTATGGCTAACCAAGGTTACACAACAGCAACGGATTTTGCAGACTATCTTGTTAAAAATAGAGATTTATCATTTAGAGAGTCTTACGGTATTTCAGCAAAACTTGTTAATTATGCAGAAAAAAATAAAAAGATGTTATCCGAATTGAGTTTGGAAGAAATCAAAAAATTTTATAAAGATTTAGATAAAAGTGTTTTAAAAGTATTTGATGTTAAAAATTCTATGAATTCAAAAAAATCTCATGGAGGAACATCTGTTATTAATGTTAAATCAATGATAAAAAAATATAAAAAGGAAATTTAATGAAACTTATAACTGTTTTCTTCTTGATGATTTTTATTTTGACTAGTTGCGGAAAAAGATCTGAGCCACAATACCAAGGGAAAATAGATCAAATCAATATAATTTCATAATCTTATGCAAAATTTAAGATATGTAGGTAAAAATTTATTTGTTGAAAGACTGTCAATCAAGAATATTTTAAAAAAAAATAAAACTCCTTTTTATATTTATTCAGAAAATCAAATTGCTTTCAATTTTTTAAATTTTGCTAACACATTTAAAAAAACTGATCCTTTAATTTGTTTTGCTGCAAAATCGAATAGTAATTTAAACATACTAAGAGTTCTTGGTAAATTAGGTGCTGGAGCTGATGTGGTTTCAGGTGGTGAACTATTAAAAGCTTTAAAGGCAGGCATCAAACCAAATAAAATTGTTTTTTCTGGAGTTGGAAAAACAGAGGATGAGTTAAAAATTGCAATTAGCAAGAAAATTTTATTAATCAATTGTGAGTCTGAAAGTGAGGCTAAATTAGTAAATAATTTGGCTAAAAAAATAAGAAAAAAAGTTTCAATCGGTTTTAGGTTAAATCCTAATGTCGATGCGAAAACACATAAAAACATATCAACTGGTAAAGCTGAAAATAAATTCGGCTTATCGATTAAAAATTTTAAGGTTTTTCTAAAAACTGTAAAATCTTTTAAAAACGTAAAATTAGATGCCTTAAGTGTGCATATTGGTAGTCAAATTTTAAACGATGCGCCTTTTAGAAAAACTCTAAATGTAATGAGTAAATTAATAAAAGAATTAAAACTAAATTTAAAATATGTCGATTTGGGCGGTGGTTTTGGTATTAATTATACTGATAAAGAAAAACCTATTAATTTAAGCAAATATTCTAAACTGGTACATAATTTTTCTAAAAAGTTAAATTGTAGAATAATTTTTGAACCAGGTAGATCCATTATTGGTAATACCGGACTATTAATTAGTAAAATACAATTTATTAAAAAAGGAACTAATAAAAACTTTATTATATTAGATGCTGGTATGAATGATTTTATGCGCCCCGCTTTATATGAAGCATTTCATAAAATTATTCCAATTTCAAAAAAATCATCAAAAATGAGAGGTAAAATAGAATTTGTAGGACCAATATGCGAGAGCACTTGCAAATTTGGAGTTTATAAAAACTATCCTAAAATTAATGAAAATGAATTTGTAGCCATAACTAATGTAGGGGCATACGGATCATCATTGTCCTCAAATTATAATACTAGACCATTAGTTGCTGAAATTTTAATCAATAAAAATAAACTAAGATATATTAGAAAGAAGCAAAATTTACTAAAATTGATTAATTCTTAATGCAATTAATTAGATCATTAATTTTTAATATTTTTTTATACGTTGGTCTCATAACAATTTTTATTTTAGCTATACCAACCTTATTTTTACCTAGTCAGTTCACCATTTTTTTTGGTAGGTTGTCTGCAAAATATATAGTGCTTATTTTAAGAATTATCTTAAATACAAAAGTAATCTTTCATGGAATAGAAAATCTTAAAAAAGTTGATAATTATTTTATTGCTTCTGCACACCAGTCTATGTTTGAAACTTTTGCTCTTCAGATACCCTTGGAAGGTCCAATTTTCATTTTAAAAAGAGAACTCCTTAATATTCCGTTGTTTGGTTGGTATTTAAGAAAAATAGGTTCAATAGCAATTGTAAGAGAAATAACAACAAAAGAAAATTTGAACTTTTTTGACAAGGTGAAAGAAAAAATTGAAAAATGTAAAAGACCGCTTTTAATATTTCCCCAAGGAACAAGAGTTAAGTTTGATGAGCAGCCGCCCTTTAAAAAAGGAATTGGAAGAATTTATAAAACTCTGAATTTACCTTGTATTCCTGTAGCTCTTAATACTGGTAAAGTTTGGCCAAAAAGAAGTTTTATGAAATACCCGGGTGATATTCATATTTCATTTTTAGAGCCGATAATGCCGGGTAAAGATAGTGAAGAATTTATCAAAGATGTAGAAAATAAAATTTATACTGAAATAAAAAAGTTCTAATAATTATTTTCTTCCAAAATCTGGCTTATCTGTATCTTGACCAGCTTCGATAATTTCTTTTCTTACTTTTTTGGTTGATGAAAAAATATCTAAAAGTTTTTTACTATCCTTATTTTTAATAGCATCTTTAATTTCATTTAGACTCTTTGAGTAATTGTCTAAAACCTTTATAATGTTGTCACTATTATCAATAAATATATCTTTCCACATTAAAGGATCTGAGGCTGCTATTCTTGTAAAATCTCTTAAACCACCTGCACTATACTGAATGACTTCGTCCTTAAATTTATCTTCATTATTAATAGCAGTTTTTACAATGCTGTAGGCTACAGCATGTGGTAAATGGCTAGTTAATGATAAGACATAGTCATGGTCTTCAAATGTCATAAATTTTGTCTTACTTCCAAGCTTTGACCAGAAATTTTCTAAAGATTTTATTTTATCTTCAGAAACTTTTTTGTCGGCTGATATTATGCACCATCTATTTTTAAACAAACTTGCAAAACCAGCTTCTGGACCACTGTATTCTGTTCCAGCTATAGGATGTGAAGCAATCCAATTAACCTTTTTAAGATTTAAGTTGCAAATAATTTTATTTACCTCTTTTTTAACGGAGCCAGTATCAGTTAAGATTACATTTTCTTTTAAATTAGATTGGATGGAAAGTAATATTTCTTTATAGCTACTCAAAGGAGAAGCGATTATTACTAAATCGGAGTCCTTAACTACATCTGAGATGTTGGTGCAAATTTCTACTGAAAAGTTTTTTTTTAAATATTCGTTAACTTTAGATGACTTATCGTAAACACTCATTTTAGATGCTAATTTTTTTTCTTCTACAGCTCTCAAAATTGAAGAGCCAATTAAACCACATCCAATTATACTTATCTTATTAAACATTTAATATTCTTTTCATTTTGAAAATTAATTTTCTATTTTCTTCACTTTTTCCAATCGTAATTCTCAATGAATTCTTAATACCATAAACATCCATTTTCCGAACTAAAATTCCTGCTTTAGCTAATAATTTAAAAACTCTTGATGATTTAATTTTTACTTTGTTGAAATTAACTAGTAAAAAATTACTATAGCTTCTATTGGTGTCAATTTTCATTTTTTTAAACTCAATAAACATTTTTTCATTCCAGTTATTAACGTGCTTGATTTCTTTACTTAACCAAGAATTATCTTTAACTGCAGCTGATGCAGCAAACAGAGCTGCTCTATTTATATTGAATGGTGGCTTAATCTTATTCAGTGTTTCAATAATTTCTTTTGATGCATATCCCCACCCTACTCGTAGTCCAGCTAATCCATATATTTTTGAGAATGTTCTTGTTATTACCACATTTTTAAAATTTGAAAATAATTTTAAAGCTGAGGCGTAGTCATTTTGTTTTACGTATTCAAAATAAGCATCATCAACAACTAATAAAATATTGCTTCTTAATTTTTTTCTTAAAAATAATAAGTCTTTTTTGGCAACATAAGTTCCTGTTGGATTATTAGGGTTAGCTAAAAAAACAACTTTTGTTTTTTTAGTAACCTTTTTTAAAATATCTTTTACTGAAACAGTAAAGTTATTTTCTTTTGAATAAACGACTTTCGCTCCATTCATTTTACTGTAAATTCTGTAAATAATAAAACTGTACTTGGGCACAATTACCTCGTCCCCTTTTTTTAGATACGATTTACAGATTAACTCAAAAATCTGATCAGACCCTGATCCCAAAATAACTCTATTTTTATCTAGTTTAAATTTTTTTGATAAAGTTTCTCTTAAGAAGGTTCCATTGGTATCGGGATATCTTGCTAAGTTTTTTGACACTTTCATGTATTCTTTTTTTGCCTTTGGACTTGGTCCTAGAGCAGATTCATTAGCAGATAATTTTACCTTGGCTAACCTCTTTTTAAAAAAGCTCATACCAGCTAAGTATTTCTCTGCTTGTATATTATTTGGTTTAGGTAACCTCATTTATTAATGTAATATCCAAATTGTTAGAGTTTTTCTAGAAGTCTTTATCTTATATAAAATTGACAAGTTTGTGATGATCTAGTAAATAGATAACGCGCTGATTTAACCATATTGCGAGCGCATAATAAATTTAGCTAAAAAGGGTGATGCCCAGTTTAGCTGGGCTTTTTTTTTGGATGAATAGAAAAATTGAAGATATAAATAAAATTTTAGTGAAAAAACCACTCAAACTTGATTGTGGTAAAACAATAAATAATTTTCCACTAGCATATGAAACATATGGAAAACTTAATGCTAATAAAGATAACGCTATTCTTGTTTTTCATGCTTTGACGGGAGATCAATTTGTCACCGGCACAAATCCTATTACAAATAAAGAAGGCTGGTGGGTCACTGCTGTTGGTCCTGGCAAAGCTATTGACACTGATAAATATTTTGTAATTTGTGCAAATGTAATAGGTGGTTGCATGGGTTCTCTTGGACCAAAAGATACGAACCCCGAAAACAACCAACCATATGGTTTAGAATTTCCAGTAATCACCATTAAAGATATGGTGAAAGCTCAAGAGTCTTTACTGGAACACCTCGGTATAAAAAAACTTTTATGCGCTACTGGCGGATCAATGGGTGGTATGCAGTTATTACAATTTTGTGCAACATTTCCTGATAAAACTTTTTCGGCTATCCCAATAGCTTGTAGTTCAAGTCATAGTGCTCAGAATATTGCACTAAACGAATTAGCGCGCCAAGCTATAATGGCTGACCCTGTGTGGGATAATGGAAAATATGTTTCGAAAAGTGTGCAGCCAAAAAATGGCTTAGCTGTTGCTAGGATGGTTGGGCATATAAGTTATTTATCTGAAAAAGGTATGCAGGAAAAATTTGGAAGAAAATTACAAGAAAAAGCAGATTACGAATTTAGTTTTAATGCAGATTTTCAGGTAGAGAGTTATTTAAGACACCAAGGTTATGCTTTTGTGGAAAGATTTGATGCGAATTCAATTCTTTATATAACGAGAGCTATGGATTATTTTGATCTTTCAAAGCAGTTTAATGGTGGTTTAGTTGAAGCTTTTAAAAATCAAAACACAAAATTTTTAGTGATATCATTCTCTTCAGACTGGCTTTATACAACAAAAGAAAATAAGGACATAGTAATTGCGTTAAATTCCTCAGGTGCTGATGTTTCTTATTCAGAAATAGCTACGGATAAAGGGCACGACTCTTTCTTATTAAATGAACCAGAATTTTTAAAAACACTCAAGGGTTTTGTAGATTCAATGTACGAAAAATTTAAAAATGAAAAAAGAATTTAAAGTAATTGCTGATTTGTTACCTAACAACACAAGAGTTTTAGATGTTGGTTGTGGAGATGGATCTTTGATGAATTTTCTAAAAAAGGAAAAAAATATAGAAGTTCGTGGATTGGAGCTTAACCAAGATAATGTACAACAGTGCATACGCAAAGGTTTACCAGTCATACAAGGGAACGCTGAAACAGAACTTCATCAATTTCCTGATCAATCTTTTGACTATGTTGTACTTAGCCAGACATTACAAGCTTTTTATGAACCAGAAGAAGTTTTAAAAAATCTTTTGAAAATAGGGAAGTCTGTAATTGTTTCAATTCCAAATTTTGGCTTCTGGAAAGTTAGAATTAAACTTTTATTTTTCGGTGAAATGCCAGTTACCAAAACTTTACCGAATACTTGGTATAATACTCCTAACCTACATATGTGTACTATTAAAGATCTATTTAAGTTTTGTGATGAAAAAAATATAAACATCAAAAAAGTTGTTGGGGTTAGTGAAGATAAAACTTCATTAATAAAAAAGAGCAATTTAGAGATAAAAAATCTCTTTTCGAAATTAGGGATTTTTTTAATAGGATAAATGATTATAGAAATTATTCCATGCTTAAGTGACAATTACAGTTATTTAATTAATGAGACAGAAACAGGTACAACTTCGATAGTAGATCCCTCTGAATTCAACGCTTGTGATAGAATAATTAACAAATATAAAAAGTTGGATTTTATTTTAAATACTCATCATCATGCTGATCATATAGGTGCTAACCTAGACCTTAAAAAAAAATATAACTCTAAAATTTTAGGTTTTAATTCGGACAAAAATCGTATTCCGGGAATAGATATATTACTTGAAGAAAATCAAAAGTACAAAATTGGAAATTTAGAGTTTAAAGTAATTTTTATTCCAGGTCACACTAAAGGTCATATTGCTTTTTTCTTTGAAAAGGAAAAAATTGCTTTTACTGGAGATACGTTATTTTCTCTAGGGTGTGGCAGAGTATTTGAGGGCACACATGAAGAAATGTTTAATTCTTTAAATAAAATAAAAAATCTTCCTCCTGATACAAAAGTCTATTGCGGACATGAGTATACAAAATCAAATTTAAATTTCTGTTTAGAATACGATTCAAATAATACCCATTTGAAAAATAAAAAAATTGATATTGACAAAAAACTAAGCACTAACCAACCAACTGTACCATCTACTGTAGCTGACGAAATTAAAACAAATATTTTCCTAAGGTGTAATGATCCTGAAATAAAACATCGCTTAGGCTTAAAAGATTCATCTGATGTTGAAGTTTTTTCAAAATTACGAGATTTAAAGGACTCTTTTTAACCTCAATAATCTTGACTTGCTAGCACTGAGAGCTATATTGCGTGGAAATTAAAAAAAGAGAATTTATGTCATTTGCTATAATTGAAACAGGTGGAAAGCAGTACAAAGTATCTGCAAGTAAAATTTTAGAAATTGAAAAACTTAACGCTAAAGTTGGAGAAACCATTAAATTTAATAACGTTTTACTTTTGAATGATGACAAAAATACTGAAATTGGAAGTCCTAAAATTGACGGGGCAACAGTTGAAGCAAAACTTTTAGATAATGTTAAAGATAGAACTATATTAATTTTTCACAAGAGAAGAAGAAAACACTCAAGAAAGAAGAATGGGCATAGACAACGTCATTCAAAGATACAAATCACAAAAATTGTAGCTAAAGGTGGGAAAGTTATAAGTGAGGCTAAAATCGTCGAAAAAAAGAAGCCTATCAAACAAGAGAAAAAAGTTATAAAAAAGGTAGCAAAAAAATAGGAAATTAAATGGCAACTAAAAAAGCAGGTGGATCATCGAAGAACGGCCGAGATAGTAAAGGTAGACGTCTTGGAGTAAAAAAATATGGTGACCAAGTTGTAATACCTGGAAACATTATAGTTAGACAAAGAGGGACAAAAATTCACCCTGGTGACAATGTTGGTATGGGTAAAGACCACTCTATTTATTCTTTGATCAAAGGAAAAGTAAAATTCAAAAAATCAAAATTAAACAGAACTTTTGTTTCTGTAATCCCCAATTAAATATATATAAATAACCAAAGTTATTTATACTAAAATAAGAATGAAATTTTTAGATCAAGCAAAGATTTATATTAAAGCTGGAAATGGTGGATCAGGATCTGCAAGCTTTCGAAGAGAAAAGTTTGTGGAGTACGGCGGGCCAGATGGAGGTGACGGCGGTGATGGTGGGTCTATAATTGTCCAATCAGATAGAAACCTTAATACGTTAATTGACTTCAGGTATGCTCAACATTTCAAAGCACAACATGGGAAACCTGGGAGTAAAAGAAATAAAACTGGAGCTAATGGGGAAGATTTGATTTTAAAAGTTCCATTAGGAACCCAAGTATATGAGGAGGATAATAATACCTTAATTTATGATTTTACAAAAAATAAAGAAAAATATCTTGTGGCATCAGGAGGCAAAGGTGGGCTTGGCAACGTAAGATTTAAAAGTTCGACAAATAGAGCGCCTAGAAAAAAAACTAATGGAAAATTAGGTGAAGAATTTTGGATATGGCTTCAATTAAAAGTAATTGCTGATATTGGAATTATTGGTAAGCCAAATGCTGGTAAATCCAGTTTACTTGCAGCGTTAACAAGAGCAAAGCCAAAAATAGCAAACTATCCTTTTACAACAATTAATCCAAATTTAGGAGTGTCCTACTACGGAGGTAAGGAGATTACTTTAGCTGATATTCCTGGTTTAGTGGAAGGCGCACATAAAGGTATTGGTCTTGGAGATAAATTCCTGAGACATATAGAAAGGTGTAAAATTTTACTTCACTTAATTGATTTATCAGAAAATGATTTATTAAATTCTTATAAGAAAATTAAATCAGAATTATCTAATTATGATAAAAGTTTAATAAAAAAAAAAGAGATCATTTTTTTCAATAAGTCGGACTTATTAGATAATGATGAGATAAATGAAAAATTAAAAGAATTTAAAAAAAAAATTAAAAATAATTATGAAATTATATCTGTTTATTCTAACAAAGATATTCAAAAAATAAAAAAATTATTGATAAAATATGCTAATTAAAAATGCAAATAAAATAGTATTAAAACTTGGATCTGCGACAGTAGTTGACGGCAAAGGTATTTTTAAAGAAAAATGGGTAACTTCCCTTATTAAAGATATTAAAAAATATGGAAAAGGGAAAAACTTTGTAATTGTTTCTTCAGGTGCAATTGCTCTTGGCCAAAAACATCTAAAGATTAAAAAAGGAAAAATTAAATTAGAGATGAGCCAGGCTATTGCAGCAATCGGACAAATTCATCTGGCAGGAGAATTTCAAAAAATATTTGATAAATATAAAATTAAGACTGGTCAAATTTTAATTAGTCCAGATGACACCGAACAAAGAAGAAGAGCTATTAATGTACGAAGAACATTTGACAATTTATTTAAACTAAAAGCTATTCCTGTGGTCAATGAAAATGATTCAACGGCAACTAGTGAAATAAAATATGGAGATAATGACAGACTAGCTGCAAGGGTAGCTCAAATAATTGGGGCTGATATATTGATTTTGTTCTCTGATGTTGATGGGCTATACGATAAGTCGAAAGACAAAAAAATTGTAAAAGAAGTAACTTCAATTAATGAGAAAATTATTTCTATGGTAGATAATAAGAAAAATAAATTTGGCTCAGGGGGAATTACTACAAAATTGGATGCTGCTAAGATTTGCATGAATTCAGGCAGTCATATGTTTATTGCAAATGGTAAAGTAAATAATCCGATTTCAAATATGATTAAAAATAAAAAGTATACACATTTCTTACCAAAAATTTCTTCATTAGATGCTAGAAAAAAATGGATTATTGGTTCTCTTAATTACAATGGAACTATTTATATTGATAGTGGAGCAGCTAAAGCTTTATCAAATGGTAAAAGCCTACTCGCGGCTGGGATAACTAAAATTAACGGAAATTTCAAAAAAGGAGAAAATGTAATAATTTTAGATCAGAATAATAATCAGTTAGCTCGAGGATTATCATCTTTTAGCTCAACTGAAATAGATAAAATTAAAGGCAAACAAAGTAAAGAGATCGAAACAATTCTTGGTTACCTGAGCAAAACTGAGGTTATTCATAAAGATGATATGGTATTATTATAAATGAATTATTTAGAGCAAATAGGAAAAAATGCCAAAAAAGCCTTTGAAGATCTTAAGGACGTGAGGCATAAAAAAATTAAAAAAGTTTTAGATAATTACAATCAATCACTTAAAAAAAATACAAATAAAATAATCAAAGAAAATTTAAAAGATGTAAAAAATGTTAAAAGAAAACATTTAGTTGATAGATTAATTTTGAATAAAAAGAGAATAGAAGGTATTAGAAATTCAATAAATGAAATAGCAAAGTTTAAAGATCCAATTGGAAGAGTTTTAGAAACATGGCGTAGACCTAATAATCTAAATATAAAAAAAGTAACAACTCCAATTGGTGTCATTGGTGTAATATATGAAAGCAGGCCTAATGTAACTGCTGATGTTGCGGCATTATGTTTAAAATCAGGAAACTGCTCTATTTTGAGAGGCGGATCTGAAGCTTTTTATTCAAATAGATTATTAGCTAATTTATTCAGAGATAATTTAAGAAAAAATAATGTTAATCAAAACTGTGTTCAGTTTATTGAAAATAAAAATAGAAAAATAGTAGATCAATTATTGTCAAAAATGAGTGCATATATTGATGTTATAGTGCCAAGAGGAGGCAAAGGACTAGTAGAAAAAGTACAAAAATTTTCTAATGTACATGTTATTGGTCACCTTGAAGGATTATGCCACATTTATGTTGATAAAACTGCAAATATTAAAATGGCGAAAGATTTAATCATTAATGCAAAAATGAGAAGAACTAGTATTTGTGGCGCAGTCGAAAGTGTTCTAATTGAAGAGAAGGCTTTGAACTCACATGCTAAAGAAATAATTAATGCTCTTTTAAATTCAGGTTGCGAAGTTAGAGCTGATAAAAAAATAAACAAAATTTTTAGAGGCAAATTGAAAAAAACCACTGAGAAAGATTGGAAGACAGAATATCTTGATGCAATTATTTCAATTAAAACAGTGAAAAATGTAGAAGCTGCTGTAGAACATATATTAAAATATGGCACAATGCACACTGATAGTATTATTACTAATAGCAAAAAAAATGCTGAAATTTTTTTTAATGGAGTAAACAGTTCAATAGCTATGCATAATGTTTCAACTCAATTTGCTGATGGTGGTGAATTTGGATTTGGGGGTGAAATAGGAATTTCTACTAATAAACTCCCGCCGCGGGGGCCAGTTGGAATTAATCAATTAACATCATATAAATATTTAGTTTCTGGTAAGGGAATTATTAGGCCATAATAAAATGGTTAGATTTTTGAATAAATCTTTTGGAATACTAGGGGGTAGCTTTGACCCTGCACATAAAGGTCACCTAGTAATATCTAAAATAGCAATAAAAAAGCTTAAGTTGAATAAAGTTTTATGGATTATTACAAAGCAAAATCCATTTAAAGGTAAAACTTTTTTTCCACTCTCTCAGAGAATGGCTAAAGCAAAAAAAATTACACATGGGATAAAAAAAATTAAAGTAGTTTACCTAGATAAAATAACAGGCTCATCTAGAACTATAAATTTAATAAATTACCTTATAAATAAAAAAAAACTTCAAAATATCTATCTGATTATTGGATCAGACAACTTGATCGAGTTTCATAAGTGGAAAAGTTGGAAAAAGATAGTCAAATTAACAAAATTAATAGTTTTTTCTAGGAAAGGATATGATAGAAAGGGTAGGAAATCAAAAGTGGCAAAATATTTGAAAAATAAAATTATTTTTATAGATAACAAACCTATATTAATCTCTTCAACAAAATTAAGAAAAACATCACAAATTAATTTTTAATGCAAATTGTGGAGATAAAAAATAATATTGAAAAAATCCTTGATAATAACAAAGCTCAAAGTATTACCTCTATAAATTTAAAAAATAAATCATATATAGCTGACTATATGATAATTGCCTCTGGAACTTCCTCGAGACATCTTCAATCTCTCTCAGAAATACTTGTGATGGAATTAAAAAAAATTGGCATCGATAACTGTAGAATTGAGGGTAAAGATAGCAGTGATTGGAAACTTGTAGATGCACATGATGTAATAATTCATTTATTTCATCCTGAAAAAAGAGAGTTTTACGATTTAGAAAAAATGTGGTCAGAGGAAATTCCAAAAGAAAAAGCTATGATATGAAAAAATTTTTAATTTTCTTAGTGTTAGTTTCTAACTTTTTGTATTCATCAGTTTTTTCGAAAAATAATCTATATGAAAAAATTGATCTTTTTGGAGAAGTTATAGAAAATATAAAAAAAGATTATGTTGATGATGTTAATCAGGCTGAAATGATGGACTCAGCAATTAATGGAGTTTTACAATCCTTAGATCCTTATTCTGCTTACATGAGTCCAGAATTATTCAATGAAATGCAAACAGATACTAAAGGAGAATTTGGCGGTTTAGGAATAGAAATTGGTATGGAGTCTGGAGTTGTTAAAGTAATTTCTCCGATAGATGGTACGCCTGCCGAAAAGGCTGGCATAAAAGCTGGAGATTATATTGTTAAGATTGGAGATGATCAAGTGCAGGGTAAATCTTTGATGGAAGCAGTAAAATTAATGCGAGGACCTGTTGGTTCTTCAATAAATCTCACGATAAAAAGGAGAGACAAAAAAAAGCTGCTAGAATTTAATGTTACAAGAAAAATAATAGAAATCCAATCAGTTAGTTCTGATACTATTAGTAAAAAGAAAAATATTGGTTACATAAGATTAAAATCATTTAATGAAAATAGTGATAACCAATTTTTAAAATCAATTAAAAAATTTGAAAAGAATTCCAAAATTAAAGGGTATGTAGTTGATTTAAGAAATAATCCTGGGGGTTTACTCACTCAAGCGATTAATATAACCGATTTTTTTTTAAATGATGGAGAAATTGTATCTACCAAAGGTCGTAAAGCTTCTGAAACTAGAAAATTTTTTGCAAAAAAAGGTGATGAGATTCAAGGTAAGCCAGTAGTTGTTTTAATTAATAATGGGTCAGCATCTGCATCAGAAATCTTCGCAGGAGCTTTAAAAGACCACAAAAGAGCAATCATTCTTGGTGAGAATTCCTATGGCAAAGGATCTGTTCAATCAATTATACCTTTGAGAAATGGAGGAGGTATGAGATTAACTATCTCCAAATACTATTTACCATCTGGTAAATCTATTTCTGAGGTAGGTGTGACACCTGATATATTAGTTGAAGAAATTGGAGATGATTTTAAAATTAATTCTGAGAAAGATAATCAATTAAACTACGCCATTAAACTTTTCAATTCCTAGATTATGAATAAAAAAAAACTACCTATGCGTATTGGTGTAGGAATAATCATTTTAAATAATAATAATCAGGTTTTTGTTGGAAAAAGAAAAGATAACTCAGGAGATAAATGGCAAATGCCACAGGGAGGTGTTGATCAAGGAGAAGATTTTAAAACTGCTATGAAAAGAGAGTTAATGGAGGAAACAAGTATTAAAAATATAAAGATTTTAAAAGAAATAGATAAGATATATGAATACGAACTTCCTGAAAATTTAGTAGGCATCATATGGAAGGGTAAATTTAAAGGCCAAAAACAGAAATGGTTTATTGTTAGATTTTTAGGCAGGGAGGATGAAATTAATTTAAATACAAAAAATCCAGAATTTAAAGAATGGAAATGGATTCACCATCAAAAATTACCTGAGGTTATCGTTGATTTTAAGAAAAATTTATATATTAGTCTTGTAAAAGAAATAAGTGTAATTATTAATTAACCTCTTTTAATGTATCAATTTTGTAAGACAAAATATATTTTTCTTTGTCTGTTAAATTAATATCTTTTAGCTTTTTTTCCTCTTTTTCTATTAAATCATTTAGAGAACTTTTTTTTAAATTTTCATAATCTTTTGCCGTTGAGGTTAAAATTAGAAGAATATTATTGGAAAACTCAACTGTTCCCTCCTCAACATAATATTTTATTTCTTTTTCATTTTTAATCTTTATCAAACCTGGTCTTAAAAAAGTAATTAGAGGAATGTGATCTTTCAGTATCCCCATTTGACCTTCATATGACGGAATAGTCACTTCACTAGTTTCTGTTCTAAGAATTAACTGATCAGGTGTTATTATTTCAACTTTAAAATTTTCAGACATTATTTAGTTTCTTTTGACAGTTTCTCTGCTTTTTCTATAACTTCATCAATCCCTCCTACCATATAGAAAGCTGATTCTGGTAAATGATCGTATTCTCCTTTACATATAGCATCGAAACCTTTTATTGTATCATCAAGATCTACTAGCTTTCCGGGTGATCCTGTAAATACCTCCGCAACAAAAAATGGTTGTGAGAGGAATCTTTGTATTTTTCTTGCTCTAGCAACTGTTAATTTATCTTCTTCTGAAAGTTCATCCATACCTAGAATTGCAATGATATCTTGAAGAGATTTGTAAGCTTGTAAAATTCTTTGCACATCCCTAGCTACTCTGTAGTGTTCTTCACCAACTATTCTCGGATCAAGAATTCTAGAAGTTGAGTCTAATGGATCTACTGCTGGATAAATACCTATTTCAGCAATTTGTCTTGATAAAACTGTAGTTGCGTCTAAGTGTGAAAACGACGTTGCAGGAGCTGGATCAGTTAAGTCATCAGCTGGTACGTAAATGGCTTGTACTGATGTAATAGAACCTTTATCTGTTGATGTAATTCTTTCTTGAAGATTTCCCATATCCGTAGCTAAAGTTGGTTGGTAGCCTACAGCAGAAGGAATTCTTCCAAGTAAAGCCGAAACTTCTGAGCCTGCTTGAGTAAATCTAAAAATATTATCAACAAAAAATAACACATCTTGACCCTCTTTATCTCTAAAATACTCTGCTACAGTTAAACCTGTTAAAGCTACTCTTGCTCTTGCCCCAGGAGGCTCATTCATTTGACCGTATACAAGAGCTGCTTTTGAACCTTTACCTTCAGTTTTTATAACTCCTGATTCAATCATTTCATGATATAAATCGTTTCCTTCCCTAGTTCTTTCTCCAACACCTGCGAACACTGAAAATCCTCCGTGAGCCTTTGCAATATTGTTTATCAACTCCATGATTGTAACAGTTTTTCCAACTCCAGCTCCTCCAAATAAACCTATTTTACCACCTTTTGCGTAGGGAGCTAAAAGATCGATTACTTTTATTCCTGTTACCAACTGTTCAGTCTCTGTTGCTTGATCTGTAAACTTTGGTGCTGGTCGGTGTATTGGCCACTTTTCTTTTGTTTTTACCTCACCTTTTTCATCAATAGAATCGCCTATCACATTAATAATTCTCCCTAATGTTTCTGGACCTACTGGTACACTTATAGGTGCACCGGTATTAGTTACCTCATCACCCCTCTTTAATCCCTCCGTTGCATCCATGGCAATTGTTCTTACATCATTTTCACCTAAATGCTGAGCAACTTCTAAAATTAATTTATTTTCTGAACTGTTTACTTCAAGTGCAGTATAAATTTCTGGTAAATCATTCTCAAAGTTTACGTCAACTACTGCTCCTATAATTTGAGTTATTTTCCCCTTTTTAACCATAATTATAAACTTTCTGCTCCAGATATAATTTCTATTAATTCTTTTGTAATTGATGCTTGCCTACTTCTATTATAATTAATAGTTAGCTTATCTACTAAATCACCAGCATTTCTGGTCGCATTATCCATAGCCGTCATTCTTGATCCTTGTTCGCTTGCAGCATTTTCTAGTAAGGCTCTAAAAACCTGGGTAGAAATATTTTTAGGAAGTAGTTCTTCCAAAATTTCATCTTCATCTGGCTCAAATTCATAAGATTGATGGTTTTCATTTTTATCATTAGATTTCTTATTCTCAGCCGGAATTATTTGTTGAGCCTGAGGGATTTGAGTAATAACATTTTTAAAATTGTTATAAAATAGTATGCATTTATCAAATTCCTTTTTATCAAATAAAGATATTATTTCGTTACCAACTATACTCGCTTCATTAAATGAAATTTGTTTCTTTTCTTTAAAACTAAAATTTTTAATCACATATTTTCCATAATCTCTTTTAATTTGATCTAACCCTTTTGAACCCACAGTTATAATTTTTAAATTCTTTCCTTCATTTAAAATTTTTTTAAAATTCGTTTTAGCAAGCTTGCATATATTTGAATTAAATCCACCACACAATCCTCTATCAGCAGTTAAAACAACACATAAATATTTTTTATCCTCTCCAGTTCCAACTAAAAGTTTAGGTGCATTTTGAGGGTCGTTTATAGAATTTGTAAGATTCAATATTATATTTTGCATTTTCAGACTATAAGGCCTACCTTTTTCAGCGCTTTCTTGAGCTTTTCTAAGTTTTGCAGCTGCCACCATTTTCATTGCTTTGGTAATTTTCTGTGTTGATTTAACGCTTTTAATTCTTTTTTTTAAATCATCTAAGCTAGGCATAATCTATTTTTTATATTCCTCGATTATTTTTATTAACATTTTTTCTGTAGTTTCCTCTAATTTTCCTGAGGATTGAATAGATTCTATGATTTCAGGTTTATCAGATTTGATTTTTTCAATAATATCTTTTTCAAACTTTTTAATTTTATCTAAATCGATATCATCCAAGTAACCTTTTACTCCTGCGAATACTGAAATAACTTGCTCTGCAACTGTCATTGGTGAATATTGATCTTGTTTCAAAAGTTCTGTTAATTTTGCACCACGGTTTAATAATTGTTGTGTTGAAGCATCTAAATCAGATCCAAATTGAGCAAATGCAGCCATTTCACGATATTGAGCTAATTCTAATTTTATTGAACCAGCGACCTTTTTCATTGCTTTTGTTTGTGCAGCAGATCCAACTCTTGACACGGATAAACCAACATTTACTGCGGGTCTGATACCTTGATTAAATAATTCTGTTTCTAAAAATATTTGTCCATCAGTAATTGATATAACATTCGTTGGAATATATGCAGAAACATCGCCTGCTTGTGTTTCAATAATTGGTAGAGCTGTTAAAGATCCTCCTCCATTCGTATCATTTAATTTTGCCGATCTTTCTAAAAGTCTACTATGCAAATAAAAAACATCGCCCGGATATGCTTCTCGACCTGGGGGTCTTCTTAATAATAACGACATTTGTCTGTATGCAACGGCTTGCTTAGACAAATCGTCATAAACTATTAAAGCATGCATGCCATTATCTCTAAAATATTCACCGATAGTACATCCTGTATATGGAGCTAAAAATTGAAGCGGAGCAGAATCAGATGCTGTTGCAGCAACTATAGTTGTATATTTTAAAGCACCAGCCTCCTCTAAAGTTTTTGTAATTTGAGCAACGGTAGAACGTTTTTGCCCTATTGCAACGTAAACACAATATAGTTTTTTCTTTTCATCTTCAGATTCATTTATTTTTTTTTGATTTATAATCGCATCTATCGCTACTGCAGTTTTACCAGTTTGTCTGTCTCCAATAATTAATTCCCTTTGACCCCTTCCTACTGGTATAAGAGAGTCAATTGATTTTAATCCTGTTTGCATTGGTTCGCTCACAGACTGTCGTGGAATAATTCCCGGAGCTTTTACTTCAACTCTTTTTCTTACTTTTGAAGAAATTGCACCTTTACCATCAATTGGATTTCCTAAACCATCGACAACTCTCCCTAAAAGTTCCTTACCTACAGGTACATCTACAATTGCCTTTGTTCTTTTTACTGTATCTCCTTCTTTAATTTTCCTATCATCTCCAAAGATAACCACACCTACATTATCATTCTCGAGGTTCAAAGCCATCCCTTTTGAACCATCATCAAATTCGACCATTTCTCCAGCTTGTACATTATCTAATCCATAAACTCGGGCGATGCCATCTCCTACTGATAAGATTTTTCCTATCTCAGAAACTTCAGCTTTTTCTCCAAAGTTTTTAATTTGATCTTTTAATAATTTTGTTACTTCCGATGGATTTATTGACATATTAATTTTCTAGCATTTTTTGTTCAAATTTTTTTAATTTATTTTTTATTGAAGTATCAATCATAAAGCTACCAAGTTGCAGTTTTAGACCTCCAATTAATTCTTTATCAATTTTATATTCAAGCTTTATTATCGATCCCATTGCTGATGAAAGACCTTCGCTTATACTTTCTAATTCTTTTTCGGATAATTGTTTTGACGAAATCAAAGAAGCTTTCATTTCCCCTCTTTTTTTTAAACATAACTTTAAGAAAGTATCTAGTATTTTTGAAACATAAAAAATTCTTCTTTTTTCAACTATAAGAAAAAAAAAATTTTCTAAATTTTTTGAAAAATTTAATCTTTTAGATAAAAAGTGAATAGCATTTTTTTGATTTTCTATAGATTGTGTAGGGTTATGAAAAAAAATTTTTATTTCTGAACTCCCTTTTAAAAGAGATTGAAAGTTTTTTACGTCAGTTTCAATTTTTTCCAATTCACCTGCTTCTTTAACCACTTCAAATAAAGCACGTGAATACCTTTCTGAAGTTTCTGTTGAGAAAGATTTTTTTTCGCTCATTTTAGTTATTAGAAATTATAGTGAAGTAATGTGCGTGTCGTACCATAAGAGTATATGTTGATCAAGTTAGCAATTTAAAAATTATCCAAAATTTACGGGATCAACATCAACTATAAGTTTAATTTTATTTGATATTTTCAAGGTATTTAGAAGGTTTGTGATTTTTTTTTGTATCAAGCTTTTTCCTTTAAATCTTATCAATAATCTAGACCTAAATTTATTTCTAATCTTTAAAAAAGGTGAGTCCACAGGACCCATAATTTCAATACTGTCAATTTTCAGCAAATGATTCTTAATCTGTGAGGCACCCTGTAAGCTTAAATTGTGTGAGCTTGCCGAAATGATAATAGCAATTAACCTCGAAAACGGTGGCAAAAAGTTTTTCTCTCTTAATAAAAGCTCCTTCTTTAAAAGTTCTTCAGAGTTATTTTTAATTAGTTCATTTAACGTTTCATCTTTTGGTGATAATGTTTGATAAACTATAATTGAATTTTGACTAAATCTCCCTGCTCTACCACTTAGTTGATGATACAGTTGTATATTTTTTTCTGTAGTTCTTAAATCATATCCTCTGCCAGAAAAATCTGCGTCGATTACTACAATACAATTTAATTTAGGAAAATTAAAACCTTTTGAAATCATTTGGGTTCCAACCAAGATATCAACTTTATTATTGGTAATTCTTGCAAATAAAGATTTAGTTTGGTCTTTTTTTTGCATATAATCACTTGATAAAATTTCAACTTTATTCGAAGGGAAAATTTTATTAATCTCTTCAAATATTTTTTCTACACCAGGTCCATACATTATAAACTCACAGTTTTTATTTTCTTTACAATTCCTGGTTATTTCTTTTTCAAAAGAACAATGATGGCAAATAGCTTTATTTTTAGTCTTATGGAAAGTTAAATACATTGAACAATTTGAACAAGTTTGTTTATAACCGCAATTTTTACAAATTAAATAAGGTGCATATCCTCTTCTATTTAAAAAAAATAATACTTGCTCTTTTTTATTTAAAAAATTTTTTACAATTTTGATAGTTTCTTCTGCAATAAAATTATTTTTAAATTTATTGATATTAAGATTAATAATTTTTGTTTTAGGTAAAGGATAATCTTTATATCTTTTAAAAATTCTAAAATGTCTAAATTTTTTATTTTTTATATTATTAAATGTTTCTACAGACGGAATAGAAGTAATCAAATTAACTGGGATTTTTTCAAAGGATGCCCTTGAAATAGCCATATCGCGCGCATGATATATAACACCCTCATCTTGCTTATAAGACGAGTCATGTTCTTCATCTACAACAATAATTCCAAGATTTTTAAATGGTAATAATAAAGATGATCTTGCACCAACTACTAACTTTATTTTATTATTGATTATACCTTTCCAAATTATTCTTTTATTTTTTTGAGTTATTTTTGAATGCCAAATTGCTGGCTCAAAACCGAAGAAGTCATTAAATCTAATTTTAAACTCATTTGTCAAAAATATTTCTGGTAATAAAACTAAAGCTTGTTTTTTTTTGCTTATGATTTCTTTTATTCTCTCAAAGTATACAAGTGTTTTACCTGAGCCAGTTGTACCTTGTAATACAGACACATCAAACTTATTTTTTTTGAGATTTAAAAAGTCCAAAGCCTTTTTTTGTTCATCATTAAGTTGAAATTTTTTTGCTTTTTTTTTAATTTGAATTATGTCTTTATCATTTTTGCTAACAATTATGTCTCTTCCTATTGCCATTTTCAATACTAATCCTAATGGCATCATATTATAAGTAGCAAACCAATTTATAAAATTTATGAAATCTTGATGTAAAGAAAGATTGCTAATTTTTTTATTGATATTTTTTAATTTTATATTTTCAAGGTTATAATTTTTTCCAGGCCAAACAACTCCAATTTCTTTTTTTTTACCAAATGGCACTTCTACAAAATCCCCAACTCGTAATGAATTCTCATTAGAGATATATGTAAATGGGTAGTTAAATATCTTTGGCAACAACACTTGTGCTTTCATAGATTAATAGTATTAGAATTTAATTTTTTTAAAAATGAATTGGTCTTTTATCAACAGCTAATGCCGCTTCTTTAATTGCTTCAGTGTGTGTAGGATGTGCATGACAAGTTCTAGCAATATCTTCTGAGCTTGCTCCAAATTCCATAGCTAATGCCATTTCAGCGATCATGTCTCCACAATGTGGTCCAATAATGTGCACGCCTAAAACTTTATCAGTTTTACTATCTGCCAAAATCTTCACAAATCCGTCGGTTTCGTTATTTACTTTCGCTCTTGAATTCGCAAGGAATGGAAATTTTCCAACTTTATAGGACTGTTTTAATTCTTTTAGTTGTTCTTCGGTTTTTCCTACAGTCGCGACCTCGGGAGATGTATAAACTACTCCAGGTATGACATCGTAATTTACATGACCTGCTTGGCCAGCTAATATTTCTGCAACAGCTATACCTTCTTCCTCTGCTTTGTGAGCTAGCATAGGCCCTTTAATTACGTCTCCAATAGCGTATATATTGCTAATTGTTGTTTGTAATTTCTCATTAACTTTTATTCGTCCTTTATCATCTTTTTTAATACCTACTTTTGTTAAGTTTAAACCTTCTGTGTATGGTTTTCTGCCTACTGAAACTAAAACTTTATCGACTTCAATGATTTCTTCCTTAGAGCTTTTTACATCAGTATATTTAATTGAAACTAGGCTACCTTTATTTTTTACAGAGTCTACTTTCGACTCCATCTTAAATTTAATACCCTGTTTAGTTAATATTTTTTGGAATTCGTTCGAAATTTCTCTATCCATTCCAGGTGTAATATGATCAAGATATTCTATTACTGTTACTTCAGATCCTAGCCTTGACCAAACAGAACCCATTTCTAGACCAATATAGCCTCCGCCAATAATAACTAATTTTTTTGGTACTTTATTAAATGATAGTGCCCCAGTAGAGGAAACAATATTTTTTTCGTCAATTTTAATCCCTGGTAGAGTGGTTGCCTCTGATCCAGTTGCGATAACAATATATTTTGTCTTAATATTTGATCTTTTCTTGTCGTTTTCATAAACAACAATGTCATTTTTTGAAAAAAGAACTCCTTTACCCTTAAAATAAGTAACTTTGTTTTTCTTGAATAAAAATTCAACACCTTTTGTTAAAACTTGGATTGATTTATTTTTATTAGACATCATTTTTTCAATGTTTAATTTTATACCATCAATTTCTATACCTTGCTTATCAAAGTCCTTTTTAGCTTTATGAAAATTTTCTGAAAGATTTAATAAGCTTTTTGAAGGTATGCATCCTACATTAAGACATGTTCCGCCAAGAGCGCCTCTGGACTCAACACAAGCAGTTTTTAATCCTAATTGTGCTGCTCTGATTGCACAAACGTATCCCCCAGGACCACCGCCAATAACAACTAAATCAAAATTATTTTCCATATTAGATATTTAAAAAAAGCCTTTTTGGTTGTTCTAAAGAATCTTTCACTATTTTTAAAAAAGATACAGCCTCTTTGCCATCTATTATCCTGTGGTCATAAGATAAAGCTAAGTACATAACAGGCCTTGCTTCCACTTTTCCTTCAATCACAACTGGTCTTTGAACAATATTATGCATGCCTAGAACTGCAGATTGAGGAGGATTTAGTATTGGTGTAGATAACATCGAGCCGTAAATCCCACCGTTAGTTATTGTAAAAGTTCCACCCTGTAAATCCTCAATTGTTATTTTACCGTCTCTTGCCTTTTGACTTAAGTTACCAATATTTTTTTCAATATCAGCAAACGACATTTCATCAGTTTGCCTAAGTACAGGAACAACTAAACCTCTATCTGTTCCAACAGCAATACTTATATTGTAATAATTTTTGTAAACAATTTCTTCGGCTTGAATTTCAGCATTAATTGAAGGATAATTTTTTAAGCCAATTACACAAGCTTTTACAAAGAAAGACATAAATCCAAGTTTAACACCATATTTTTTTTGAAACTCATCTTTGTATAGACTTCTCATTGACATTACTTCGCTCATATCAACTTCATTAAAAGTTGTAAGCATTGCTGCATTTTCTTGTGCTTCTTTTAATCTTTTTGCAATAGTCAATCTTAACCTGGTCATCTTTACTCTCTCCTCTGGACCAAATTTAATTTTTCTTTCTGAAGGAGCAGGTTTTGAACCCATTAAACTCATAATGTCTTCTTTTAATATTACTCCATTCTTTCCTGTTCCTTGTACTTCTCTTAGATCAACTTTTGCCTCGTTTGCCATTTTTCTAGCCGCAGGTGAGACTTTCATTTCACTCTTTGAAAATTTTTTTTCTTCATGGACCTCTTCTAAAATTAATGGTTCTTCCTCATCTAATTTCAGAATTGGCTCCTCGTTCTCAGGTAAATCTAAGCTTTCTTCGTCTTCAAAAATTTTTAACCCGGTTTCCTTTTTTTCTTTTTTAGGTGGACTATAATTACTTACCTCTTTAGTAATATTTTTTTTGTTAGTCGAAGAATTGTCTACAGTCCCCAATAATGAACCTACGTTAACAGTTTCACCTGCTTTTACAACGATACTACCCAACACCCCGCTGACAGGTGAGGGAACCTCAACATTTACTTTGTCAGTTTCAAGTTCGACAAGTGGTTCATCTGCTGTAACTTTTTCACCTTGTGATTTTAACCACTTTGAAACTGTAGCCTCTGTAACTGACTCACCTAATGTTGGAACTGTAATTTTTTCTGCCATTTAATCTTTAAGTATCTTTTCTAATATTTCTTTTTGTTGTGCAAGATGTTTGTTTAGATTTCCAGTCGCAGTAGAAGAGGCTGCTTTTCTACCAACATATTTAACTGATTTATCGCTAAAATTAACTATCTCTAGAGTACGATCAATATAGTTTCTAACAGTATTCCATGCACCCATGTTCATAGGTTCTTCTTGGCACCAAACGAAACTTGCTTTTGAGTATCTTTTTAAAACATTTGCTAGGGTTTTAACAGGAAACGGATAGAGTTGCTCTATTCTTACAAAAGTAACAGTATCGTTTTTGTATTTTTCTCTTGCCTCAACTAAATCATAATAAATTTTACCAGAACACATTACGACTTTTTTTATTTTATTGTCATTTTTTTTTAGTTCTAATAAATTATTCACCTTTAAGTATGCATCATCTTCTAAAATTCTATGGAAGGTACTTTTTTTGGTAAATTCTGATATATTAGATATACATTTTTTATGTCTTAGTAACGATTTTGGTGTCATTATAATTAGAGGTTTCCTAAATTCTCTATGCATTTGCCGTCTCAAGACATGAAAATAATTTGAGGGTGTGGTACAATTAACCACTTGTATATTTTCTCCCGCACATAATTGTAAAAATCTTTCTAATCTTGCTGATGAATGCTCTGGTCCTTGTCCTTCATACCCATGTGGTAACAACAATACCAAACCACTAGCTCTTCCCCACTTAGATTCTCCTGATGAAATAAATTGATCTATAATAATTTGCGCCCCATTTGCAAAATCACCAAATTGTGCTTCCCATATAACTAATGTTTCTGGCTCAGAAAGAGAGTATCCAAATTCAAATCCTAAAACTGCTAACTCCGAAAGCAGACTATCGATTATTTCAAAAGTTTTTTGACCTTTTGAAATATTGTTCAAAGGGACATATCTTTCATGATTATCTTGATTTCTTAAAACAGCATGTCTCTGACTGAATGTTCCTCTACCAGAATCTTGTCCCGATAGTCTAACTGAAAACCCTTCAGTAAGTAAAGAGCCAAAAGCTAAACTTTCTGCTGTAGACCAATCAATAAATTTGCCCTCTTTTAAAGAATGCATTCTTAAATCAAATATCTTTCTCAGTGTTTTGTGAACATGAAAGTCTTCTGGAATTTTTGAAATTTTTTTCCCTATTTCAGTTAATTTATTCTTATCTACACCACTTACTCCTCTTTTGTCTTTTCCCAGCCCAGGTTTGAATCGAGACCATGCACCATCAAACCATTTAAGTTCAGATTTATAATTTTTTGATGAAACAAACTCCTTTTCTAAAAAATTTTTAAATTCTATTTTTTTGTTTTTAAGATCAGAATCAGAGGTTAATCCCTCCTCACTGAGTTTCTTTCCATAAATTGATAAAGTTGTAGGATGTGATCTGATTTTTTTATACATAATTGGCTGTGTAAATGAGGGTTCATCACCCTCATTATGGCCAAATCTTCTATAACATACCATGTCTATAACAACGTCTCTATTAAACTTTTGTCTATACTCAGTGGCAATCTTGGCACAATGTACTACGGCCTCTGGATCGTCACCGTTAACATGAAATATTGGTGCTTGAGCAATTTTCGCTACGTCAGAAGGATAAGGAGAGGATCTAGCAAACCTTGGTGCAGTAGTAAAACCGATTTGATTATTAACAATTATATGTATTGTTCCTCCGATATTATGACCTGGAAGACCAGACATTGCAAAACACTCAGCAACAATACCCTGACCAGCAAACGCAGCATCACCATGCATTAAAACTGGAATTACTTTTTTTCTATTTTTATCTTTATGAAAAAATTGTTTTGCGCGAACTTGCCCTAAAACAACTGGATTGACAGCTTCCAAATGTGATGGGTTATCTGTTAAACTTATATGTACAGAATTTCCGTCAAACTCCCTATTAGAGGAAGCTCCTAGATGATATTTTACATCTCCTTCAAAATCTTTACTTGTATTAACTGTTTTACCAAAAAATTCGCTGAAAATGGCTTTAAAAGGTTTTCCCATTACATTTGCTAAAACATTCAGTCTTCCACGATGTGGCATACCAATTTTAATTTCTTTTGCACCTAAATTTCCACCTCTTTTGATTATTTGTTCTAAGGCAGGTATTAATGACTCTCCGCCATCAAGGCCAAACCTTTTAGTGCCTACAAATTTTACGTGTAAATATTTTTCAAAACCTTCTGCTTGTATTATCTTATTTAAAATTGCTTTTTTTCCATTTTCGGTAAAAGTAATATTTTTTTCTGGACCTTCAATTCTATCCCTAATCCAAGATTTTTCATCTGGATCACCCATATGCATAAATTCATAGCCAATATTTGAACAATATGTTTTTTTCAGAATAGTTAAGATTTGATTTAAATCTGCATACTGAAGACCAAGCACGCCATCTAAAAAAATTTTTCTATCATAATCTTTTTTAGTAAATCCGTAGCTCTCTGGTTTTAATTCAGGATGCTCTTCCTTTTTTTGAATTGATAAAGGGTCCAGAGAGGCAATAAGATGTCCCCTGATTCTGTACGCTCTTATTAACATTATAGCTCTTACAGAATCTTTAGATGCTTGTTTTACAGAGCTTAAACTCAAATCTGATTGACTTTTGACATTTTCATTATTTTTTTGAGTTAAGCTCAATGGTTTTTTTAGTTTCTTAACTGGAGACCAACTAGGTCCTTTAAGATCTTCATAAATCAACTTTTCATTGTCACTCAAACCATCAAAAAAATTCTTCCAACTTGAAGGCAATGATTCAGGATCAGCTATATAATCTGCGTAAAATTCTTTTATAAATTCTGAGTTATTTCCAGCTAAGAAGGATGTCTTTTTATATAGTGTATTATTTTTTGAAGACGACATTAAAAATTTATTGTAACATAGATTATCAAAAATCAACTATTAAGTTTCTCATAAAGTGTCTTTCCTATATCAGCTGGTGATCTTGAAATAGTAATTCCTGCGGATTTCATAGTTTCTATTTTGTCCTCAGCACCCCCTTTTCCTCCAGAAATAATGGCTCCAGCATGTCCCATTCTTCTACCTGGAGGAGCCGTTAATCCTGCAATAAAACCTACCATAGGTTTTTTTATTTTTTCTCTTTTTATAAAATCTGCCGCCTCTTCTTCTGCGGTACCGCCGATTTCTCCGATCATTACGATTGATCTTGTTTCTTCGTCTTTTAGAAACAACTCTAGACAATCTATAAAATTTGTACCATTTATTGGATCTCCACCAATACCTATACATGTTGATTGACCCATTCCATTCACAGAGGTCTGAGCAACAGCTTCATATGTCAAAGTTCCAGATCTTGATACAATCCCAACAGTTCCTTTTTTATGAATATTTCCAGGCATAATTCCAATTTTACATTCATCGGGTGTTATTATCCCTGGGCAATTAGGACCAATAAGTCTCGATTTACTTTTATTTAGAATTTGCTTTACTTTAAGCATATCTAAAACTGGTATACCTTCTGTTATACAAACAATTAATCTTATCTCAGCATTTATTGCCTCAATAATTGCTTCTCCTGCAAATTTTGGTGGAACGTATATCATTGTGGCATCAGCAAAAGTTTTATCTTTTGCCTCATGAACAGAATTAAATACGGGTAAACCCAAATGTTTTTGACCTCCTTTTTTTGGAGTCACGCCTCCTACTAACTTTGTTCCATACTTTAAAGCCTGCTCAGAATGAAAAGTGCCATGCATCCCAGTGAAACCTTGGCAAATTACTTTTGTATTTCTATTAACTAAAATTGCCATTACTTCTCAATCGCCTCTACAATTTTTTTTGCTGCATCATTTAAATCTGATGCAGAAAGAATTTTTAATTTAGATTTATCTAATATTTCTTTTCCTTCTTTAAAATTGGTTCCTGCCAATCTTACGACTAAAGGTACTGCTAAATTTATTTCTCTAGCGGCGTCAACTACACCTTGCGCAAGAACATCACATCTCATTATTCCACCAAAAATATTAATTAAAATTCCTTTTACATTTTTATCCTGAAGAATAAGTTTAAAAGCTTCTGCCACCTTTTCTTTTGTGGCTCCGCCCCCTACGTCTAAAAAATTAGCAGGTTCTTTTCCATGTAATTTAATTATATCCATAGTCGCCATAGCTAAGCCTGCTCCGTTAACCATGCAACCAATTGATCCATTAAGTTTTATGTAAGCTAAATCGTATTTACTTGCTTGGATTTCTGCAGGATCTTCCTCGTTTAAGTCCCTTAAATTTAGTATTTCAGGTT